>JBIKMB010000248.1:0-8403 GCA_044359485.1 Pirellulaceae bacterium | reverse complement strand
TCATTCGGATGCCAGGCACCAAGTTGGTTATCAGCCGCCAAGATGCCGCGCATAGTCGATCAGCGAACTTAGTGCCAGGCACTTTGTCATTAGGCTCGAAGTCACGAAAAAAATTCCGCGTTCATTCGGGTGCCAGGCACCAAGTTGGTTATCGCACCCGGCTTCAAAGCGCATCTTCAGAAAGCATTTTCAAGACAAACCGATGAACCAGCATGTCACCGGAGAACTACGGACAATAGTCCGCAATCTGCGTAAGACTACAGTCTCTCGCGACCGCTTTACAACGCAACTGAGGATTTGCGCAACTGAAGATCTTTGCAACCCAAGTTCTTTTACCGCCGCCGTTTCGTGCGATAGCGGCAGCTTATTTGGCCAACGGACCAAAGCTTCAGGTTCCCTGCGGTAGATGGTCGTTGACTGCACGTCGTCCAGTCCAAGATTCCTGGACCACAACTTCTAGAAGCGATTTTAGAACAGAGATTTCAGAATATGAATTGGATGGAATGCCAGAAACATTCCAGAATTAATTCGTCTTGCCACCGTACGTCAACGGCCCAGGAGAGCTTAACCTTTCAACCTGCGTATGCCCGAGGCAAACGTTGTCATTGCGAACTAACGCCGAATGAAAGAGTGGACTCTCGATAAGCTCGTGCTCGATAAGCTCGTGCTCGATAAGCTCGTGCTCAAAAAGCTAGCCTAGCGTGAACGTGCTATGACCTCAAACTCGACGCGATCTTCGCTTGCTCCAGCAAACAGGGTAGGGGCGGCGGCCGGAACCGGCCGCCCTGCGCGACTACATGCTTCAAGGAATATCTTCCTCGAGCTAAACCAACGATTGGAGTAAGCCAAGCGTTAGCCAACGTCTTTCTGCAACGCGACCATCTCATTGTCAATCTTCAGTCGCAGATGAAACACTTGACTCTCGCTCGAGATTCGCTCACGTTCGACAACGGCGATACGGTCAAGTTCTGCACTGCGGTCGCCAGCAACATTGCTCTCGGCAGCGACTTGTCGTTCCAATTCGCCGCGCACCACTTTGACATCTCGAGGTGCTTCGATCCCAATCGTTACCCGATTGCCCGAAATCTTCGAGATCACAATGGTGATGTTTTCACCCACCAACAACTTCTCGCCCTCTTTGCGACTTAATACCAGCATCCCAGCTACCTCCTTGAAGAACAAACTTGCATAAACTATTACAACCCACTCTTACCCAACTTGGCCGCCGTATCAGGTGTCCACTAAGATCGGCCGCATGCCAACCATCACCACTCACCTTTACCAGCCTTCAAGTTGTCGGTCACCAACGCCAAAGCAACCGAATTCGTCTTTTCATTGCGAAGCTTGACTTCATCAGCTCTTCTGGAACGCAAATCGCGTACCAAAAGCCGCTTTTTCTATCAAAATTACACTGAAAGACTTAACTCCTCTTTTGACTCAGCCAACCTCAGTTGGCACTTCCGTGCACACACTCCGTTGCATCTTCCGTGCTGAACACCTCAGCGACCGAAACATGAACATCTTTAACCTAATTTTCTCTCACAAACTAAAAAAACCCCTGCGAATAACCGCTCCACCCAAAAACCCCCAAAACGAAACCACTTTTTATAGAATAAACTTACAGGGGATCATTATATATCCTCACGATTGCAGCCAATCCCAACAAGCATCTTCGCCGACTTTCCGAATGCTCTTCGTAGAATCCGACAAGGCTTACAACTGGTCTCATTTCGAGACCCTTTCTCAATTTGAGACACCATTCTTGTCTCATTCCGAGAAAATATATACACAAAAACAGTAGTGTCAATAGAACAAACATGTTTTTTTGTATTCTATTTTCATTATCAGTATCTGTTCAAGAAAACATTGACTGGGACGAGGAAGCGATTGATGATCTCGACATGGGAATAATACGGTTGATGCCGGACACCTTTGGTCACAGCCAGAAACTATTTCAGAAAACCGTATTTCAGAAAACCGTATTTCAGAAAACCGTATTTCAGAAAACCGTGCGGTGGGCACGGTAGCCCATCAAGCCCGCTCGATCGGGAAAGGGAGAACTTCATCCAGAGTGGTCGCTCGGCAAGCCAACATCACCAAGCGATCGAAGCCCAAAGCACATCCAACCGACGATGGCATCCCACGCTCCATCGCCTCCAACAAGCGACTTTCTTCCGGGAGCGAGATCTTCCCATCCCTTAAGCGTTGCTGGTTGATCTGGCGGTTCCGCCGGCGGAGTTCAGCAGGATCCAAGAGCTCATGGTAACCGTTGGCCAGTTCGACGCCACGATAAAAAATCTCAAAACGCTCAGCGACTCGCTCATCGCGTTCCGAGATGCGGGCTAACGCCGATTGACTGGCTGGAAAATCACATATCACGGTCGGCACATCGTTCCCCAGTACCGGCTGCACCAACTCCGTAAACAGCAAGTTGCACCAATCATCCCAATCATCACTCCAGTCAAGCGAACTGACAAGCTTTCGCTCACAGGCTAACTGGGCGAGCTGATCTCGGTCGGCCTGCAAAATATCGATGCCAAGCTGCTGCCAACAAATATCCTGGTAAGTATAGGTCATAGACCGCGATTCACCTGCTTTTCCCAGTTGGCTGTCGGGTAAAAGCGTCTTCACCAGGTCGATCAAAAACTGCATTCCTTCCGAGTAACACTCACCGACGTGATACCATTCGAGCATGGTGAATTCGGGATTATGCAACGGTCCGCGTTCGCCGCCTCGAAAAACGGGCCCAAGCTGATAGATCTTGTCCATACCGCTGGCCAGCAATCGCTTCATCGCAAACTCCGGCGATGTTTGCAGATAAGCTCGCGGCTCCGCGAAACCCCAATGCTTAAGCTCACTTCGCTCCACCACCCAGGGCTCCAGATGCCGATCGATCACCGTATCTCGTGACAGGACGGGAGTCTGAACCTCAAGAAACCCTCGTTCATCAAAAAAACGTCGAGCCTCCCGCAATAGGTCGGCTCGACGTTTCAAGTTTTCGATCGAGGCACTCGATGCATACATGGCAAAAGGGTTCTACTAAGCTGCCCGCTTCCGCTCAACCACCGCTGGAAAGCGTTCCGATGGCTCATCATCGACCTGATCGCTGCGCCGCACTTTGGGCCCTAATCCGTTGAGCACTCGCCTTACCGTGAAAGGACGACGGCTATCGCGACTATAGTATAACCGCGTTGTCGCTTCTCCCAATAAGCCCACGCTCAACATTTGCACCGCCACAATGCACAGCATTACGCCCAGCAGCAACAACGGATTGCCCGTCATGTCCATGCCAGCCAACCACTTGGTCAAGCATGTCCCCATGAGCGCCGCCGAGCCAGCCGCCATAAATCCCAGTGCGATCCGACCGAACAATTTCATCGGACTGCTGTAATAATCGAGCATATATTTCACGGTGATCAGATCAAGCACCACCCGAATCGTCCTCGATAAACCATACTTGGTTTTGCCATAAAGTCGCGGATGGTGCGTCGTCACCACCTCAACACAACGCGCACCCCGCCAGTGCGCAAGAATCGGAATAAAGCGGTGCATCTCGCCGTATAATTCCAATTCGTCAGCCACCTCGCGACGCATCGCCTTGAGCGTACAACCCAAATCATGAATCGGGAACCGCGTTACCCGAGAAATCAGCCAGTTCGCTAGCCACGATGGAACCTTGCGGCTGAGCAACTGGTCCTGACGATTCTTCCGCCATCCATGTACCAGATCATAACCTTCATCCAGTTTGGCTAGCATCATCGGAATGTCGTTCGGATCATTTTGCAAATCGCCATCAAGCGTAACCAAATAATCTCCGCGAGCGTACTCCAACCCCGCCTGCATCGCAGCGGTCTGGCCATAATTCCGCCGAAACTCGACGACCACAAACCGCGAATCGATTGCCGCTAACCGCTCCAATTCCTCGCGACTACCGTCCCGCGAACCATCATCCACCAACACGACTTCCACTTCCGTCTTCAGTTGATCCAATATGGGCAACAAACGCTCATAAAGCCGTGGTATATTTTCAACTTCATTATAAATCGGAACAATGATCGATACCGACATCATCAGCCTCCCTGCTGGCTCACATCTCGCCTCGAGTTCTCAACCTCAGGCACTGCTAATCAGGCACTGCGAATCAGGCACTGCTAATCAGGCATTGTTGCTCAAGTATTGTTACCCAAACACTAACACTTCAGTGTTGATACTTTAGTACTGGCTCCTAAGTGTTGCCACTCGAGCTATCAACGTTGGGTACCAATCTCCAGGCCTTCCATCTCAAACGACTCGCCCAACAACGGCGCGATCCCGCGCGTGCGGGGAGTTTAAAGGGTTGCTCGCCGTGAAGCAACATCAGTCCCTTCACACCTTCAAATATCCCCCACCCCCAACACTCCATTCCAGCAACAACCTCCATGCCTCCAATGCAGGCCTTTGCGATTGCTAGCAATTGGCAGATGATGAGTTTGCGGTACACTGACAGATAGGTGCAACCGCGCAGGCCACCCCTCGCGCTGCGTTCCGACTTACCATCTAAACCGAGATTCATCGCCCAGCGAGATCCTACAACTTGACCTCTATTGATCCAGAGAACAATGCCATCGATCGCTATCGTCGTCAGACGCAGTTCGCTGCGTTTGGCAGAGCGGGCCAGAATCGCTTGGCCGCTTCATCCGTTGCCATTTGCGGATGCGGCGCTTTGGGGTCGGTCTCTGCCGAGCGTCTGGTGAGAGCCGGTATCGGCCGACTCCGCTTGATTGATCGCGACTGGGTTGAGTGGGATAATCTACCTCGACAAACACTCTTTACTGAAGCAGATGCCCTGCAACAACTCCCCAAAGCGGTCGCCGCTGCCGAAAAGTTGCGAGCGATTAATTCTCAAGCAACGATCGACGTGGCCGTTGAGGATATCACCTTCCGCAATATCCATGCGTTGCTAGGTGATATCGATTTGATTTTGGATGGCACGGATAACTTTGAGACGCGTTACCTTATCAATGATTATGCGTTGGCGAATCACAAACCTTGGATTCATGCAGGCTGTATCGGTGCCCAAGGGCAAGTGCTCCCTATGCTGCCCGGATCGACCGCTTGCTTTCGCTGCCTATTGCCCGAACCGCCTGCTGCCGATAGCGTTGGAACCTGCGATACGGTTGGTGTTTTGGGACCTGCCGTTTCGATGATCGCTTCCTGTCAAGCGCTGGAGGCGATCAAGTTGCTGAGCGGTAACACCAATGAAACCTTGGGAACGTTGCAAGTTTTCGATCTGTGGCGAGGAACGCATCGCTCGATTTCGCTGGCGAACCTTTATGAAAACGATGAATGTCTTGCGTGTAAAAAAGGGGACCTAGAATTTTTGCGTGGGCAACGCGCTGCAACGGCAACGGTGCTCTGCGGCAAAAATGCGGTGCAGGTTCAAGCCGCCGCAGGGGAACGCATCAACTTGGCCGAAATGCGCAATCGACTGGCCCGCCATGGTGAAGTTCAAGTCAATCCTTTTCTATTGCGCGTTAAAGTGGAGCGTTTTCATATCACTCTGTTTGCCGATGGAAGAGCGATTATTTCGGGAACCGATGATCCAGCAACTGCCCGATCGCTGTACTCGAAACTCATCGGTAATTAGCGGCCAATGTGCGACCGCGTTCCATTAGCTCACGGCATTCTCATCGGGAAAATCAAATTTGCGTTGATGCGACGAATAGAACTTGGTGATATCGATCCCTTGTCGCTGTTCTTCTTCCATCAATTTCAAGCGACTCTCTAAACGTTCCACTCGCCGCATCAATTGCGGGACCATTTCAGGCAGTGGATCGCGCACCTCGATGCGGGGAACACTCGGATATCCCAAGTGTCTTTGCATCGCCGCGAACAAGAATAACGGATCTTTCCTACGGTTTGCCGCAGCGATTTTACCCTCTTTCGCGCCGAACAGAATTGGCGCTTCAGGAGGACCCGCATCTCCGCCAAACTGCCGCTGTCGCCGCGTTTCATATTCTTCGCTGCGCACATAAATCAAGTCAGCCAGTTCCACCAAGCCCAATTGACGGCGAACAATCAACAACCACTCACTCCAGTTTTGATCGTAAGCATTATCTTCACTCATCGCCTTCAAGCCACGATCATAACTGAGTCGATTGCGACATATGGCCTCGAATTGATAAAAGAAAAAGCCTTGTCGCGATTCACTACTGGCTCGATACTCCGCTTCGAATTGCAAAATCTTCAATGCCGTTTTGAAGTCGAATCGACCCGAATCGCGTTCGGCCTCCGCGACCAAATAGATTTGAAAAGGGGAAAAATAGTGTTTGAGAATTTGCATCCCCTTGGCCATTACTCCGCGGTGTTTGAGTTCCGCCGACAGCATTTCAATTGCCATCGGTAATTTAGCGGTCGCCAAAAGTTCATGCCGCGTTTGATCCAACAAATCTTGTAGCGTAATATCGCGATTGAGTCGTTCCAGCAACGTTCTAAAAAAGTATGCTTGTTCGACATATTCTTCGCGAGGCAACATAATCTGAGTCCTGAACCGGTGGCCGTTGGCCTATAAATGCTTCTTTAAAAATTCAACCGCTTTCGTGCGAGCCTCACGATTCAAGAACGTCATCAAGTGCCCCTGTCCATCCACTTGCATGAACACCGATTCGATCCCGCATTTTTGCAATGCATCATGCAAGCAGCGGCTATTATCCAATGGTACCAGTCCATCTTGATCACCATGGAAAAAGAAAAATGGAGGATCTTCGGGAGAGGCGTGCAAACGAGGCGATGCGGCTTTATAGACATCGGGCCGCTCCCCCCGCGACCCTCCAAGCCAATATGCGAGCGTTCGATTTCTCAACTCTAGTTCACTAAAATCGCACGGTGCTCCACCCGCCACAACCGCTTTAATCGCCGGCTGTTCGGCTGTGGGATTGCAGGCGACCAACGCTGCCAGATGTGCCCCGGCCGAATAGCCATAAACTCCGATACGCTTAGCATCGATTCGATGCGTGTCCGCTTCGCGAACCACCCACTTTAGCGCAGCGCGGCAATCATCCACTTGAGTAGGAAACTTCCATTTCGGTGCAAGTCGATAATTGATATTGAACACCACGAATCCCGCGCGAGCTAACTCGCGAGCATGATCGGCCATGTTCCATTTGTCACCCGTCGCCCAGCCGCCGCCGTGTATGAGCACCACGACCGGTCGAAGCTCTTTATCTGCCGGTCGATACAGATCGGCTTGCAACTTCTCGTCGTCGATTTGGTGAAAGACAATGTTGCGCTGAATATCGATCGGAAGTTCCTCGGCAGCCCCCCATCGAGGCACCGATCCCGTGATCCAACCGATCCCAAGCACCACCACGATTGCTACGTTTCTCATCACTCTTCGCACTCCAAGCGTGAGCACTCCCAACATATGCACTCCGAGCATAAGCACTCTAAGCATAAGCACTCTAAGCATGAGCATTCCTGTTCCAGCTTTCGCCGCTCAGGCCTGCCCAGCCTCGGTGCACTCCCGGATTTGATGTTTCAGTCAGCGGTTTCATTTCTCACGTTATGGCCCAGCCTTACGAGCACTCTGTCATGATATTCGTCCCCGCCAGGTTTCCCAAACAGCAATCCGGCGACCGGCCCCCTGTTTTTTGGGCGAAACGTTTTTTGGGCGAAACGGTCAAGCATTGGAAACCCTCCCCCAAGAACGAATCTGGGTAAAACTTGCTCGGTCCAGTATAATAGTAGCACTCGGGGGAGCCCGAGGCTTCTGCGGCGGGGAGCGCACCGTTCGAACACGCTTGCTTTCCTTGTAACCGCAACACGTGACATTCTTTCAGCGACCTTTTTTCTAACAGTACTGTAATCCCAACGATGCCGACGCGAAATCCAGCAGGTGTTGATCCCAACTCCTCCCAAGATCCTCACACCGATTCGGCACTTGCATCTTCCGGGCAGTTCAGCACGATCGGCGCTGCGGTCGATGCAATTCGCCGCGGCGAGGTTGTCATCGTCGTCGATGCGGAAGACCGCGAAAATGAAGGGGATTACATTTGTGCAGCTCAACTAGCGACGCCGGAAACGATCAATTTTATGCTTGGCGGCCATGGGCAACTCTGTGCTCCCATCCTGCCATCGGCGTGCCAACGCTTGCAACTTTCACCCATCGTGGATCGAAACACCGCCCCACTCCAAACCGCCTTCATGACACCCGTGGATCATGCCGGCTGCAAAACGGGTATCACCGCATCCGAAAGAGCGGAGACCATTCGCCGTCTTGCCTCACCCAACAGCGCCCTGGAAGATTTTGTTCGGCCCGGGCATGTCTACCCGCTGTTGGCAATGGAAGGGGGGGTACTGCGCCGGGCTGGACATACTGAAACGGCCGTCGATTTGGCCCGCATGGCGGGCCTGACTCCGGCTGGC
>JBIKMB010000247.1:0-8438 GCA_044359485.1 Pirellulaceae bacterium | reverse complement strand
CAACTTGGCGAAGGCTTAGATAAACCGGGGCTTGTCGGAGGCAAAAAAGCCGATTCTTTGGGTGCAATTGTTGTGCCGTAATCGATCGGGGTGGCTGGATTTTTTCTGCTTGCAGCCGAAAAAATGGTACAATAAAGGTAAGTTCGAGAGTTCAATAAATTGGCGTCCGTGTCTTCAGCGACGGCGGATTGCGTGAGTTGAAGCCTGCGGGATGGGGTTCAGGATGCGAGCGGGACTGGGAATAAATCACCGGAGTAGGTTTTCCAGCAGCAGTTTCGCAGCCTGTGTTTCCCAGGGTAAATTGCCCCGGATGAATTGCCCAGGATGAATTGCCCAGGATGAATTGCCCAGGATGAATTGCCCAGGATGAATTGCCCAGTATAAGTTTTCCAGGATGAGTTATTCCAGGATAAGGATGAGCGGTGATGCGGTTATCGTACGGTCTTGAAGCCAAGCAGTTACAGAAGCAGACGTTGGCTCCGCGAATGATCCAATCGATGGAAATTTTGCAGATGCCGATCGCTGCGTTGCAGGAGCGTATCGATCAGGAGTTGAGTGAGAATCCGATGCTGGAGCAGCAGGATGTCGATCCCGCTTTACCGGATGTCCAAGAGGAGGATCAAGAGCGACCGAGTTCTTTATCGGATGTAGAACGGGAGTTGGTTGTTAAGGATAACCAGTCCAACGCGGACGACTTTGAGCGTCTGTTCAACATGGACCAGGAAATGCCCAGCACGTTTGATGATTTTCGGCGTTCCAGCGGACGGATAGATGAGGATGGCGAGCGATATTTGGAAATGATGGCCAACGCAGTGGCTCGTCCTGAGTCGCTGAACGATTATTTGCTGCATCAATTAGCCGAGATGGACATCGACGATCAAGTGGAGTTGATGGCGGAAAAGATTATATCGAGTCTTGATGCGCGGGATGGTGGTTATTTCCGAACCAGTCTGCGCGACTTGTTGCCGATGGACCACACAGAGAAAGATTTTCAGATTGCGCAAGAGGCGTTGCGAGTTGTTCAGTCGCTGGATCCACCTGGAATTGCGGCCCGCGATTTGCGCGAGTGTCTGTTGAATCAACTTCGGCCGGAGATGAATTACTTTGAGGAAATGAAACGCTTGATCGAGGATCATCTCGAGGATTTGGCGGAAAATCGCTTACCCTTGATCCAAAAACGAACCGGCTATTCGATCGAAACGATTCAAGAAGCGAAGCAAGAATTGCATTTGCTTAATCCCAAGCCGGGTCGAGCCTTTTTGGAGACCTATGTCCCATCGGTGACTCCTGATGTGATCGTCGAACTCGAAGATAGTGGTAAGTATGTTGTCAAACTGGAGGATGATCGCTTGCCGACGCTGCGGATCAGCGAATACTATCGCCGGCGATTGATGAGTGGTGAGGCGACGGCAGCGGAGAAGGAATTTATCAAGAAGAAAGTCGTGGGTGCTCAGTGGTTGATCGATGCCATTCAGCAGCGACGGTCTACGTTGCAAAAGGTATCGCAAGCGATCATCGACTATCAGCGAAAATTTTTGGAGCAAGGGCCAGAGGCGATCGAGCCGCTGAAGATGCAGCAGATTGCCGATCAAGTGGGAGTGCATGTGACCACGGTATCGCGAGCAGTCGATGACAAGTGGGTGCAAACGCCACGAGGAATCATGCCGCTCAAGCGATTTTTTGTGGGTGGAACTCGCAGCGAGGATGGCGAAGATGTGGCATGGGATACAATTCGTGTCAAGTTGCAAGAAATCATCGAAAAAGAGGATAAGCAAAATCCTTTGAGCGACGATGATTTGGTCAAGTCCTTGGCGGGACACGGACTGAATGTTGCTCGCCGCACCATTACCAAATATCGCAAAAAAATGGGGATTCCCAGCAGTCGACAGCGTCGGGATTGGTCCTTAGGTGGCGGACCGGCTAAAGGTCATGCGGATGACAAGAGCGAGTAACGCAATTGGTCCAGGGCCGTTTTGGCGATGCGATGATTGAGCACATCGGGATGGCCGCTCATGCTGATTTGCTGATGCGTGATTTGATTCGTTTGGCCGTCTCGTCGCGAAACGATGAAATCGATGGTCGCCAGTTCCGGCGGGCTGGCAGTATTGCTTTGTGGGCTCGGGTGAGTGCTATTATTTTGCTGCACTCTAGGATAGGGCCCCACGCCGACAACCCAGTCCGCATTGAATTGCTGATGGGCGATTGTTACGCGATGTTGAAGTTCTTTGGCCGGATCAAGCTTGGCAACGTTCGTTGTCGGATCCTGGGGGCTTAGTTCGCGGAGGTAAATGGAACCTTGAAAGCAGCGCGAGGTTGTGGGCTGGGTATGGCGATCTTGGGCTTCTGCCAGCCAATATCCCAGCAATGCGGCTTCTCCAAACTCGACCGTTGCCAGCGATTGATGCCGGTTGTGCAGCATTTTGATCAGCGTATCGGGGAGTTCTTCATCGATTTCGGAGTAGACAATATTTCCGAGTCGACCGCGTATTTCTGCGATCGTTGGCGCCATTAATTCTTGGCAGGCTTGGAGAGAATCCCCTTCAGCCGCAATTCTCAGTGTGATGGTGGCTCGGCTAGCCGTGATACCGACACGGGGCACACGATCGCGAGCGATGAGGTCCGGCATACGAACCTCGACTTCACTTTCTCCAATGCCGAAGCATTTGAGAGTCGCGTAGCGAATTTGACGTTTGCCTGCGCCGCATTCGTGAAGCAGTCGCGGGAGGACGGTGCCTTCCCACATTTGTTTCATCTCAATCGGGACACCAGGGAGCGCAAAGAAACGAGCTGTATGTTGCGCCATGTTGATGCTCAAATCGATCCCCGGGGCAGTTCCGTAAGGATTGGGAATGATGCGACTACCGCTGGGGAAGAGTGCTTGAGTCTTGTTGCGCTCGGGCATGGGGCGTTGGCGTTGTTGGAATAAGCGTTCGATATGAGCTAACGCTTCAGGGTAGGTTTCCAGTGGCAGGTCAAACGCGGCAGCGAGCGACTCCCTTGTCAGGTCATCTTTGGTTGGGCCAAGCCCCCCTGTGCAAACAATGATATCGGCTCGGCGCGCGGCAAGACGAAAAGCGTCGATATTGATTTGCAGATCATCGCTGATCGTCGAGTGTGCCAGCACGTGTATGCCGAGGTCCGAGAGGCGCTGCGCGAGCCATTGACTGTTAGTGTCGAGGCGTTGACCGCTGGTTAGTTCGTCTCCGATGGAGATGATTTCGGCTTGCATGGCGTTATTCAGCTTGTTTGACAAAATCGCTGGGGCGAGGGAATGGGAGAGTGCGTTTCTTTTGCAGAAAAATGAGCGATTGTCGTTCTGTTCCAAGGCGGATGATCACTGTGTTGGATTGATCATCCAGGACATCCATCAAGATGGTGTTGGTCATGTAGAGTTTTTGTTGGAGATCCTTGGGTTCCAGTTCGATATACAGCCAAGCCCATTTGAGGTCGATTTCTTTTCCGACCCAATGAAGTTTCGCTGGGCGAGAATCGGATTCTGGGAGAGTCGACGAAGCGGGTGGACTGGGGTGAGGTACGGAGTTAGACGGGTTGTTTGGCGGGTTTGTGAGCGGATCGCTGGATGGGGATGCGCTGGATGGGGATGCGCTGGGCGCGGATGGAATGGCTTCGCCAGGGTTGGGCGACTGGTGAATTTGAAACGTATCTCGAAGGTAATCGGCCAACAGTTGGTCGATATTCTCCGTGGTATCCAGGTCTATTTTCTTTCCAGTCCGGCGTCGCAGTGCGTTTTCCAGATCGATCGGATGGCAGCGAATGCTCACCTCGAGTTTCTTGGTGTCCAGGTTCCAGCGGGTTTCGGCCGTTGCGACATGGAAGGGATGGTTGGCGAGGAGTCGAGGTTTAGCACCAAAATCAGGCGTATCAACGACGCAGATCGCCAAAATCAACAAGAGTCTCGGCGCGATGCAGCGGATTGGCTGTGAAAGCAGGGAACGCATAACGAAAAAGCACCGCTCCAATTACGAACGTCTCGATCTATACGCAACGATAGGAACGATCGTCATTTTTTGACAGTTCCATTTTACAAAAGTTTCTCAAAGGATTTCCAACAGGCCGTAATCGACTCTGCCGGAATCGTATGGGGGCCGGCAAAAGAGATAAAATCGACGTGATTGCCCGCTTTTCTTAACATCTCGCACAGCCATTTGCCTGTAATGCTCGGGAGAATGACATCCTGTGTACCATGGCTCTGAACGATTTGCGTCGACTGAAGCCGCGGTGCTAAAGGTTCCCAAATGGTTTCGCAAATCAGGGTACCCGAAAAAAGCCAGAGGGCGGCGGGTGGTTGTGATAATCCTCGCAGAGCGGTATCAACCGACAGCATGGCTCCTTGCGAGAATCCTCCGAGAACCAACTTGGAATGGGGGAGCGAAAAACGTTTAAGCGTTTCTTCGATGGTTTGGTTGAGCAAATCACGGGCTGAATCGATGCCTGCGGGGACATGGTGGCGTAGAATATCAAAGTGGCCATCGGCGAATGAGTCGAGCATGCTTTGAATGCTCAGACGCCACCAGGCGCGGCCGTCGCCGAAACCATCTTCTTGCAACGATAACGGTGCAGCAGGAATGAGCCATGCCGGCCTCAGGTTGCGGAGATGGAGTGGCATTTCCTCTAAGAACCATGGAACCAGTCCAAGTAGATCATCGCCGGGAGCGCCATAGCCGTGGCAGAGCGTGATGAGATGTGTTGCCGGGTCATGTGCGGGAACAACCAAATGGCAATTCAATTCCCCAACAGTCGCTTGCTCGTGCTGCCACAGCGATTCCGCTTGGTTTCTAGACAAAATGCACATCCTTTCTGGGTTAGCCGGCTTTCTGGGTTAGCCGGCATTCTGGGTTAGCCGGCATTCTGGGTTAGCCAGGTTGCCGAGTTATTCAACTTGCCGCGGCCTGAAGCTTCCCAAAGCAAATGGCTTATGGGGATCGTAACTTTGCCAGGGTAAGTGAGTTCTGCTGGGTATTGAGCATCGGGGCGATCGCCAAAGCTTTCCTGGGTAAACCCTTAGCGTCTCAAAGCGCGGCGGTGTATTGTACGGCAAAACCTCGGTGGATGCTCACACAGTGCATGGTTGTTGGCCGGAGCCGAGGTGCAACCCGTACGAACGAGGTGCAACCCGTACGAATCTTCCCGACCGTTGCTATTTTTGCTCGCGGAATGTTTGCCAGCTGAGGAAAGCCATGCCTAGAGCGCTGACGATGAAAATAATATCCATCAGCATGCTGGCCATATAAAACGGCGCAAGATTTTTCATACCGAGCAACCCAAAAAGGAGATCGGCTAGAAAGATGACGAGGATGAGAGCGGAAACTCCCAGTCCGATTAAACAGAATACCTTTGGCATCGACTACCTCGGATGCACGTCTCGTTGATGGCCTACGCCATTAAGGCCACTGGCAACAGTATAGTTCAAGATATCACGGTGTCACCTAGCCATTTCAATCTGAGTAGAATTTATCTAAAGTGTCGAGTTTTTCGGGGGAGTTTCTGTGGTTTTCCGCGACTTTTCGGCCTAAAAAGCTCCCTAAAAGCATGGCGGCCTAATTTTTTGGATGGAGGCAGACGGTGCTCAATCATGAGAAACTTGCCGAATTTCGAGAGGAATTCCGGAGCAGAATGCCTGTTTGCCAGCGGTTCGCGTACTTGGATCATGCGGCGGTGTCCCCTCTACCCGCTTCGACGGGTGCGGCCATCCAGGCTTGGTTGGAACAAGCGGTGCAGGAAGGGGATGTGCCTTGGATGCAATGGTCCGGCAATTTAACCATCTGCCGCGAGCGGGGGGCGGAACTTCTGGGGAGTTCCCCTGAGGAAATCGCCTTGGTGCCCAACACGACCTTGGGCATTCATTTCGTGGCAACCGGATATCCGTGGCGGCCGGGCGATTCGATGATTGTCATTGGGAACGAGTTTCCATCGAATCTGCTCCCCTGGAAACAATTGTCTTCGGTGGGAGTTGAGGTGGACGTCTATCAACCTCCGGCCGATGGTTGGCTCGATGTGCAAGCGATTGTGAAGCGGGTTTCTGCCCGGACGCGAATGGTTGCGATCAGCTGGGTTGGGTTCGCGAGCGGCTTTCGGCTCGATGTTCAGTCTTTGGTGGAAGCCTTGCATGAACGTGGGGTGCTCTTGATGGTCGACGCGATACAGGGCTTGGGGGTTTACCCATTGCACGTTCAGCACACAGCGGTCGATTTTCTGGTAGCCGATGGTCACAAGTGGTTGCTTGGTCCCGAGGGGGCTGGGATCCTGTATATTCGCAAACCGCATTTAGAATTATTGAGACCCGTGGGGGTTGGCTGGAATAGTGTGAAAGGGGGTTACTCCTTTGCGGCGACCGAATTGAATCTTCGGGACACGGCAGCACGCTACGAAGGTGGCTCGCACAACATGGCTGGTTTTGCAGGATTGGCAGCGAGTCTTGGTGCCATGCAGGAAATGCGTGTGAAGTATGGAGCAACGGTCTGGGAGGATTCGATACTCGATATTGCTCGCTATGCGGCCGATAGATTAAGGCACAGTGGCGCAGAATTCGTGCGACCGACTGACACTCGCCATCAAAGTGGCATCCTGTCATTTTCGTGGAAAGGTCGGGATCCCCAAGCGGTTCGTGCGCGTTGTATCGAGAATGGTGTGGTCCTGAGTTGTCGCTTGGGGAAGCTTCGCATCGCCACTCATGGATACAACAATCGTGAGGATATCGAGCGATTGATCGACGTGCTCGAGTCGACACACTAGCGTTACCAGTTATTTTTTCTCTTCGTGAACTTAATGTTGACTCATGCTGCGAAGGAGTATCGATGGACTCACCAAACCCATTTGCCCCTGCACCGGATGCTTCACTTGCTCCAAAGTCCTGGCAAGCCGAGGCGGGCAGTGTTGAGCTTCCCGTACGGACCACCGGTTTGACCGTCATCATGGTGCTCTTTCTGTTGTTCGGGATCATGGGGGCTATGTTGAGCTGTGGGACCATGATCGCCTGGTTTTTCGAAGAGACTCTGCAAAGGATAACGAATCCGGCCGGCAATCCGGTTTTGCAAAAGATTCAAGAGTCCCAGGTTGCGTATCGAATACCGGCTTGGGTGCTTTCCATCTTCAACACTCTGCTGAGCATCACCTTGATTGTGGCTGCTGTGGGGATTGCCAAGCGAACTCTCTGGGGATGGAACACCGCAAGAGTGGCATGTGTGGCGGGAATCTTCTTTGAGATATTTCGGCTAGCCTTTGCGATATTTTTGCAGGTTCTTACGATGATGAATCTTTCAACGATGGATTTCTCGAAGATGGGTGAAAATGTTTCTGAGGAAGCTGCTCAATTTACGTATATTTCGATGACGGTGGGGGCAGTCGTCGGTATGATCATGGGAAGCATTTATGGCATCGGTAAGATGCTGGTCTACTATTTCTGCAAGCGTTATCTTGGCAAACCTGAAATTGCGCGACTCTTTGGTTGAAACTAGGTGAGTTCTCTTATGAGTTCTTCTGCTTCCAGTGCGATTGCCGTTTATACAGGTTCCTTTGATCCGGTAACTTTGGGGCATTTGCATATCATCGAACGGGCCGCAAAGCTATATGAGCGTTTGATCGTCGGCGTGGGAATCAATTCTGGAAAAGAGCCTCTGTTTGAACCGGTCGAACGTGTTGGTTTGTTGAAGCGAGTTACGGGGCACTGCGGCAACGTGGAGATTGAACTGTTCGATGGATTGGCGGTGGATTATGTGCGGCAACGCGGTTCACGGGTCATGGTGCGAGGTATTCGGCCGCTGACCGATATCGCGGGTGAATTCACGATGATGATGGCGAATCGACAACTCGATGCTGGGATAGAAACGGTATTTCTGATGGCCGATGAGGAATACGTGCATGTTTCTAGTTCGTTGATCAAACAGATAGCTATGCTCGGTGGTGCGCGGCACCTGGATCGTTTTATTCCTGAAGAGATCATTCCCGATGTGGTAGCTCGCTTTATGAGTCGACAGGAAAAGCTGAGTGGATGAATGGGGTGGATGAAAACGAAAAGTGGCACCAGCGATTGGGTCAAGCGGTAGGACGAAGTTTTGGACGGTTGCACGATCCGCAGTCGGGACCGGTCTGGCAGCGAGCCGAAGGCGTCTATCTCATCGATGTCAATGGAAAACGATACATTGATTTTCGCTGCGGGTATTCGGCGATCAATTATGGCCATACGCCCACGCAGCTCATCCAAGCGGCCGAATCTCAGATGCGCATGCTCTCACAGTTGACTCAACTGCCATCGGTCTCGATGATCGAATTCGCTGAGCAGTTATTGAAATTTCTTGGTTGGAAGTCGACCGGTAAAGTACTGCTGAATGTCAGCGGAGCGCGAGCGGTCGAGACATCTCTGAAGATCGCCCTGCGAAGGCGAAGAGGTTATGT
This sequence comes from Pirellulaceae bacterium, assembly GCA_044359485.1. Lineage (GTDB taxonomy): Bacteria > Planctomycetota > Planctomycetia > Pirellulales > Pirellulaceae > JAFLCP01. The sequence goes on along the minus strand of JBIKMB010000247.1, from coordinate 26 downwards.
CGTCTGCTTCCAGTACGGATACCATG
>JBIKMB010000060.1:0-27536 GCA_044359485.1 Pirellulaceae bacterium | reverse complement strand
CAACTGCAATTAATTTTCGGTAGTATCCATCTTCACTGAGTTCGTGAAATCGTAAATCCACTTTCTTGCGAACACCCCAGGTGGCATCCTTGGCTACCTGCTGCAACATCCAGAGTTTTGAAAGCCAGTCGACTTTACCAAGCAAGGCTTGTCGAGCCTGCACATCATGCTTGGATTGCTGCAGTGAATCGAGCGCGTCCTGCCAAAGCCGCACAATCCGCCACGCTTCCGCCGGGACCTGCCAAGACTTGTGCAAAAATTCCTTCACCTGCTGCAAATAGTAATTTTGAACTTCCAGTGCTGTCCAGTTTTTCCCGCGAATATCGGGAAGCTTAGCGATCAGCAGATCGTCTCGCGCCACCGATTTGAGCGATCCAAATGCATTTGCCAGTCGCGGTGTCGCAGGATCCGCAGCGGTTTGTTCAACCCAATCCAACAACAAGCAAGTGATACCGGAGCGCAGGTATTGACTCATTGGCGACATGCAAGAATCACCCAATGCAATTTGAATCCGTTGTCGAGATTGAAAGAGTCGACCGATGGATTGCCAAGGTCTAGAGCCAGGGGCGCACAAGGTTTTGAGCCAGTGGCCAAAAACAAAAATGGGCCTGCCACCCCAATACCCGCCCAAGCCCTTCCAGCGATCGCAGGCAGCCGCTTTGGCACCTAGCCAATACTTGCCTTGAGCGTCGAGATGACCAGCGCCGTCCAAAATGATTCTGGTCGCAAAAAATGGACCAAGCCGATCTAATTGGGAGGTCAAAACGAAATGTCGAACGATAGAGGAAAGAAAGAATGCGAGCGGGGCGTGCAATATCCGAAGCCCAATCACAGCGGCTCTCAAGGCGCGTCCACCAAATCGCGTGGTCGAGGCCATTGATGATGCATCTGCATTATTATCATCAGCAGCCGATGGCTCTTCGGTAACCGCATCGGCTGGTGATGAAACAACCTCCGAGGATGATGACGCACTACGCCAATGGATCTTGGCGATGCACCAAGCGGTAGACTGTACGACTGAAAGCCACAGGGCGGATAGCGCCCAGTAGGCGACGACCAACGGTAGCAAAGCGAGAAGCGAGAAACGCATCAACCACAGTCGCCAACCCGTAGCGATTTCAACTTCATAATTTTCTTGCAAACCGTAAAGATGCCCGGTTGGATCCGCAGAATTTTTCAGTAAGCGAACGAAGCCTTGCGGAGGAATTAAGGCGATGTTCTCTTCGAATAACTCGTCCTGAGCGAGTTGATAGGCAATTAAAGTAGCCGGGCTGCGACACTCGGGCGTTGCCCCTTCGATCAAACCTTGGATCTCTCCATTTCTTCCAACCGATGGCTCAAAGGAAATCGAAGAACCATTGGCTAAGAATTTTCTGTCGGCATGCTCGCTGGGAACAAGCGGTAGAACTTTGTTTAACTGTCGACATAGAGCATCGAATATTTCTCCACTCGCAAGCTGCGGTGAAGTATTTGAATGATGTGTATCGACGTAGACCGCGTACTCTGTCTCGAGCCCCATGAGACGATCGAGGACCTTGGGGCTACTCGCCTTCCTGTTTCGTTTCGCAACGCTCCAGGTAACTTTCGATTTGTTGCGTACAGTCTTGGCCAATGGACTTTAGTACCTCAACAAAGTTCGCAGCATTGATGGAATCTGCAGTCTGATTTTCAGACGACGAGTTATGGCGCAGCTCACTCGAAGGCGACTTGTTTTCGCCGCGTCCATCATTCCATTGTAGCGAATTTTTAGCCATCTTCTAACAGATTCTTTCCAACAAAAAGATTTAAACGGGCTGCTTCAAAATTTAGCATTGGCCTCTTCGTTGTGCACTCCCAAGTCTCTTCGGCGACCGCTGTTAGGATTCAACAAATTCCGGCACAACCAAGCGATCAATGATCCCAGCTTCGTAGCCTTTGCGCAGCAAGAGTGCAACCGCTTCGCGGCCCCGGGCGCCGAATTCAACCGTCCAATCATTGACATACATGCCCACGAACTGGTCCGCTTTGCCGCGATCCAGACCGCGTCCAAAACCCAAAGCATAATCCAAAGCGGTTTGCCGATGCTTCAGTCCATGTACGATACTTTCCCGGAGGAGTCGATTCACTTCGTTGATGACTTCCATGCCGAGATCTTTGCGGATGCCGTTCGCTCCCAATGGCAAAGGATAACCGGTTTCTTCCATCCACCATTTTCCGAGATCAACGATGAGATGGAGACCTTGATCTTGGTACGTGAGTTGACCTTCGTGGATCACCAAGCCGGCGTCGATGGGTGTCCCTTGGTAATCCCCTTTTTCCACGATGTCCAGCATTTCATCGAATGGAACGACAACGTACTTGAATTGATCTTTGCCGAGCCAGAGCGAGAGCGAGAGGAAAGCGGTGGTGAGGGTGCCAGGCACGGCGATGGTTTTGCCGATTAGATCGGATCGTTGGCACTGAGTTCTAGCAACGATCATGGGGCCATAGTTATCTCCCATGCTAGCGCCGCAACTGCAGATCATGTATTTGTCTGCGAGATAGGCATAGGCATGGAGACTGAGCGCCGTCAGTTCCAATTCCCCTTGGAACGCTCGGCGGTTGAGCGTTTCGATATCCACCAATTCGTGTACAAATCGAAATTTGCCGGTATCAAAGCAATCTTTCGCGAGGGCATAGAACATGAAAGCGTCATCTGCATCAGGGGAATGCCCCACGCGGATGGTCATAGCGTTTTGGGGAGGTTGGTCGGTAGTGGATGCGGATGGCATCATGGCGCTCCTGTAAAAGCAAAATGACGGACAAAGTCATAGCACTTTATCCGTCATTGCAAGATTTAAACAACCGCCCCAAGAGAAATTTCGTTATCTCTCGCTGCTGCCAAATTACTCGAAGTCCACTTCTTTCAGGATATAGAGGTTATTTGGCGAATCGCTGCTCTTGGTAGCAGGGGTCATCAAGGCGATGTACACATGATAAGGTGTTTCATCTCGAAGAACCGCGACGTGCCCGTCTGCGTAAGCGACTGTTACCAAACCGCTATGACCTGCGGAAGGCCGAGCAAGTGCAGCACTTGGACTGGTTGCCATATCGACTTCCCATTTCGTACCGTTGATGCGATGAACAGCATCGGGAGGAGAGGCCGCTGGGCGTCCAGCGTTTGCACCGATTTCGCTTCGATAGAGCCAAAGCATTCCAGTGTCGGTGCGGCTTCGGAATGTGGATACGCGTGCTTCGTAATCAGCTAGATTCATGTATCCCCATGGACGAGCCACCAGATTTTCAGAGAAGAGCAACGTGTTGCTCAGACCATCTCGTACATCGGACGCTTTGACCGTCACGCCGGTTGGTCCGTAGAGAGGCGTCGAACCTCCATAGTTTCCGCTGACGAGATTCATAAAAATACCATTTTCTCGTTTCTGCGACAAATCAGGGTTTGGCGGCGTGACGACACCACCCCAATATCCATTGTTGGAAACGTAGGAATTTTTGGCCCAAGTTTCATCCCCCTGAACCAATGAATCGGTAGGACAAACAAAGCTGCTGATGGTAGGGCAAAAATCGCCCATCATGGTACCCATGGCTGTCACATCGTAAGCCGTGTCTGTCCATAAATCGTAGACTTGCTGCTGATCCATCGACGGGAAAAGGGCTACATGCCAACTGCCGATTCGCGTTTGGTTGATGCTGGCGAGTCGGAACGATTCCTGCGAGCCTGGATAACGTTTCTTGCTGGTCTCGAAACCGACGGTTGCCAGAGCCATTTGCTTCAGGTTGTTAGAGCACTGAGTGCGACGAGCAGCTTCTCGAGCGGCCTGTACCGCAGGCAAAAGCAGACCCACGAGAACACCGATAATTGCGATAACAACCAATAGTTCCACCAGCGTAAAACCGCTAAGTTTCCTGGAACGCATGAGCAGGCTCCTTGAATATCGAAAGACGAGTAATGCTTCTCATTATCTGATCCTCGCGGGCAAAAGTCCATAACTTGTCAAAAAACCGGCAATATCTTTGCGATTTTTATTGCCTCAATCCGCCTCGTCCGGGGTCTTTTTGGGTTTGAAGTTTGGAAAATTGCTTCTTGGTCCCTGCCATCCCTGGAACCAGACGCAGGAAATTCAACGGTGTTACCCTGGAGCAGTCGCTAAGACAGCCGTTGGTCTTTTTCTGCGCTATGGTGCGTCGAGACGAACCGCAGTGGGCTTTTTCGCGATAAACAACTCGATTTTCCATCCAAGCAGCAAGGGTCGCAGCGTCAGCTAAGCTCTCCGCTGAATCAGGTGTCGGCGGCAGGCTTGCGGCGGGCGAGCTGAAAATTAGTTCCTTTCCGAAAACTCCGAACCGAGACCAGCGCCGGGGACGTTAATGGCTAATCGGATCGACTCTTCGCTCTGTACGAAAACCGCGGCGAACGCCGTCCGCTCATGGTTTTCGGATAGGCTGTTAGTCGAGCGTGGCATAACGCTTGATATTTTCAATCGTCTTGGGACCGATGCCTTTGACGCGGTCGAGTTCTTCCCAAGTTCGAATCGGGCCATGGGCGAGACGAAAATCGATAATCTCTTGAGCCAATTTTGGACCCACGCCGGGCAGCAGCGATAACTCAGGCCGCTTGGCCTTGTTGATGCTGATCGTTGTTGAAATCGGTTCGGCCACGACCGGCAACCGTGACATTTCCTGAGTGTTTACGAAAGCCAAGTAACCTCGGTACCATCCGAAGGCCACGAGCACCAATAGCAACAAACCAATGGTCGTATATTTATCGTGGTCAATTCCTTTTCCGTAAGGCGCCCCGATATACAAAGCTTTCAATTCCTGTTGACGACTTTTCGTTACCATCTCGAATCCGTAAGCTGATAAGACGATCGGTGCCAACTCCTTTGGACCTTATAACCTTTGCGGTTTCGGCCCATCCAGGAAGCCCTTTGCGGACGGACAACCCCTATTGCCACGCTTTTCCCACTCTGCAGAGAGCTAGAAGGAAATGTAATGAAAGAGTTTACCCAAATCAATGCGACAGATCCCCGGCTGATCCACGAAGTACGGCAACTAGTCCGTTTAGCTATTTGGGAAGATCTTCAAAATAGCGTGGATTTAACCACGTTTTCGCTGGTCCCCCAGGACACAGTGGGAGCCGCCGCGATCGTGGCGCGGCAGTCGGGGTTTGCCAGTGGTCTGGCCATTCTTCCCGAAATCATCGCCGAGACGGAGAGCAATATCCAACTGCAAATTGTGGCCAACGACGGGGAACATTTTGAAAAACAGCAAACGCTCTGCAAGCTTCAAGGTAACGTCCGCGACATCCTGTCGCTCGAACGGATCCTCCTGAATTTTCTTGGCCCCTTGTGTGGAATCGCCTCGCTGACGTCGCAATATGTGCAGCGAGTGGCGGAGTCGGCAGCCAAGGTCTACGATACTCGCAAGACAACTCCAGGTTGGCGTTATCTAGAAAAGTATGCGGTGCGATGCGGAGGTGGCCGCAATCACCGACTCGGACTCTACGATGCCATTCTCATCAAAGATAATCATCTCGCGTTTCATCTCGACGCCAATGGGGAGCGAATCTCCCCAAGCCAAGCGGTGGCCAGGGCGCGAGCTTTCGCAGCGACATGGCCCGATTGCCAGGGTAAAGAAACGATCATCGAAATCGAAGTCGACACGCTCGCCCAATTCGAGGAAGCTCTCCCGCAGTCACCCGATATCATCTTGCTTGACAACATGTCCAACGCTCTGCTTCGACAAGCCGTTGCACTGCGCGACCAGGTCAATTCCAGAACGCAGTTAGAAGCGTCCGGGGGAGTGCGACTTGATACAATCGCTGCAATCGCTGCGACCGGTGTAGACCGCATCAGTGTCGGCGCACTTACCCATTCTGCGATCAATTTAGACCTCGGCCTCGATTGGCTTAGCTAACTGCGAGGAAGTTTTGTTTGGCATTAGCCTTTTTTTGGCCTAGCATTCAAAAGACCGTCTTGAAACTTCCTGCGAATCCTTTGTGAAATTCGCAGTTTTTTAACAGGCCACTTTTGAGTGCAGGAGCGACATGGCACTTCCCGCCGATCGCGATATTCGAGAACGCCGCAATGTCTGGCCGATACTACTACGCTTGGTCGATTGCATCGTCATTTTGGGAACCTACAGCGTCGCGTGTTGGTTGCTGGGACAAGACGTCAGCGAACTGACTTTTGCGGCGGGTTCGATGGCATGCCTATTCTTCCTCTTTTTCGCCGAACTTACTTCGATCTATCGCGTGGAGCGCGCAGCCAAGCCCGATCGCGACTTAGCGATTGTGGCCTTAAACTGGATCTGCACATTAGCCTTGCTGCTGGTGTGCGCTTTCTTGCTGAAGATGGGTGCCAACTTTTCTCGAGTCAGTTTCGTTGTCTGGGCTTTGCTTGGGCTATCGGTCTTGGCCTGGGCGCGAATGTGTTTGCGAGCTGTGTTGGAAACTTGTGTTCGCAATCCACATCGCCAGAGGCGATTTGCGATCGCTGGCATGAATCCTTTGGGGGTTCAGTTAGCCCAGAGAATTCAAAACAATCCGCTGCAGGGGCTAAGTTTCGTCGGTTTTTTTGACGATCGCATCGAAGGGCGCCGGTGCGCGATTTCGGATGGCATGCCCGGATATCAGGGCAAACTCATTGAGTTGATTGAGCGAGCCAAGGAGGGGGAGATCGCAACTGTATTTATCACCTTGCCGATGCGAGCCGAAAACCGAATCCGTTCCCTGTTGGATCAATTGAGCGATTCGACTATTTCTGTTTACATTGTTCCGGATTTCTTCGTCTTTGAACTTCTCCATTCGCGTTGGACCAATCTCGGGGGCATTCCAGCGGTCAGTGTTTTTGAAACACCCCTGTATGGTGTCGATGGTTGGGCCAAGCGATTTTTGGACGTTCTCGCCGCATCTGCCGCACTTATCGCCGCATCACCGGTTATGATTGCGATCGCACTGATCATCAAATTAACCTCTCCCGGCCCTGTCTTTTTCCGACAAAAACGCTACGGCTTGGACGGTCGCGAAATATGGGTTTGGAAATTCCGTTCGATGAAAGTTTGCGATAACGGTCCGTTCATCCAACAAGCCACCAAGGGTGATCCTCGCATCACACCCTTCGGCGCGTTTATACGCAAAACCTCGTTGGATGAATTGCCTCAACTCTTTAACGTGCTGCAGGGTAATATGTCGATGGTTGGTCCACGTCCCCATGCGACAGCACACAATGAACAGTATCGGCGTTTGATTCGTGGCTATATGCTTCGCCACAAAGTCAAACCTGGTATCACGGGCCTGGCGCAGGTCGAAGGTTTCCGCGGCGAAACCGATACGCTCTACAAAATGGAAAAGCGTGTGGAACTGGATCACCGTTACATTCGCGAATGGTCCATCTGGCTCGACTTGAAGATTCTGTTTAAAACATTTTGGGTGGTGTGGAAACAACCGACTGCATACTAAAGACTGCATACTAAAGACTGCATACTAAAGACTGCATACTGAAATCCGAGCAATGAAGTCGATTCCCTGCCCGGGAACGCTGATTCTTCCGTAGCTGTCATGTCCGATGGAACGACCTATGCATCCAGCTCAACTTGAGATCAGCGAATTTTGGAAGCAGTGTCGTGTGGAAACCACGCGGCGCGGTGGGCCTGGGGGGCAGCATCGCAATAAAGTTGAAACGGCCGTCATCGTCACGCACTTGCCCACCGGGATTTCAGCCGAAGCCAACGAACGACGTAGCCAAAACGAAAATCGCGAAGTTGCAGTACAACGCTTGCGGGTGCGGTTGGCTTGCGAAACGATCGATGAAACTCTGGTCGCTGCAAGCCCCTCGTCGCTGTGGCAATCGAGGGTCAAGAATACGCGCATCGTTGTTTCACCCAATCACCACGATTTTGCAGCGCTCATCGCCGAGTGCTTGTCGGTACTGCATGCCTTCGAATTCGACATCAAGCGTTCGGCAGCTCAACTGGCCACAACTCCCTCGCAAATTGTTAAACTTTTCGGATTAAATCAGGCAACGTGGAACAGTCTGAATCGTTTGCGTGTCCAGCATGGTTTACCAATATTGAAATCCACTTAGGCAAACTGTAGCAGAGAATAAAAAATTCATACCCTTTTGCATTATTGCTGACGAAATCCTCAAGGATACTCGGAGGCGTTGCCCACTCAGTGGTCGGCAGCGCGTACGTCGCTGGCGATTAGGGAGGATTTCTATGCGTACCATTAAGTTTGCTTTAAAATGCGTCGTAGCATTCGCAATTTTAGGAACAACCGTTGGCACCAACGCTCAAGCGCAAGAGTGTGCTAATGGTGATTGCGGCCATGTTCATTACGGTCAGGTTCATTCTGGTCATTGGGGCAATGGATTTGCCTGGGGTGGCATTCCGCATGGACCCTTGCCTGGTCAACGAGTCAACTCGCTGAGCACGGTCAATGGAGCCGGGGATATGTTCCACAATTACTATACGCAAGGGTATTCCAATCAAGCATCCGCTGAGATGTTTGTTTCTCCTCGTCCGATCCCAGCTTGGGTTGGGCACACCTATTACACCTACCAACCCTTCTATCCCCATCATTACATGTACTGGCACAAAGATACTTATCATGCCTACTACGACAACAGTCGTGGCTTGAATCGCACCAGTGCCCACTATTATGCTCCGCCAGTGCGTACAACAGCTCATTCGATCTTCAACAAAATCAAGATTGCTCGATAGGCTCGAGCGGAAATTTGAGGACTCTGTTCATGTTACGAAGCGCACTCTTAATGGTAACCGTTGTTGGTCTGGTAGTGCTGGGCGAGAAATCGTCCCACGCTCAAGTCTACGCTACTCCGGGCGAGCAGATGGTGCAGTGGGCGTATCCCTACACGATCACTGATTACTATGCTCAAAACTTTGCTTACGGTCGTCCGTGGCATGGGCAGCATTACTATCTGCCTTACGGACAGCCAACCGCACTGGTGGTTCCTCCGACAGCTTCCATGCAAACCAATTATTCGTGGGGCGTCAGCCAAAATCGGATGTCAAACATTTACCATCAATACGGTCGCCCACTGCCGAGCGGTGGGGGGGGGATGTTTTACGGCACCCCGCGTTGGCCAAGTCATTCAGGCCAATTCGGAGTTTACCCGGTTCGAGCCCCTTGGTAATTAGTTCAGGTATTCCCCGAGGATGATGCCCTCCAATTCAGGGCATTTTCTCGCATGGACTACCTGGCGATTGCGGTACGACTCATCGCCAAAAGCCCGAAATTTAGCCTGCTTTGCTAAAGTCCCTACAAGCGGACTCGCCAAGCAGGCTTTTTTCTTTTATACAATCGGAATATCTTACCCAATTGCCGAAAGCCATTGAGGTTGAAACAGGAAATCGCATCACAAGAGTTAGGACGCTTAAGCTATGGCGACAGCTACGGATTCTGCCAATAGTTCCCCGAGCACAGGAAAGCGAAATGCGACTCGTCGAGCCACCGCGGAAACGATGGCAACGAAGCAGCGCGACATCGCAGTCAGCGAGTTTTTCGCCAAGAACAAACATTTGCTGGGATTCGATAATCCACGCAAAGCTCTGCTCACCACGGTCAAAGAGGCGGTCGACAACTCGCTCGATGCATGCGAAGAAGCGGGAATCCCTCCGGAAATTTGGGTTTCCATCGATTCCACCCAGGCAGGAAGATTCCGGGTCTCGGTGCAGGACAATGGTCCTGGTATTGTCAAGAAACAAATTCCGTTGATCTTTGGCAAACTGCTTTACGGCAGCAAGTTCCATAGGCTTCGCATGAGTCGCGGACAACAAGGGATCGGGATCAGTGCGGCCGGCATGAACGGGATGCTTACCACTGGCAAGCCCGTTTTGATTGTGTCGAAACTCTCCCCGCGCAAACCGCTGCATTATTTTGAATTGCAAATTGATACCAAAAAAAATCAACCTGAGATCATCAATGGGAAAGGGGAGGGGATCGATATCCAGCCCGGCGAGAAAGGTTTGCAGTTCATTCGCGAACACAAGATCGCTTGGGAGAATCAATACCCTGTCAGCGAACAGCATCCGGACGCAGAGGAAGTGGCTAGCGGCACGCGGGTCACGATCGAACTGGCCGCGGTTTACAAACGCGGAAAGGGGAGTGTCGATGAGTACTTGGAACAAACGGCCATCGCCAACCCACACGTAACCATACACTATAAAGACCCGGAAGGCATGTCGCGATCTTATCATCGCAGCACGCTGGAACTTCCTGCCGAAGCGAAAGAAATCAAGCCGCATCCCTACGGCGTCGAACTCGGTCGACTGATGACGATGTTGGCCGAAGACAAAGGCGCAATGCTTTCTGGATTTTTATGTGATTCGTTTTCTTGTGTCTCGCCCTCGGTCGCGAGAAACATTTGTGAAACGGCCAAACTATCGCCTCGGACCAAAGCGATTAAGGTGGGTCAATCGGAAGCGGATCGTTTGTATCATGCGATTCAAGAAACTCGCATTCGTCCCCCTTCCACCGATTGTATCGTTCCGATCGGTGAACAATTATTGCTCAAGGGTTTAAAGCACGTTGTGCCGGGAACATTCTATGCAGCGGAAACGAGGCCTCCTGGAGTTTATCGCGGCAATCCTTTCATTGTCGAAGTCGCGCTCGCCTATGGAGGCTCCCCGCAAAGCCAAAAGGTAACGCGAGAAGCGCTGGAAGAGTTGCTGTCCCAAAGCGACATTCGCAGTTTGAGGAAATTCTTGATCGACGCTTTTCAGGGAATCGGTGGTGAAAGCGCTGACAAAATACTTAAGGAAGCGAAAATCCCGCCTCGCTGTTCCCCCGCACGACTGACCGAAACGCAGCGGGCAGCGTTGCATGAGGCGTTGCATGAGGTGAGCATCAGCGAAGGGCAATCGATGACCGTGATGCGATTTGCCAACCGAGTCCCTTTGCAATTCCAGGCGGGTGCCTGCGCGATTACGCAATCGATCATCAACATGAATTGGCGGTCGTACGGCCTCAGTCAATCGCGAGGTTCCTTGCCCAATGGCCCCATCGCCGTAATGGTCCATGTCGCCAGCGTATGGGTACCCTTCACTAGCGAATCGAAGGAAGCTGTAGCCAACTATCCAGAAATAGAAAAAGAATTGCGGCTGGGACTGCAAGCCGTAGGTCGAAAACTGGCCATGTATCTGCGCTGCAAGCAACAAGTGGCGGAGGAGGAAGAACGCAGAAGTATATTCATGCGTTACCTCAAAGAAGTTGCCAGTAGCGTTGCCGAAATCAAAGGAAAAGAACAACAAGGTCTATTGGAACGACTCCAAAAAGTTGCGGTGAAACGAACTTCGACAGCGGACATCAAACTAGACGAGCGCGGCAAAAAAGTCGAGCAAACCCTGGAAGCTGATAACAATGTGATCATCCTCGCGCCGCCATCGTGAGCCAGGCTGGCTCCACCGTTTTTTAACTGCACCCATCCAACGATTCGATCATCGACGAAAAGAGATACTTCTATATGGCCAAGAAACGTCCTGCCCCTGAGCCGACCCAGCCCGATGTGGAACTGAGCAAACAAGATGTGAAAACGCTCGATAATCTGTGCCGTTTAGCGGATACGGTTATCGAAGCGGCCGAACGTGTTCGCGATCCCTTTTTGGATATACCTTCGCGCTCGCTTTCCAATGTGAAGTTCAATCGGACCAAAAAGTTTATCGAGATGGGGAAGAATACCAATCGTCGCCATCTTTTTAATCTTTCACAGGCGAAAGCCTACATGCAGACGCTGCTGATCGGCAGTGGGTGCACGCAACTGATCAAGCAAGGGAAGTCAACGAGTATTCGAGGACTTTATTATTTGCTCAAACATACCATTGAGGGAACCAAGGAAGAAACCTTTGATGAACAGAGCGACTCGGATCCGATCATCGAAGATCTCGAGGTCTTGAGCTCCTCGTTGCGTGAGGAACTCCATCTGTATGCGGATAAGAAGGGGGATATGGTTGGGCCGATTACTCTGATCGACAACGGAGATGAAATCGATTGTTCGCGAATGGGTAGCGGCGGCTATGGGATTCCTTCCATTGTGGAACCAGATCGCGTCCAATTCAAAAAATGCAATGCCAAGTTTATCTTGCATGTCGAAAAAAATACGGTCTGGCAACGGTTCAACGAAGATAAGTTTTGGAAGAAGCAAAACTGTATCTTAACCCATGGCGGGGGACAGCCTCCGAGAGGCGTTCGTCGCATGCTGCATCGATTGCACAACGAACTCGAACTACCGGTATATTGTTTGCTCGATAACGATCCGTGGGGATATTATATTTACAGCGTTATCAAACAAGGTTCGATCAATCTGGCTTTCGAATCTGCTCGTATGGCGATCCCCGAAGCGCGATATCTGGGAATTCGCAGCATCGATTTTGAACGCTGCGAATTATCGCGAAACGTAACCATTCGGCTCAATGATAACGATAAAAAACGCGCAACTCAGATCAAGAAATATCCTTGGTTTGAAGGAAAAAAGAAATGGCAGCAAGAAATCGACAAGATGCTCGAGAACGATTTCAAACTGGAAGTCGAAGCCCTCATTAATCGCGGGATCAGTTTCATTACCGAAGTGTATGTACCAGAGCGATTGGAAGACCAAGATTTTCTCGATTAAAGTTTGTTCACCGGGTCGTTAGCTGCTAGCTTTTTTAAGCTGATACAAACTCCCCGAGCAGAAACCTTCTAGATCGAGCGTGACGCGATTGAAGCCAATGCGTCTCAGTTCATGAGCGACTTCGGATCTGAAACTTTCGTCCTGGAAGAATTGCGAGATATCTTCTAGGCGAAGTTCGAGTCGAGCCATTTCGTTTTCGTGGACGCGCACTCGAAATTCTTTCAAACCTTTTTGGGCTAACCAAGCTTCCGCGGACTCGACTTTTTTCAGTCGCTCTGGAGTGACTTCGACACCGTAAGCGACACGACTGGCCAGGCATGGGGAGGCAGGCTTTTCCGCGACGCTCAATCCCCAGTGATGAGCCAGGTCGCGCACGTCGGATTTGGTTAATCCCAGTTCGGCCAGTGGATGTTTAATGCCGAATTCTGAGGCGGCTTGTAGACCTGGTCGATAATCGCCGAGGTCATCGAAATTTGTCCCTGACACAACAAGCTCTATCTGTCGCTGGTGTGCTAATCGGGAGAGCGTTCCGTAGAGTTCGGACTTGCAGTGATAACAACGTTTGAGATCATTGGCTCGGTAGGCGGCGAGTTCGCTTTCGTGCGTTGCGATGATCTGGTGAGTGATACGGATTTGTCGAGCGACTTCTGTGGCGATATCTATTTCAGATTTCGCGACTGCGGGGCCGACACCAGTCACCGCGAGAGCATGTACGCCAAGTCGTTCGACTGCTGCGCGGGCAACCACGGCGCTATCAACCCCTCCGGAGAAGGCGATGACACAGGAAGAATAATTGGAAAACCAGTGAACTAGTTGTTCGGCCCGCTCCATGGGCAAATCACTCCTCGTTTTCCTTGCTCAATGGTTCCATAACTTTTGTATTGCGTTCGACGGCGATTACGATGGTTCGTTGTTCGGATCCGTCGCGCGAGCTGGCGACTGCCGGCAAGACTTGGCGTCGATCTGGCAATGGCAAGCGAACGGAGAAGGAACCATCTTCACGAATTTTTACCGGCTCTCCACCCAGCGTAACGTAAGCATCAATGTGTGTAACGCCAAACAAAATCATTTCCGCATCAATATCGAATTGGAATTCCTTCTTGCGTTTCAATGGTGCTTCTGCTCCGCTGCCGAACTGGGTCAACGGCGGTGAGCCCATGGGGCGTTTCAGCCGATCTTCAAACACTTCTTGGAGTTCTTTCGACTCATGTTCGGCGTTGTAGCCTCCGCTGAGTGCGAAGATATGCTCGCAATCTTGTGCGATATCGGCCCAATTGCCATCGACCGCATCGGCGCTTCCGGGAGCGGGCGTGGTCACAATATTACTGCGACTCAATTCATGGAATCGGCCGTTGGAAGCGAGGTAACCTAACAGGACACGGAATGTGCTAGGCGAGTTTTTGATTTCGATGTACCAATTGCGAACACCGCCGTGTACTTCGATATCGCGATCGACCGTTTCGGACGCATTGGTCGAGCCGGCGCCTCCGATCGACAACAATCGAAGGGTCGGTTTCGCTGTGTGCCAATGCTCCGCCATCGAGGCTCGAGCGCGTTCGATGGCTCGGCGACTGACATCCCAGGAAGCCTGAAGCCAAAATGGATCGCGAACGATCAGGGCAACGCGATCCTTATCCTCTGGTTTCGGAGGAAGTTTTTCGGCGAAATGGACGGGATCCGCCAATTTCATCGGAGGCTGAGCTAGATCTTTATACTGGTCGCGTTGCTCTTGCAATTTTCGTAACTGCTCGAGGATTTTGACATCGGTTGTGCTGACATGCTTCTTGGCGACCGGCTTTTTCTTTTCTGGCTTTGGGGCTTCTACCGATTTCTTTTTGGAAGTGGGTGGAATTGCGGGATTCGCAGGTGCTTTGCCTACCGGTTTATTGATTGAGGTTTTGGCGGGAGCGGCGGTCGCTTCTTTTTTGGCGATCGCTGGAACGTCGCTTCCCTTCTTCTTCGCCGCTTTAACTTCCGCGGCCTCTTTGACTTGGCCTTTTTTGGGCGTCAGCGAAGTTTTCAAGGCTGCTTTAACGGGAGCTTGAGCAACCTCTGCAGTTGCACGGCGTCCGCTGGATTTGCCGTTGGTATTTGCCGTTAATTTGGAAGGAGCGGCTTTTGCGGAGGCAGGGGCGAGTTGTTTCGAAACTGCCTTTTCATTGGATTTGCTACTGGACGCACTAGCCTTTTCGCGATGACTTAGTTTGGTATCTGCCGCAGCCTTCATAGGTACTGCTTTGGCACCTCCCTTGGCTTCGACCTTCTTTGGAACAACTTTGGTTGGCTCCACTTTTTTCGCAGCAGCTTTTTTGGGAAGTGCACTGGTTTTCTTAGCGGCAGCGGCTTTCGAGGATTCGCCTTGAGCTTTTTTCTTGGAGAGCAGGGCAACTAAATCTTCTTTTCGCATGCTCTGCCAATCAGATACGCCTAACCCCTTGGCGAGTCGGCCTAGCTCCGATTTTGTTTGCGTTTTCAAGTCGGCTTTTGTGATCAAGGTCGCACCTCCAGCGTTTCAGATTCACCTCTGAACGCTCGGGGAAGGAAAAAACGTCGACCAGAACTCGCCCTCCGTGCCGTGGACTGGATACCGGCACATCACCCCCTTTTACCTTTTACCTAGGCCATCTCGTGGCGTTGATCCATCCGGTGAGAGCCTATAGTGGGAGTTTTGTATAGACTTGTAGTATGCCAACAGGGTTTCGCTTCGACTAGATGTTACTTTTAATATATCCACAACATACCGAAAAAACCACCCATTTTTACTACACCCATACCACCCTACAGCCGGAAACAGGCTCTTTTGACACCTTAAAGAATGAGCCTCTTTAGATACGCCACCTTCTAGACCGACTGAAGAAGCCCTTTAGATTTCTGCGTCAAATTGTCGCTTTTGCTTGCATTGCATCTTACCAGACCGTAATCTGCCCCTCGACTGGTCCGCGAGGGTCTTCCGAGAGCGGGTGGACTTTGGTGCAGGGCGGGGCGAGTAGAGGCAGTGAATGCTGCTTTTTATAGCGCTGTTCTTCATAGCGGCTTGTGGAGTCACAAATTCGATGCCTAATCAATCTTTTATGAGTGAGGCAGTCGATTTGTTGTCGCGGACACTTGCGGTTAGCTTGGTTATGTTCGGCTTTGGCTGGGTGGGAAACCAAGTAGATCGTTGGCTGGGAACCAATTTTGTGGCAGCCATAGGGTTTCTGTTCGGTATGACAATCGGATTGTTCGTCTTGATTGTGACGCTGCAAAAGTCGAATAGAAAGAAATAAAAGTTCTCTTCTTGATTCTGTTTGTGTGTGACTTATCCATGTCGACTCTTCCTACCGCTGAAACTCAATATTTGGGCATGGCGTCTACCGCTGAGCAGCCCGCTGTGAGTTCTGCGGCATTGACGAGAGGCTCGGCTGCCAAGAAACCGATAGTCAAGCGTTCGTTGGCGAAATGTGTTGGCATGGCGATGCCGGAAATCAAAATTTCGGTTGGTTTTATTTTGATCGCGATGAGCCTGGCGTATTTGTGGCTAGCGCAGCAGGACAAAGTCGCGATGTGGTCCGCGAGTTACTTGGTTCCCTTATGGCTGGCGTTGTTCGCCTTGGTCGCATTTACTCCTCCGTTGATCTTCAATTTTCGTTCGACGCACGTGCATTGGGGTACTTTATCGGCCCTGATCAGCATTGCTTGGCGAAGTACTTTTTCAACGGCTGCCTTGATCTTTTTAATGGTTTCTAGAACGGGCGAAGACTTTCTGCTTTCGTCGGGTTTAGTGGCCTGTTATTTTCCGCTTCTGTTACTACAATCTTGGCTCTTGACTCGCCAGTTCAAACGTTTAGGCATGAACGCTTCAGAAACCTTGCAAAGCAGTTAATGACGCATGGCCTCCGACATACTACACGTTAAAGATAGCTATTATTTCGACGTTCCCAAAATCGTTTGGCAGCGTCACTATGACAGCCCAGCGCAAATCGCTGCGAACTTTCCTTGGTTTTTTCGTTTAGATGATGAATATCAAGACTGGGAAGCAGACCGTTTTATTCAGTCGTTGATCGAGATCACTGGTGATCCGAGCAAGCTTGAAAACGTCAAGGCGAATTGGCTGAAGGCAAAGCACTCGCATGCCAATCACGGCAAGCCTCTAGATCGTTATCTGAACGATGGCGCGACTCAACTCGAACAGAAAGCTGCGAGTTGGGCCAAGAAAAATGCCAAGGATGCCCGTGACTCTTTGGATGCGTACCTGGCGAAATTCCCACAGGAGGAATTCGGCTGGGTTGCCCAGATGAGACGTGATCCCAAGAAGAAAGCGGCGTGGGAGAAGGTTTGTGCAGACGCGAATGACAGCAAGGTTGTGCAAACCTACATTACCGAGGGTCGAGCCAAGTGGGACCAACACAAGCTGGATGGGTACAATCAAGCTCTGTCGGGTAAAGTGTTCATCCCTCAGATATTTGGTGGACAACTACGCAATGCGTATGAGCCTGAATCTGGATTTTGTCTCACGCGGTACATGATTCTCGAAGTTGCTGTGGCAGTGATTGTCCTTTTCACTTTCCGCTGGTTGGCGGGCAAGCTGAAGGATGGAGCCTCGCCGAAAGGCAAGGTCTGGAATTTGCTGGAAGGTTCTTTGCAGTTCGTAAGAAATCAGGTAGTCGTGCCTGCGATGGGCGATCATGATGCCGATCGTTTTCTGCCACTGTTCTGGACTATGTTTTTCTTTATTCTCGGCTGCAATTTGATGGGGATGATTCCCTTTTTGGGATCGCCGACCGCAGCGATTGGAACGACGGCGGCGTTGGCAGGCATTGTGTTTGCCACGTCGATAGGTTTCGGAATCAAAGAATTGGGGCCGGTTGGTTTTTTCGCAAATCAAGCTCCAGAGATCGACTTGCCTTTTGGAATCGGCAAGCTGTTATCGCTGTTTATTTTGGCTATTGAATTGGTTTCGTTTTGTATCAAACATGCGATTTTAGCCATTCGTTTATTGGCCAACATGGTCGCGGGTCACTTGGTGCTGTTGGCCATTATGGGAATCGCCTTTGGCGTTCAGGCGCTAACGATGCATACGGGAACTTGGTCGGTCATAGCCGTGGTTTCCATCTTGGGAACCACTTTGCTGAGTTTTCTTGAGTTGTTCGTTTGCTTTTTGCAAGCTTACGTGTTCACGTTTTTAGCGGCGTTGTTTATTGGTAGTGCGATCCATCATCATCACTGATTCTGTTAGCAGATGAGGTTGGATTGTTTGTAAATTAGTATTCCATATTGGAACGGGTTTATCTCGTATCATTTGTTTTCAGGAGAATCTGCTGTGGTGAATTCGGTGCGTGTTGTATTGTGGGCAATGGCTCTTATGTTCGTGATGGCCGTTCCTGGAATGGCTCAAGAACAGAGCGTTGCAGGTGCAATTCCCGGTGCTATCGGTGCCGGCTTGGTAGCGATCGGTGCGGGCTTAGGCATCGGTCTTTTGGGCAAGGGTGCAGTTGAGTCGATTGCTCGTCAACCTGACTCCGCGACCACGATCCAAGTGGCAATGATTATCGCTGCCGCTCTTATCGAAGGTTTGTGCTTTTACGCAGTTATCGTTTGCGCGGGCCAGAATCCATTCGGCAACTGATTCGTGGGTCTTTTGCGATTCCGGCGAAGAAACCCGCCTGCGGGATTCTGTGGCGTCGGATTTGCGAAACTTTGATCCTCGTCTCATTTGATCTTCGTTTATTGTGGTGCTCGAGTTGCTGTCGTAGGACGTTGCCATGAGATCAAGCATGTTGATTGAAAAAAGTTGGATTCGCGAACTGTTTGTTGGTTCTCGAGTTTCGAGTTCCGGTCGTGGTCAGCAATCCGGCGATTGGACAATCCAAAACTCGCTGAATGGTTTTGCGATGCTCGGATGGATTGTAGGGCTATTGCTTTTTGCCTCTTTCGGTAGCTATGCGGTTGCCAGCGAAGAGGAGAAGCCAGCGGCTGGTGCTAGTGAAACGAAAGCGAAGGACTCGCATGCGGATGAGAACGCGGCAGGGGGATCGCATGCCGCCGGTCATGGTCACGATGAGCTGGACAATACCCACAAAGATGGTTCGGCATCGCTGGAAGCTCCGGTCGACATTCGAACGGACAAGACGTTATTCTCCCTTGTGGTCTTCTTTTTGTTGCTGGCAGGTCTCTACTATTTCGCTTGGGGTCCGATCATGCAAGGATTGTCCAAACGAGAGTCGGATATCAATGCCTTGATCGCGAATGCGGAAAAGTCTTCGGCGGATGCAGCATCCAAACTTCGAGAATACGAACTGAAGCTGGAAGCGGCCGCACAGGAAGCGCAGAGTATTTTGGCTAGAGCCCGCAAGGACGCGGAAACAGCCGGTCAAAAGATTATCAGCGAGGCACAAGCGGAAGCTTCTCGACAAAAAGTTCAAGCGGTGGCAGATATCGATTCGGCCAAACGGGTTGCACTGTCGGAACTATCCACGAAGTCGACAGAGCTGGCTTTTACGTTGGCCAAGCGAATTGTGGGGCGTGAGTTGAAAACGGAAGACCACCAGCAATTGGTGTCCGATGTGTTAAAGCAGTTCCCCAGTCATAACTAGTTCTGAACATACGAGCTACGGCGCGAGTTTCTTGTGACAGATCAATTCGGGCCGGCTTAGATGGACAGAAATTTGGACGTTGTGGGTTTGGTTTCGATGTGAGTTTTACGGGTTCGGAGTGTTAACGTGCAAGAGATGCCCAAAGTTGCAACGGTCTTCGATAGCGAAGAAGAGCACGTAGGCGAAGTGTATGCGAAAGCATTGCTCAGCGTTGCGCGAAAGTCTTCCAACACCGACGAGTTGCTCAGCCAATTTCAATCGGTCGTGGAAGAGGTATTAAGCAAGAATCCGAAACTCGAAGCGGCGTTGAATTCTCCCAAGCTGAGCTTGGAGCAGAAGGAATCGTTGCTTGAAAAGATTTTGGGCTCGCATGTCGACCCAACGGTCTTGAAATTTTTGAAAGTGCTGTGCCGTCGCCAACGGCTCAATTATGTTCGCGGGATTCAGCGATCGATTACTGATTTTCGCGATGAAGAGTTGGGGCGAGTTCGGGTGACCGTCACGAGTGCTTTGCCGCTGAGCGACCAGGAAGTGGACGGCATTCGCACACAACTCAAGTCGAAGTTAAATCGAGAAGTGAGTGTGGTCACGAAGGTCGATCCAGCGATCATTGGTGGTTTGGTATTACGAATTGGTGACACTGTTTTTGATGGCAGTGTGACAGGCAAGTTTGATCAAATGCTTCGAGCAACAAAATCGGGTTCGGCGCGAGCGTTAAGCAAAGAAGGCACTTCTTTGATTAGCTAGTTGCTTGTTTCGATGTTGTCGCGCTGCAATGTAGTGTTGGTGTTTTGGTTATTTTCGACCGGTAGTTGTGGCCGGTTTTTCATAAACTATTAGCCTTTCAACAAGGGCGATCGAGGTGGGTCCATGAAATTCAACTCGGACGAAATAGCATCGGTCATTCAGAGCGAGATCGAGCAGTTCGAGAGCCAGATCGATGTCCGCGAGGTCGGCACGGTTCTGGAAGTCGGTGACGGTATTGCTCGCGTCTACGGTCTGTCCGGCGTTATGGCTGGGGAAATGGTTCAGTTTCCTAGCGGTGCGATCGGATTGGCGTTTAACCTGGAAGAGAATAGCGTCGGGGTTATTATTCTCGGCGACTATCTGACGATCAACGAAGGGGACGAAGTTCGAGCCTTGGGCAAACTTTTGTCGGTGCCTGTTGGTCCTGGTGTGGTAGGTCGCGTGCTTGACCCGCTCGGCAATCCTCTCGACGGCAAGGGGCCGGTGGAGTCTTCCGAACAGCGAGCTGTTGAAGTGATCGCGACGGGCGTGGCCGAACGGCAACCTGTTCATGAACCGCTGCAGACGGGTATCAAAGCGATTGATGCGATGACGCCCATCGGTCGAGGCCAGCGTGAATTGATCATCGGTGACCGCAAGACGGGCAAGACGGCTATTGCGATCGACACGATTATCAATCAAAAGAACACAGGCGTAAAATGCTTCTACGTCGCTGTGGGACAGAAGGATTCGTCCGTCGCGTTGGTGATTGAAGCTCTGCGTAAAGCGGGAGCGATGGATTACACCACTGTGATTGTGTCGGGTGCGTCCGCTCCTGCACCACTTCAGTACATTGCTCCGTACGCCGGTACCGCGATGGCTGAGTACTTCATGTTCAAGGGCGAGCATGCGTTGATTGTGTATGATGACTTGAGCAAGCAAGCTGTGGCTTATCGCCAGCTTTCGTTGTTGATGCGTCGTCCGCCAGGCCGCGAAGCTTATCCTGGGGACGTGTTTTATTGCCACTCCCGTCTGCTAGAACGCTCTGCCAAGTTGTCCAAAGCGATGGGTGGCGGTTCGCTGACAAGCCTGCCGATCATCGAGACTTTAGAAGGTGAAGTTTCGGCTTACATCCCAACCAACGTGATTTCGATTACAGACGGACAGATTTATCTCCAACCGGACTTGTTCTTTGCCGGTATTCGACCTGCGATGAACGTTGGTATTTCGGTTTCACGCGTGGGTGGTGCTGCCCAAATCAAAGCGATGAAGAAGGTCGCCGGTGGTTTGCGTTTGGACTTGGCTTCATTCCGTGAGTTGGCTGCTTTCGCCCAGTTGGGTACCGAACTTGACCCCGCCACACAAGCTCGTTTGGATCGCGGTTATCGAATGGTTGAGTTGCTCAAGCAGGCTCAATACCAACCGATGAATGTGATCGACCAAATTTTCAGTATTTACGCGGGTACTCGAGGTTACATGGACGATGTTCCGGTCGACAAGGTTCGTCAATGGGAATCCGATTTCTTGCAGTTCATGCGAGATCGCAAGAGCGAATACGTCAGCAAACTGACTCAGTCGGGCGATTTGACCAGCGAATTGGAAGATGGTTTGAAAGCTGCGATAGAAGAATTCAAACGCGGTTATCGAGTGAGCTAGTGACGTTGGTTTGGTAGCTTTGTTGATGAACGAGAATCGGTAGTAGAAAAATGGCAAATATCCGCTTACTTGATAAACGACGAAAATCGATTCGCAACATTCGCAAGATTACGCGAACGATGGAGTTGATTGCGACGGCGCGATTTAAGAAGGCAATGGATCGAGCTTCGGCTGCTACCGATTACACTCAGCGAATTACGCAGATTGTGCGCGATTTGGCGAATTCGGTGAGCGAGATTCGACATCCGCTGTTGCAAGCCCGACCGGAGACGAACAATGTCGCGATGCTGGTCTTGACCAGTAACCGTGGATTGTGCGGTGGCTACAACAGCTCCGTTTTGAGAGTGCTGTTGGCCAAGCGTACAGATCTGCTCCCTGCCACAAAGAACATCGAATTGCACGTTTGTGGCAAACGCGGAATCAACGGTTTGAAGTTCAAGAATTTAACGGTGGATAAAAGCTACACTCAATTCGAAGATAAACCGGCATTTGCCGATGTGGCTGTGATTGCTAACGAATTGATGGAGCGATTTATTGCCGGTGAAATCGATCGAGTGGACGTAGCCTACACGCGTTTCTTGAGCAGCTCCAAACAGGAAGCTGTTGTTGAAACGCTTTTGCCTCTGGCAGGTTTGGATACGCCGACTCAAACCACTGTCTCGGCAACCGACAAGAAAACATCGGATTACGAATTTCTCCCTTCGGCGGAGAGCATCTTGGAAGAAGTCGTACCGGCCAGCTTCCGAGTGAAATTGTTTAAGTGCTTTTTGGATGCGGCCGTCAGTGAGCAGATTGCTCGAATGGTCGCGATGAAAGGCGCCACAGAGAACGCAGGTGAGATGATTGGTCAATTGTCGATGACGTACAATCGCGCTCGACAGGCTCGTATCACTCGCGAAATCATGGAAATTATTGGTGGTGTGGAAGCGTTGGAAGGATAAGCATGCATCTTGCTGGATGCGACAAAATTCGCTAGACGCTTCAATCAAATTTATACGGATCAAACAACAAAACGTTTCCTTCAGTAAAGAGATTCGAAAATATGGCAACTGCGACATCAGGCCGGATGGTGGGACGAATCACCCAGGTGATCGGTTCGACTTTCGACGCAGAGTATCCCGAAGGACATATGCCGCCGATTTATAACGCGGTAAAGATTTCGTCCGAGAAAAAAGGCGTAAAAGTTAATTTGACGGGTGAAGTTCAGCAGCACTTGGGTGGTGGACGCGTTCGCTGCGTTGCCCTGGGTAGCACTGAAGGTTTGATGCGAGGCCTCGACTGCGTTGATACCGGCAAACCGGTTTCGGTGCCTGTTGGAACAGCGACGCTCGGACGAGTGTTTAACGTTTTGGGTGAAGCGATCGATCAGCGGGGCGAAGTGAAGGCAGACGATCATTGGCCTATTCACCGTCATGCACCGAAAGTTTCAGAACTGTCCACCAACACGGAAGTTTTTGAAACAGGTATTAAAGTTATTGACTTGCTCACACCGTTCGTTCGCGGTGGTAAAGCAGGTTTGTTCGGTGGTGCAGGTTTGGGTAAGACGGTTATTCTCACCGAGTTGATCGCACGTATCGCAACGGCTCACGGTGGTTATTCGGTGTTCGCGGGAGTGGGTGAGCGAACTCGTGAGGGTACAGACTTGTGGCTGGAAATGCAGCATACCGAGATCGGTACCACGGGACGTAAAGTTATCGAACAAACTTGCATGGTGTTCGGACAGATGAACGAACCACCAGGTTCGCGTTTGCGAGTTGCGTTGGCAGCGTTGACGATGGCCGAATACTTCCGCGATACCACCGGTAAAGACACGCTTTTGTTTGTGGACAACATTTTCCGATTCTCGCAAGCGGGTAGCGAAGTGTCCGCACTTCTTGGACGTATGCCGTCCGCTGTGGGTTACCAACCCACGTTGGCCACGGAAATGGGTGCGTTGCAAGAACGAATCACGTCGACACAGCAAGGTGCTATTACGTCGGTTCAAGCGGTGTATGTGCCCGCTGACGACCCGACCGACCCAGCACCTGCAACGGCGTTCGGACAGCTCGACGCGTTCTTGTATTTGGAACGTGCGATCGCGGAAAAAGGTATTTATCCTGCGGTGGATCCATTGGCATCGAACAGCCGTATCTTGGATCCTCAGTACGTGGGCGATCGCCACTACGCCATCGCTCGTCGCGTACAACGTACGCTGCAACGTTACCGCGAGTTGCAAGACATCATCGCAATTTTGGGTGTGGATGAATTGAGCGAAGACGACAAGATGATCGTTCATCGCGCTCGTCGCATCGAGCGATTCTTGTCACAGCCGTTCTTGGTCGCTGAAGTGTTCACTGGCAAGCCGGGTGAAATCACACCGCTAGCTGACACGATTCGCAGCTTTGAAGAAATCTGCGATGGTAAATGGGATCACCTCCCCGAACCTGCGTTTATGTATGTTGGCCCAATCGAACAAGCTGAAGAGCAAGCCAAGAAGATGGCGAAACAAGGGAAGTAAGATCCTATGAGTTCACTTCAGTGTATTGTTGTATCGCCCGAGCGAACCGAAATGGATGTTGTCGCAGACTCTATCGTGCTGCCAATGTACGACGGTGAATTCGGTATATTGCAAGGGCACAGCCCTTTGATCGGTCGATTGGGATATGGCTGCCTAAAGATTCGGCGATCGGGTCAAAACGAAGAACGATATTTTGTGGACGCTGGCTTTGTGCAGGTTGCCAACAATGTCGTGTCGATTTTGACAGATCGCATGGTGCCAGTTTCGCGATTGTCCGAAGCGGACGCTTCGCGTGACTTGGAAGTCGCATTGCGGATGCCGGCCAAGAACAGTGAGTCACGTGCAGCGAGAGAGAAAGCGATCTCGCGTGCCAGGGCCCAGTTGCGTCTGGTAGGCGCGGCAGCCAAGTGATGATGGCCTGCGGGCGACGCACTTTGCCCCGCATGTCGGACTGAGCCGAAGTGGTGACCTAAAGCCTATCCGAATCCATTAGTCGACGGCGTTAGCCGCGGTTTTTGGGGCTTCCGGATTTCCTTGGCTTACGGATTCCCTTGGCTTCTGGATTCCCTTGGCTTCTGGGGTTTTCAGATAGGCTTAGCGACACAAAAATCGTAACAAGCGAAAAGGACGCCGGTGGTTCATCACCGGCGTCCTTTTTTAAACGATACTCGAATGGTATTATTTTTCAGCCATGACGAGATCCATTCTCGCCTCTGCATCGACTATTTCGCTGACTTCCAACCGTCCGTGCTGTAGCGTGATTTGCTGCCACTTTTCTGCAACGATACTGGAGCTGGACGGCGGCCGCTTTCAACATTCGCATCAATTCGACTTACCGACGGACGATTGGTTTCGTTGCGTACTGGATCGCTAAAACTAGCCCAGCGAACGTCATCGGTTGGGGCGGGTTTTGGTTGAGCATTCGGGCTCGTATTTTCCAAGGATGGGATGGAGGCGGTTTTATCGCTCGAGTTCAGCAGACTCGGATTCCATTGAGGCTCACTATCAAAACCTTCGGGCAAGGGAATGGGCTTTAGGGCTGGGCTCAACGAACCTTTATCGTTGCCGGTTGCTCGAGCCTTCTCGGTCGCAGGAGGCGCGACTGGTTGAGTTGTCAGCGGAGTTGGGCGTTCATTCACTACCGAGTTTCGAACTTGCTCAATGCTTTTGGTGCTCATTTCGCGAGTCTCTGCGGAGGGTTGCCTGACCACGCTTTGGATTCGACCTTGATTGGATGGGTCTGAAAGTGAATTCGAAGTCGAACCTCTGTCGACTTGGCTTGTTGAATCGTCTGGTGGGAGAACAGGACGTTCGATTGCTGCTGGATCGCTTGGTGCCGAAGTTTTTCCTGGTTCTGGTTCAGCCGAATACATCGGCGGAGGACTAAACTGCGAATCGTTTGGTACGGGGGGATAAATTCCGGGAGTGGCCGTGGCTGCTTCTGCCGGCAAGGCAAGACTTGGCACATTCGATGAACTGGAATTGTTCCAAGAATTTGTGCTGGCGGCGGGCAAATTCAAATCGGGCGGGTAGATTCCGGTGGTGCTGTTGTAGGTTGGAACCGGTTGCGAATTGGGATATGAGTTTAGTGCAGGTGCCGACATATAGTTGGCTGTAACCACGCCGTTGTTGTAAGCGTTACTGTAGCCATTTAGTGAAGGCTGATTGTTCACGCTGGCAGCAGGATTGCTGACAGCGGGAACAGAGTAGCTTAACGGATTGCCGTAACCGGCCTGAACCTGGGTTCCGTAGATAGGCAAACTTGGGTTGATAGCTGGCAAGGTAGGAACCGAATTTGGATCGGCCGCATTGGTATATGTGCTGGTGACCGCAGACGGGTTAGACCCGGGTGGCATGATACCGGGACTGCTGGTAGCGGTCGGCAGGGGGGCTGCGGGAACCATGGGTGTTTGATTGCCGCCGTGCAGCCACTGTCCGATCGACCAAGCGGGGGTTCGGGCGGCTTGCATCTGATAGGAGGTGCAAGGCATCATTGTGGTAACTTGTTGCCCAGTGCGAGGATCGGTGGTAACGACGGGACGATAATACGTTGTTGGAACGGGGAAGTAGCTGGTGTTGTAATTGGTCGGGGAAGCGAGGCTGACGGCGCTCTGGGGCAGACCCGCATAGCCAGCCGAGTAGGGCAGGCCCCCCGTGAGCGGTTGACCTTGGAGCCCTTGGCCCTGCACAGGGTAGTTGGCCGTCATCGCTGGATAATTCGCTGCATACGGATATCCGGGCACAGCGTATGGATTTGTGGGAGTCGTCGCAGCGGGTTTGCCCAGTCCGAAAATATCCAGCAGGCATTGAGCATGTACGGTGGAACCGCCGATGCTGGCTATTGCCGCAGCGAGCAAAATCGTTTGGATCGACTTTTTCATAGCGAACATACGCAATTCCATAGAAAGGCTGAAAAAACGAAAAAGGACTCAAGACGATCCGAGGGGATCGCTATTGTTTGATGCCATATTCGTGGTCTGCGTCAACGGTTGCATGAAATTATTGAATCGAAACCAGAAAAACCAAGGGAAACAAGTTCATGAGGTTCCGTTTTTACGGGTTGTAAGGTCCCTGATTCCCGGCCCGAATACTTGAGTCCAAGAGAGTGTCTAAGTTTTTTCATTCGATTGAAAATGGGAATTAGACAGTTTGTCGAACCGGTTCCCCCCTCATACAATCCCAGCTTTTGTTAAAATGCTGCTTTCCGATTCGCAGGGAGGTTGGCCAAACATCGAAGCGTTTTTTGCCCCCCCTATCCTTTTACATTCTTGATATCTCAATGCCCCGCTACAATCCAGCAACGATCGAGCCGAAATGGCAGAATTATTGGGACGCTCAAAAGACCTTTAAGACTCCAGACTTTCCCCGCGGAGAAAAGCTTTACGTTCTGGATATGTTTCCTTATCCGAGCGGGCAAGGTCTGCATGTCGGCCATCCGGAAGGTTACACGGCAACGGATATTGTGTGTCGCTTTGAACGGATGCGGGGTAAAACCGTTTTGCATCCAATGGGTTTTGATGCTTTTGGTTTACCGGCGGAAGAATATGCCATTCGCACCAATACACCTCCGCGTAAATCGACCGAGGACAACATTGCCAACTTCACTCGGCAATTGAAAATGCTCGGGTTCAGTTATGATTGGGATCGCGTTCTAGCCACAACGGATGTCGAGTATTTCCGTTGGACGCAATTTATTTTTCTGGTG
Source organism: Pirellulaceae bacterium (assembly GCA_044359485.1). Taxonomy (GTDB): domain Bacteria; phylum Planctomycetota; class Planctomycetia; order Pirellulales; family Pirellulaceae; genus JAFLCP01. Next base: position 275 of record JBIKMB010000060.1, on the reverse strand, counting down.
CTGTTTGATACTTGGTACGATTCGAAAGCGAAGCGGGGACGCCCCATCTCGGAACTTCCGATTCCAAGTTCGATTCAAGAAGCTGGCGAAGCGGCGGTGGATGCTTATCGCGATCGTCATCGTTTGGCCTATCAAGATGACGCGTTGGTCAATTGGTGTCCTGCCTTGGGAACTGTGCTTGCCAATGAAGAAGTGATCGATGGGAAGAGCGAGCGGGGCAATCATCCGGTGCAGCGCATTCCGCTGCGGCAATGGATGTTGAGAATTACCGCGTA
>JBIKMB010000246.1:0-8485 GCA_044359485.1 Pirellulaceae bacterium | reverse complement strand
TTCCCTTTGCTCTTTATCAGGCGATGACTTCGTCGAGAACAGGATTGGTCAGTTTCCCAATACGGTCGATCTCAATGGTCACCGTGTCCCCATGCTTTAGAAAAACGGGGGGTTTACGAGCGCCGCCAACGCCATGCGGGGTGCCTGTGAGAATCACGGTCCCCGGCGATAGAACCGTACTACCGCTGAGAAATTCGATCAGCGTCGGCACATCAAAGATCATGTCATTGGTGTTCCAATCCTGCATCGTTTCGCCATTCAAAATCGTGCGAATTCCGAGTTCATTTGGATTTGCGATTTCGTCTGCTGTTACCAAGATAGGTCCAAGTGGGCAAAAAGTGGCGAATGTCTTTCCACGGCACCACTGACTTCCACCGAATTTCATCTGCCAATCGCGGGCACTAACATCATTGGCGCAGGTGTATCCGAGAACATAACTTAGCGCATCCGCTTTCGACACGTTGTGGCAACGTTTTCCGATAATAACGGCCAACTCGCACTCGTAATCAACTGCCGTACTTACCAACTTCTTCGGGATAAAAATCGGATCATTCGGATTCTGCACAGCACCGCTGTTTTTCATGAATAAAACAGGGAATTCGGGAATCGCCTGTCCACCCTCTGCAGCATGTTTTCGATAATTCAAACCGATGCACATGATGTCTCGCGGTTCGACAGGAGCAAGCAATTTTTTTACATCGGCTTTCTCGACGGTGACTTCCCACTTGCAGAACGGACTTCCCTCAATACGGAATGCCGATCCATCCTGCTGCTGTGATCCATAATGAACTTTACCTGCTGAATCCTGATAACGAATGATCTTCATTGTTATTTTTAAACCTTCACCAAAAAACTTAGACTCGTATTTTTAGCCAAATCAACCAAGCAGCCCCGATCCCAGCTTCGGATACCTATCGCATCCACTCCGCTTGCACTCCGCAAACTTCGGTCGCCTGCTTTAATTTTTCTACCACATCACTCGGCAATCGAACACCTTCTCGAAGCGCTCGATGGTATTCGCTCCACTCTCGTTCGCCCGGTAGCATGATTTGCGAAACATCTTCAGCGGTGGGGGCTGTATGTATCTCTTCGATCAACCTCTTGATTCGCCTATCGAATGCTTCGCGTCCAGCAATTGCATCTACATCGACTACGATGAACGATGCGTTGTGATAGCTTGGTAAGTTTGGATCATCAAACATCCAGCTTCCCACCTGCCACGTCACATGCCCACCCGGCAATAATCCCGACAGCAGTTCGCACCACAAACTGATTCCATATCCCTTGTGCCCCCCCATCGGTGCCAAACACGCTTGGGCTGGATAGAGCGAACCATCGCTGGTTGGTTTTCCATCGGGTCCGATCAGCCAGTGAGATGGAATCGCTTCGCCGCGTTGATAAGCGGCATACACTTTTCCGCCGGCCACAGCCGCAGTGGCCATATCAAGCATGATGGGATCACCCTTCCAGACAGGGATACCATAAGCGATCGGATTACTGCCAAGCACCGCTTTCGTTGACCCAGGGACAGCGACCGAAGGTATATCATTGCCGGTAATCGATACGATAAATCCTTGACGAGCCGCTAATGAAGCGTAGTATCCTATCGCACCGACGTGGCCGGTATTCTTGAGCCCACAATAAGCGATTCCATGCTGTCTCGCTTTTTTCATCGCCACTTCCAGGGCAAAATTACAGCCAACCATACCCAACGCATGCTTGCCGTCAACGATAGCCCACGCCGATCCCTCGCGTTCTAGCTCAGGTTTTGCTTGAGCGACGTAGCCACCCGCTTTAAGTTTTTTCAAATATCCAACCAGCAATTTGGTACCGTGCGTGTGAACTCCCATCGCATCGGTACTCGCCAAAACATCCGCAGTTAGTTCGGCATCTTGTTCCGACATTTCCAGAGAGACAAGTGTACGAACCACAAAGCTCTTTAGCGCATCAAATGGGACAAGCTCGTAAGCAGACATGATTCCAAATCCTCACTATTCGCGCACTTGATAACCGAGATCTCGAAGCAGTTTCGCGAGCGTTCCTCGGAACGATTCCGGCAGGGGTAAAATGGGAGGTGATGGATCCCCAACGGGTGGACCGATCATGTTCAAGGCGGCCTTCATCGTGCTGAACCAATGCGCCCCTTCGCCACGACTATGGTACGCTTGGAATTGCAAACGCATGAGCGGCGCGAGTTTCTTCCACAGAACGCGAGCTTTCACCAAATCACCTTCCACAGCGATCGCGTTGTACAGATCCTTCGCTGCGCCTGGTACCGTGCTGGGAATACCTGAAATCCAACCAGCAGCACCATGACACAGTCCCTCAAAAGCCACGGTATCAATTCCGGCGTAAATATGGAATTTACCATCGGTAGCTTGAAGCAATTCGCAAATGCGATCTGGCTCAGGATTCGACATTTTGCACCCACCTATAGCTCCCTCTTCGAATAATTTGAGCAGATGCTCCGTCTTCAAATCGACACAGGTGAGCGGAATATTGTGGTACACCAAGATCGGAATAGAAACCTGTTCCGCGATGCGACGATAATGGTCCATCACTTGATTTGGTGTGGGTGCCATGTAGTAGGGAGGGACGATCAGCAATGAATCGGCCCCTTCCGCTTCGGCGAATTTGGATAATTCTTGCGTGCGGCGTGTCGAATAATCATGGGTGCCTGCCACCACGTGAACACGCCCGGCAATGTTTGCGATCGCAGCTGCCAAAACTCGCTTGCGATCCTCACATTCCAACGCCACAAATTCCCCCGAACTCCCCAGCGGCGAAATCGCATCGACGCGCTCCGAAATGAGCCAATCGAGATGCGGCTTCAAGCGATCAAGTTCGAGCGACCCATCCACGCGAAAGGGTGTAATCGAGGAAGCGCATACGCCGCGAAATAATGGTTTAGGCATAATAGGATTCCGATTGAGAAAAAAGTGGTTAGTTCACCGAAGAATGTATCGTTTAAACAACCCCATTTACCACATGGGTGAGCGGCAAACCCTGCAGAGCATTGGCCGCGTGTTTCGCTGCAGAATTGCGCAATTTGGCAACCGCTTTTACGCTGGCCGATGCGATATGCGATGCGGTAATAACATTAGGGAGAGATCGAAGCGGGCTATCCAAGGGAATAGGTTCTGGATCGCAAACATCCAGTGCGGCGGCTGACAATTTACCTGTTTGAAGCGCCTTCACTAATGCGGCCGTCTCGATCAGATCACCTCGAGCGAGGTTTACTACCACCGCGCCTTGCTTCATGATGGCGATGGTCTCATCGCGCAATAATTTTTTCGTTTCCGCGGTGCTAGGACAATGCAGCGATACAATATCGCTTTGTTTTAACAATTCTTCCAGCGTAACTCCCAAAGCCCCTTTTGCTTCAATATCGGCCGCAGCAACTGCGGGATCAAACACTAATACGCGCGCCTTGAATCCTCGAAGCCGATCCGCTACTTCGCGGCCAATTCGCCCAAACCCCACGATACCCACTGTTAAATCCTTCAGCGTTTTCATTTCGCCTAGTGTGGTCGCTAATCCCCACTTCCCCTCTCTGTTGTGGAGTGCATTGGGCACAACCTGCCGAGTTGTGGAAAGAATAAATGCCAGTGTGTGATCGGCAACCTCATCAATGCAATAATCGGGCACATTGCAAACGGGGATCCTGCATTCCCGCGCGGTTTGCAGATCGACATTATCGACCCCAATTCCATACCTCACAATCACACGCGATTTGGTCATCGCCCGAATAACATCCGCATTAACCGAGGCAAACTGGGTGATCACCGCATCTGCATCTCGAACCAGTGGAATCAACAATTCGGGCGTCTTCGCTTGAGCGGCAATCAGTTCAAAACCGAGCGGCTCCAAAATAGCTCGCTCCACACTGAGATCTGGAAACGTAAAATCCGTCACAACAACTTTGCTCATGAGTCGTTCCTAGCAAGAAATTGTAGATAAGCTGCAAAAATGAAGCCGGGAGAGAATTGACGAGGTGTTTCGATTGTCTGATAATCTAACCAATCGAGCAAAGGGATCGCAAGTGACCACTTCCAGAAATCTTAAACCTGAAGTTCCCCTCAAAAAAACGAGGGTTCGTCATACCGCCGAGCCGGGCCCATCGGAATTGGTTGATCCACATGGCCAACCGAAACCTAAGCGACTGCAGACGATTGTAAAACCAAGGATTCGCGAAAAGATCGCGGAACAAATCCGCGGTTTAATCGTAGCGGAACGCCTGCAAGCAGGGGATCGCCTCCCCACCGAAACCGAAATGGCCGAACGATTTGGTGTCAGTCGCTTAACCCTACGCGAAGCCACAAAGGCGCTGGAATTCTTAGGGATATTAAGATCCAAAACGGGTGTTGGATTGACGGTCGGTGAACTCGACTGGCAGCGTCTCACCCAAAACTTGGGCTTCCATTCTTCACTCCATCAAGTCGATGCGGATGAATTGATCGATTCTCGAGTGATCGTTGAAACCGGCGTCATCCCGTATGTGATGCAACGCATCAAACACGATCCGACGATTCTACATGCTTTGCAAAGCTTAGTGGAGCAACTCCGAAACGCGCAGGATTTACAAACTCGCGTCGAAATCGACCTGCAGTTTCATAGAACACTTTTGGAAGCCAGCCGCTTAGCTCCCATGATTGCATTTGGCGAAATGCTACAGGTTTTCTTTCAAAAGTTTCGCGACAGCGTCAAAAAGGCAGGCTGGGATGAAGCAGTCGCAAGCCATCAACGCATTGTCGATGCTTTAAAATCGCAGAAGCCTGCCAAAGCGATTGCAGAGCTTAAGCAACATATCGAAAATCATCGCAAGAAATCAAAAAATTAGCTCGCACTGCGGCATCCAAAAATCAGGGCCAAACCGAAAATAATCATTCGCACAACATCATCCGATGCCATCAGCCGACGGCGCCTGCCGCCGTTTCGCGTTATCTGCGGGTTCCTTGTTCCCTCGTTTCAGATTTGCTTTTATTTCCTTAAAAAACGAATCAGCTTCTCAGGTTGATCGGTTTGAATTCCATCGACCTTTGCATCGAGCATAGGCTGCCAACTTGCTTCTTCCCCTTCATCGACAATAACAATCGCTTGTGATTCATGGCATCGACGAATAAAGTTTGGAGAAAAATATTTCCAAGTGGAAGCGACGATTTGTGGCTTACAATCTTCTAAGAGCGACTCAAGATTTCGTTCCGGTCCAGGATCGGGCATCGGCCAAGTTCTAGGGCTCAAGTCGCGCAGTTCGGGCACTTTGTTCTTGGGTATATACCACAAACAATCCTGCTCCAGCCCATAGGCTTGAACCTTGGCCAAAAGTTCTTTTAGATTAGCGGCCTTCACATCCAGATAAATTCCTATTTTTCCCTGACATAACTGAAAGATCTCATCCACCGTTGGCACTCGTTCCTCTTTCCATTTTGGATCGATTCGACTTCCGATGTCGATCGCTTTAAGTTCCGCGAGACTCATCTCCGCAACTTTGCCTGTTTGACCATTCACGGTGTATTTGTCGATGGTCGCATCGTGAATGGACACCAATTGATTGTCTATTGTCGTTCGCACATCGATCTCAACGAAGTCGCATCCTAAATCAATGGCAGCTCGATAAGCGGCCAGAGTATTCTCAGGGATCTTGTCGTGCACGCCTCGATGAGCCACGACATAAACTCCGCCATGCCTGGGGGCTCGCAACCCAGGCGTGAAAGGACTGGCTTGTTGTGCAGATAAATCCGTGGAATGAAACGCGAAGCAACAAAAGAGGATTAGCCCAATTATATCGCTAGCCCGTATTTCGCTAGTCTGCGGATGAATCGCACGGGTCACTTTCATAGGTTTCATGATGTAAGGCCCTATTTTGTTCGCAATCCAACGTGATACACGTGTCGCTGAGTCATGTTGTTAGGATAACTGCTTACCTGAATTGCATCTTTTCTAAACAGAAAAGATACCGAATTATTCGCGATCCCTTCATAAAATTCTAGCAATGTCAAAGGAGACTTTGAACCGATGTTGCCAACTATCATTACCTTTGTCAAAGCGAGTTAAACGTGAACATTTTGATCGATCGCACGCAGCTTCACTCATTTTGGAGAAGACCTGCCTCACGTAAAGCGTTTACTTTGGTCGAGTTACTGGTGGTGATAGCGATCATTGGGATCTTGGTTGGACTTTTGCTTCCAGCCGTTCAAGCGGCTCGAGAAGCAGCCCGCAGAATGTCGTGTTCCAACAATATGAAGCAACTCGGTTTGGCGGCGTTGAATCATGAAAGCACTTATAAAAAACTTCCGGCGAGTCTTGTTGTAGAGCTTGGCTTGCCACCTGGTGGTCCTGGCCAACCCGGCTCACCCTACCCAGGAATTGTGCACTCTTGGGCGTTTCAATTTTTGCCCTACATTGAGCAAGGTAATTTGTATAACCAATACAACCAAAAGTTCCCGTGGTTTTCAAGCCCGCTTATCGTTCCTGGCTCTCCCGATAATCAAGCGGTGCTTCGGAACACGATAAGCACGTTCATATGCCCATCCGCCCCAGGCGGAGCGGAGCGAAGGGTGAATGGAAACTTTAATTTTGGAGTCAATTTCCCTTTTAGCAATTTGGCTGTGACAGACTACGCCACCAACAGTTCTATCAATCCTGGTTCTATTACTTTTTTTGGTTATGGAGCTGGAATTACTCAAAACAGTTTATTCAGTGCCATGCGTCCGATCTTAAAGGGCAATGGAATCGCCTTGCTTGGACAGCAGCGGTCCGAAGCGAATACCATGGGGATGATTGTCGACGGAACTTCGAATACTCTACTGCTGTGCGAAGATGCTGGACGACCAGATTTTTACATCGGCAATCGTTTGCAAACGCCCCGATCGCTCAACGATGGGGGTTGGGGTCATCACGAGAATGACTACGGTTTAGACGGCGCGATTAAAGGTTCCACATCCTCTCCAGGAAATTGCGTCATCAACTGCCACAACAATAATGAGACGTTTGCATTCCATCCTGGCGGAGCAACCCATGTGTTCACCGACGGCAGTGTACGCTTTATCTCGGAGAATATCTCAGCGCAAATCTACGCTGCCATGATCACCGCTAACGGTTCGGGTATGACTCCTGCAGAGACATCACCCAACGAAGAATTCTAGTCAGCACAATTTGCTTCTTAGCGATAGAAAGTTTCTTACATGTTCAAGCTTTCGGCTTATTTCGTTGCCAGTTGCTTTTTGGTGCTCGTTACAGGCTGTGGCAGCAGTGGCCCTCAACTGCTGCCCGTTTCAGGTAAGGTCTCGACCAAAGATGGCAAGCCGTGTGACAACGCTTTGGTGGTATTCCATCCTCAAGAATCGGAACGCGTAAATGATCCGAAACCCTTTGCCAAAACGGACGAACAAGGAAACTTCAAACTGACAACGAACGTCGAAGGCGATGGAGCCGTCGCAGGAAAATACGGCGTGACCATCGTATGGCAAAGTGCCGCGAAAGAGTCGAAGTTTTCGCTATCCGGGGAAGGGCAGGGGAGCTCGGGCGATCGCTTGAACGGAAGATATTCGAACCCAAGTCAGCCGCAAATCACTATCGAAGTTAAGGTCGGGTCCAACAATCAAGTCGACCTTTCAGTCGAAGGCTAGTCTGTAAAACGTCCATTACCTTCAGCAATATTGGCCGCTATGGACAACGCAGCTCGATTGAGCTGGTCGACCAGAAAACCATAGCCACGCTCAAATTTCTCAGTGCTAAGACAGACGTTGTCCGAGAAATCGACCGACCTTTGATAAACAAGAAGTTTTTCAAAATGAAATGACATTGCGGAATCCCCGATGAAAATCGAGATCCATCATCGGAATAAGGCTAATCCCGCAACCTCGGAAATGAAATTCTTTCTACTGATCCTGGAAAGGAGAGCCAGAAGTAAGGAGAACCGAAAGTGAGGAGAACCGAAAGTAAGGAGAACAGGAGAGAGGAGAGCAGGTGAGAGGAGAGCGAGGAGAAAAGAGAGCAGACTAACGGAGCGGCCAATGTAACAGGTTGGATAATCGTTACCTTGGAGAAGCTCTCCTGTTCTTCTGCTCTCTTTTCTCCTGCTAATCCCGCTCTCTTTTCTCCTGTCCTTGAATTTTCTTTTCACTTGCTTGAGCGATTTGCAACGCCATTAATCAAACCAGCCAACATCTTACCGATTTCTTCGACCTGAGCGCGAAGCTGCTGATGCTTCTCTTCCGAAATTTGATTGCGACGACGTGCAAGTTCCAAAAGTGGCACGCACTCCTGGAGTGATCCGCGCGCAATGAAGAAAAAGTTTTTTCGATCTGCTTGCGTAAAACGTCCATTACCTTCAGCAATATTGGCCGCTATGGACAACGCAGCTCGATTGAGCTGGTCGACTAGAAAACCATAGCCACGCTCAAATTTCTCAGTGCTAAGACAGACGTCGTCCGAGAAATCGACCGACCTTTGATAAACAAGAAGTTTTTCAAAATGAAATGAC
>JBIKMB010000439.1:0-8497 GCA_044359485.1 Pirellulaceae bacterium | reverse complement strand
CTTCTGCGGAAAGTAATTGACGTTGTGTTTCCAGCACGGACTGAAAGTTCACAAGTCCAATGCGATACTGTTCTAAAGCTAAATCGACAGCCTGCTGACTTGCCATGGTTGCGTTGGTCAACGCAATTTTTCGTTCATTCTCCTCGTGAAACGAGATCATCGAGCCAAGAGCTTCTTCGGTAGCCAGCAAGATTGTTTCACGATATTTCGCGACTGCTGCTTGATACTTCGCGTCTTGGGCATCGATCTTATTGCGGATCCGTCCGAAATTCAAAAAGTTCCAGCGAAGGGAAGGACCGACGCTGTGAGCTATACTGTCGCCTATAAACAATGTATCGAGATTTCTTGAGTCAACAGTAATCATGCCCGTGAGACTCAACTGGGGATACAGATCAGCAGTAGCTGCCCCTATTCTTTCGCACTCCCGAATCATATCTTGCTCTGCTTGCCGTATATCTGGCCGGCGTCGCAAAAGGTCCTGCGGTACCCCAAAACCTAAAGCCAATGGCGGTTGAGGAATGGGGCCACCACCTAATTGCTCCAAAGAACGAAGCGTAGGCACATAACCCTGCAACACGCACAATCGCAAAACGGCTTGCTGTAATTGCTGCCGCATCAAGGGTATCGAGGCCTCGGTCGTATGAAACTCCGACAAACCCTGGGCAACATCCAAATACGTTACCAAACCCGCCTGCTGCTTCGTCTCGGCCAGTTTGACGGTCTCTGCTTGTATTGCTAAGTTGCGATCCGCAATCGCGAGTCGCGCTTGCAACGTCCTAGCCTCAACAAACGTTTTGGCGGTCTCCGCGCACAGAGATATCACCAAATCATGGTACACTTCAATTAAAGCATTCTTGTCGGCGATGGCAGCCGCATTTAAGCGTTTGATTTTACCCCACAAATCAAGTTCCCAAGATGTATCAAAACCTACAGAATGCAGTGGAAACGCCGATCCTTGCGGAATAAATGCATTACCCGTTTTGCTAAATTGTTTATATAACGACGAACCCGTGGCACTCGCATCGGGCCTCGAAAGAGCGGCCGTTGCCCGCTCAATGGCTCGCGCCTCTTCAATTCGATGCAAAGCCTCACGCAAGGATATATTGCTGCGAACAACATGTTCGATCATTAGATCCAACTCAGGAGAGCTGAGTTGCTTCCACCAACAAGATAACTCCGTTTGCTCGACTGACGTGAGACTTTGAGGCTGTACTTCCCAGTCCGACGGTAATGAGACCGACGGCCGACAGAAGTCTGGACCGACCTTACAGCCGCTCATCCATAGGACCCACAACAGGTAGAACCAACAGCAACCGCTGGAAAACAATCGAGACATAAATCTCGATCGAGTCCTAACTTGAGTCGGTTGTCTGAAATGTCGGAACATTTTGCCTACCTTGGCAGTTCGATCGTTTTTTCCATCACGTAAACGGGGTTAGCCGATTATTTCTCATCCTCTCGAAACAATCGGCATTCTGATTGTAGCGGCTCAATCAGCTTCAACGGTTACTCCGCAAGTTCGTTTGATATGGCATCCTCATATTCCGAAGAGGCAAAATTTAACGGCCTGAAAAATTATTTCTTGAATTTGATGCAACAGCGGCCAAAACAAGCCTTCAATTTCAGGTCAGTCCGCGAGAGTCCTACAAATAGGTCCCGAAAACCCAGATAACCCAGCTCGGAGCCTATGTGCTCACTCGGTCGCGATAAATTCGGGCACCGCAGATTCGTTATGAGCCGCAAACTCCTGCCACAAATTTCACCGAAACCGTCAAACACCACCTAATTATCCCAATTTAAGGATTGAATCCCGATAAAGAACAGGAGTGTGATTTGCCTTTGTGAACTAGGTTTGTATCGCTAGAGCTATGTCGCAAGTGAACATGTACCCTCAAATTGAGGTAGAGAAACCGTGAGTAAATCTAAAGGTTTCGGTCGCAAGCGTCCGTCACTGAAAATTCGCGACCTCGAGCGTAGAATTCTACTGTCAGCAACATGGGTTGATACCGCAACCGTAGAAGAAGCGGCTCAAACCACGCAATCAGTAGAATTGCCCGCGCTGGACGTATCTTCGATCGATGTGGCTTTACAGCAAATCGAAAATCTCATTCAAGCGGAGCCCTTTACTCCGTCAGGAATAAGCGATCAGCGACTCGGAACGTCGCTCTCAGATTGGATTCGGCAAGAGAATGATGATTCAGCTTCAAACTTGATTTTGAATTTCGGTGAACTTCTCACCCCAGAGACTGAATCGATCCAAGAACGCCACGAACTGGTTTTCATCGATGAAAAACTACCCGACTCCTATGAATTGCTTTCGGGGATTCGACAGGAGACCAACACTTCTTTCCACGTCTTTATGGTAGATCGCTCCATCTCGGGCTGGGAGCAACTACGGTCCTACCTGGGCAACACGAGCGTTACTTTCGATGCCATCCACTTGGTCACACACGGTACCTCTATAGGTTTTCAATTTGGCGCCGATTGGGTCGATGCCGCCACGTTAAGTTCCAAAACCGAGTTCCTGGCTGAAGTTGGTAGATTCTTGAGCGACGATGCAGACATTCTGCTTTATGGATGCAGCATTGCAGAAACCGAAATCGGCCAAAATCTTGTTCAAACACTCGCAACGTATACCTCTACCGATGTCGCGGCAAGTACGAATTTGACCGGCCACCAATCCTTGGGTGGCGACTGGGATCTCGAATATCAAATCGGAGGGATTCAAAGTTCACTACCATTCTCCGAGGGTCTTGTAGAATCGTGGGATCACACGATGCTGACCTACACGGTGCGAGACAATTTTGCTGCGGCCGCTTATTCCAATAATGATGGAACGAATAACTGGAGCGCGTCTTGGAGCGAGACCGACGCGGCAGGCGCGGGGGCGACAACCGGAAACATTCTGATCACAGGTGGCCAGTTGCAGATGGCAGCCACCAATGCCAACGACCTTATCTTGCGGCAAGCCAACCTGACCGGCGCCCACGCTGCAACGCTCACGTTTACCTACGACAATACGCTCGACAACAATGCGTCGACTTCTAGTATCACGCTGGATGTGTCGTCCGATGGGGTCAACTGGGTCACGCTTGATACCTTCTCACGGACTCTCAATACCACAGCGAGCAGCAAGTCCTACAACATCACCTCCTACATTTCCAGCGGTACGCGCGTTCGCTTTGATGTCGGAACAGCCGCTGCTGGAGCGTTCTATCTCTTTGTCGACAACTTTCAAATTTCCTACGATATTAACACTGCGCCGACCGCGGTAGCCGATACGGCAACAGCGGTCGAAGCGGGTGGTGCCAACAATGGAACGGCGGGCACCAACCCCACCGGCAACGTGCTCACCAACGACACCGACGCAGATTCCGGTGATACGAAAGCGGTTTCCGGTGTCGCAGCGGGTGTGGTCGGCAGCGCGTCGACCAACGTAGGTTCCAATGTCACGGGAACTTACGGTACCATCAATATCGCATCCAATGGTGCGTACACGTACACCGTCGACAATAACAACGCCACCGTACAAGCATTGCGGACCAGCGGCAATACGCTGACCGATACGTTCACCTATACGATGCGCGACACGCTGGGCCTGACCAGTACGACGCAGATTACCGTGACGATCCAGGGAGCGAATGATACTCCCAGCGACATCACCGGCACTCTAACGATTGCAGAAAACTCGGCCAACAGTACAGCGGTTGGGACAGTGACCGGAGTCGATGCCGACTCAGGAGACACTCGCACCTGGTCATTAACCGACAGCGCTGGTGGGCGTTTCGCTATAAACAGTTCAACGGGCGCGGTAACAGTAGCCAACAGCACCTTACTCGATTACGAAACCGCGACGAGCCACAACATCACCATTCGTGTAACCGATACTGCGGGGGCTTTCTTTGACAAGGTAGTTGCGGTGACCGTGTCCGACGTTGCCGAAGCATTGACCCTAACGGCAGGCAATGACACGTTTACCGATAATGGCGTTACGGAAACATCCGTCAATGCCAGTGGAGGTGATGACCTCGTTTATGCATCCAGCGGAAACGATAATCTGAACGGTGGGACGGGAACGGACACCGTCAGTTATGAAAATGCAACCTCTGCTGTCACGGTAAGTCTCGCAACAACCTCAGCGCAGGCTACCGTGGGTTCCGGAACGGACACGTTACAGCAGTTTGAAAATCTTACGGGCTCAGCCTTTAACGACACATTGACGGGTGATGCAAACAGCAATACGCTCCGCGGTGCCGCTGGTAATGACACGCTCACTGGCGGTGCTAGTGCGGACACGTTCAACGTCGACTCAGGTACCGATACGATCACCGATTTGGGCAACGGCGCAGATATCATCACGATAGCTGCAGGTACCACCGCGAATGCTACAGCCGCTGCCGCTTGGACCGCGACTGCGTCCACCAGCAACGCGGGCACTGCATCAATCACCGCGAGTGGCTTTAGTATCAGTGTCGGCGCTGCGACAGGTGCCTCGGGCTGGACCATCACCAACAGTGGCAATGCCACCGGCATTACACTCACCGGCTCTACGAATGCAGACGTTTTAACCGGTGGTAGCGGTTGGGATTCTTTGAACGGTGGAGGAGGCAATGATACAATAAATGGTGGGATTGGTGACGACGGCATAACCGGTAATGCAGGTGACGATTCACTAACCGGCGGTACAGGTAGTGATACTTTCAATGTCGATTCGGGTACCGATACCATCACCGATCTAGGTAATGGCACGGATATCGTCATAATCTCTGCGGGTGCAACCGCCAATGCTACCGCAGCTGCCGCTTGGACCGCCACAGCATCTACTAGCAACGCGGGCACTGCATCGATCACCGCGAGTGGCTTTAGTATCAACGTCGGTTCTGCTGCTGGTGCTTCGGGATGGACGATTACCAATAGTGGCAACGCAACCGCAGTCACGCTATCTGGTTCGGACAACAATGATACGCTAATTGGTGGTACAGGCGACGATTCACTCGGGGGCGGAAATGGCAATGACTCACTTACCGGTGGCGCCGGTAACGATACTTTTAATGTTAATGCAGGCACCGACACCATCACCGACCTCGGTAACGGTATTGATATCTTCAATGTCGCCACCTTCGCGACCGCCAATGCGACTGCCGCAGCAGCATGGAGCGGGACAGCTTCCTCTGGCAACAATGGTACCGTCAACATTACCGCCAACGGTTTTAACATCAGTATCGGCGGCGCTGGTGGAACAGGTAACTGGACTATTACCAACAGCGGCAACGGAACGGCTGTTACACTCGTTGGCTCTTCGAATGCCGATAGCATCACGGGTGGCAATAGCAACGATACACTAACCGGAGGTGTAGGCGCTGACACTTTCAATATCGCCGCAGGCACCGATACGATTACCGACTTAGGTAATGGAAGCGACATCGTTATCATCTCCGCAGGTGCGATTTTAAACGCAACAACAACTGCATCATGGACCGCTACTGCTTCGACTAGCAACGCTGGCACGGCGACGATTACAGCGGGTGGTTTCAGTGTGAACGTGAGTGGTGCTACAGGAGCCTCGGGTTGGACACTGACCAATTCAGGAAATGCTACCGGCGTGACATTAACCGGTTCGGGGAACGCAGATACAATCACAGGCGGTAGCGGCAACGATACGCTCAGTGCCGGTGGTGGCGATGATACGATCGAAGGTGGTCTCGGAAGCGATAACATCGATGGTGGATTGGGGAGCGATACGATCAGCTACACCACTGCGACTTCGGGAGTCACTGTCACCTTTACCGGCGCCAATAACGGCAATGCCGTTAGCGGTTCCGATACGGATACATTTACGGCGATTGAAAACGTTATTGGTTCGAGCTTCAACGACTCGATCGTCGGAGGCAGCGGTGACAATGTTCTTCGCGGTGCCGGTGGAAATGATTCGCTTACCGGTGGCGCTGGCAATGATACGTTCAATGTCGATTTGGGTACCGACACAATCAACGATCTAGGCAATGGTGCTGACATCCTGGTCGTCTCTTCAGGCGCGACAGCTAACGCGACAGCCGCAGGAGCCTGGACCGCGACTGCTTCTTCAAGTAACGCGGGCACTGCATCGATCACCGCGAGTGGCTTTAGTATCAACGTCGCCGCTGCCACAGGTGCCGCGGGTTGGACCATCACCAATAGCGGCAATGCAACGGCCGTAACGCTCACCGGTTCCGCGAATGCTGACGTCATCACCGGTGGTACTAACGCTGATACACTAACAGGTGGTGCAGGTAACGACACCTTCACCGGTGGCGCAGGCAACGATACCTTCAATGTCGATTCGGGAACCGATACTATCACCGATCTAGGGAACGGCACGGATATCGTGGTGATCTCCGCAGGTGCAACAGCCAATGCCACCGCAGCAGCCGCTTGGACTGCCACGGCATCCACCAGTAACGCTGGTACCGCAACGATCACAGCGAGTGGCTTTAATATCAATGTTGGTTCTGCTGCGGGTGCTGCAGGTTGGACCATCACCAACAGCGGCAATGCAACGGCCGTAACGCTCACCGGTTCCGCGAATGCTGACGTCATCACCGGTGGTACCAATGCGGATACGCTCGTTGGCGGTGCAGGCAACGATACGCTCACCGGTGGTGCTGGTAACGATACTTTCACTGTCGCCTCGGGTACCGACACAATTACCGACCTTGGTAACGGTGTCGATATCGTCAACATCTCTGCAGGCGCGACAGCCAATGCGACTGCCGCAGGAGCGTGGACAGCCACCGCATCCACCAGCAACGCAGGTACAGCAACGATCACTGCCAGTGGCTTTGGAATCAATGTCAATGCAGCAACCGGTGCCTCGGGTTGGACCCTTACCAACAGCGGTAATGCGACAGCGGTCACTCTTGTCGGCTCTGCTAACGCCGATACGATCACAGGTGGTAATGGCAACGACACACTCACCGGTGGCGCAGGCGCCGATACATTTAACATCGCCGCTGGTACCGACTCTATTACAGATCTCGGTAATAACGCTGACATCGTGGTAATCTCCGCAGGTGCAACCGGTAATGCAACTGCCTCCGCCGCCTGGACTGCTACGGCTTCTTCAAGTAACGCGGGCACGGCCTCGATCACGGCGAGCGGCTTTAGCATCAACGTCAGTGCCGCTACAGGCGCCTCGGGCTGGACGATCACCAACAGCGGCAATGCCACCGCTGTAACACTTACTGGATCAGCCAACGCAGATGTGTTAACCGGTGGTACTAACGCCGACACATTAACAGGTGGTGCAGGTAACGATACTTTCACCGGTGGTGCAGGCAACGATACCTTCAATGTCGATTCGGGTACCGATACCATCACCGATCTAGGTAACGGCACGGATATCGTGGTGATCTCCGCAGGTGCAACCGCCAATGCGACCGCTGCTGCCGCATGGACTGCGACCGCTTCCACCAGCAACGCAGGCACCACAACGATCACGGCTAGCGGTTTTGGAATCAATGTCAGCGCGGCAACTGGTGCTTCGGGCTGGACCATTACCAACAGCGGCAATGTGACAGCGGTCACACTCGTTGGCTCTGCTAATGCCGATACGATCACCGGTGGCAATGGCAACGACACACTCACCGGTGGAGCGGGCGCAGATACGTTCAATATCGCCGCTGGTACCGACACGATCACCGACCTGGGTAATGGTGCTGATATTTTAAATATCTCTTCGGGTGCAACTGCCAATGCGACTGCCACGGCCGCCTGGACTGCTACGGCTTCTTCAAGTAACGCAGGCACTGCATCGATCACGGCGAGTGGCTTTAACATCAACGTCAGCGCTGCCACAGGTGCCGCGGGTTGGACCATCACCAACAGCGGTAATGCCACCGCTGTAACACTCACTGGATCAGCCAACGCAGATGTGTTAACCGGTGGTACGAACGCCGACACATTAACAGGTGGTGCAGGTAACGACACCTTCACTGGTGGCGCAGGCAACGATACCTTCAATGTCGATTCGGGTACCGATACCATCAACGATCTGGGGAACGGCACGGATATCGTGGTGATCTCCGCGGGTGCAACCGCCAATGCGACCGCAGCAGCAGCTTGGACCGCCACGGCATCCACCAGTAACGCTGGTACCGCAACGATCACGGCGAGTGGTTTTAATATCAACGTTGGCGCTTCGATTGGTGCCTCGGGCTGGACCATTACGAACAGCGGCAACGCAACGGCAGTCACTCTCACTGGCTCCGCGAACGCTGACGTCATCACTGGTGGTACCAATGCTGATACGCTCGTTGGCGGTGCAGGCAACGATTCACTCACCGGTGGTGCTGGTAACGATACTTTCACTGTCGCCTCGGGTACCGACACAATTACCGACCTTGGTAACGGTGTCGATATCGTCAACATCTCTGCAGGCGCAACAGCCAATGCGACTGCCGCAGCAGCGTGGACAGCCACCGCATCCACCAGCAACGCAGGTACAGCAACGATCACTGCC
>JBIKMB010000245.1:0-8512 GCA_044359485.1 Pirellulaceae bacterium | reverse complement strand
CGACTTGCCAGCACATCGATTCGCTTCACCCAGTGCTGGTCGAATGCGCCGGTTTGCGCTCCCGCGCGGACTACAATAATCACCGGCATGTGGCCCACCTCGCTCGGCGCTCAACACATGAGAAGCGAGGTTCGTTTACCGGACAATATCCAACTCTTCCCGCAGTTGCTGCGCGCGGCGGGTTACTATTGCACGAACAATTCCAAAGAAGATTACAACGTGATCAAGAAGGGAAAGGTTTGGGATGACTCCAGCAACAAAGCTCATTGGCGCAATCGGAGCGAAAACCAACCTTTTTTTGCTGTATTCAACTTTCAAACTACACACGAAAGCCAAATTCGTAAACGCCCCCATCAGCCAAGACATGCTGCCAACCAAGTAGTTGTTCCACCTTATCATCCCGATCTTCCAGATGTACGTCGCGATTGGGCTCAGTACTATGACAAAATCGAGGAAATGGATCAACAGGTTGGAGATGTAATCAAACAACTGGAACAAGATGGCTTAGCCGAGGATACCATCGTGGTCTATTTCGGCGATCACGGCAGCGGTATGCCCCGCAGTAAACGCTGGCTGTACCAGAGCGGCCTACATGTGCCGCTGATTGTTCATATCCCTGCAAAATTTAAATCGCTCGCACAAGGACTGGCTACCGAAGGTTCCAGCGTAGATGAATTGGTCGGCTTTATCGACCTTGCACCGACAATGCTGAGTTTGGCAGGAATACCCATTCCCAAGACAATGCAAGGTCGCGCACTTCTGGGCGAACAGCGAAAAGCGGAACCTGAGTATATGGTCGCATTTCGCGATCGCATGGATGAGCGCTATGATTGTTCGCGGGCCATTCGCGATCATCAGTATTTGTATATTCGAAATTGGATTCCCTATCGCCCTCAAGGACAATACCTGGAGTATATGTTTGAAACGCCGACCACGCTCGCCTGGAAAAAAGCTTTTGAGGAGGGTCGACTCAACGCGGCACAAAGTTTTTTCTGGAAGTCAAAACCCACCGAGGAATTATACGATCTTTCCAAAGACCCTTATCAAGTAAACAACCTCGCCTCTGAAGAAGAGCTACAGGCAACGCTAGATAAGATGCGAATAAGATTGCGCGAGTGGACTCTGTCGACGCGCGATTTGGGATTGATGCATGAATCTGTTTTCCAGCAACTCGCAAAAGATAAGTCCCCTCGAGAGCTGGGACTGAATGCTGCTGCATATCCAATCGAGGAAATTTTCGCTGCAGCAGACCTAGCGATTCGCCAAGCCAAGAATCCTCAAGACTTGAAACCTTTATTGTCTCACGCCGATGCTCGAGTGAGGTACTGGGGTCTGCAAGGAACCTTGACCATGGCCGATCGGGGAAGTGAGCTTTCCTTAACTTGGATCGTGCCGCTTTTGAAAGATAACGATTGGGTCAATCGAGCTTTAGCTGGAGAGATCATCGGACGATATGGATCCCCCGAGCAACGCCAACAAGCGATTGAATGCTTGCTGGACGTCGCTACGGCACCAAGCGGAGATTATTTCGCGCGTCTTCAGGCTCTACTGGCGCTGGATTTTATCGAAGCGACCGCCGACGAACTTGATTCGAAATGGGACTCGATCCAGGTGTCCTCGGGCGAATTACCAAAGCGTTACTCGCCGTACGTCGAAAGAACCATCGCTCGACTAAAAAACAAGCACACGGGAACCTAACCGTTTGTCGGTTTGGCTTTCTTGCGTGTTAATACATACGCTAACACGATCAGGAGCGAGATGCCGGCAATCATCCCAGCCGTGCGACTAACATCGCGTTGCTGATTGGCCGCCTGTTGATTACTGTCCACGACCTTGGCCAATTCGGCTGGAGCGTTACCCCCCGGGGCACCGCCAGAGGAAGCAGACCGGGCTGGTGGCGGCGTCTGTGTGGCAGGTTTTTCTTCTGCTGGTTTTTCCTGGGAAGGCTTTTCAGCAGCGGGCTCTACGGGCTTCTCGGTCTCCCCCTCTGGCTTGGCATCTTCTTGTGTGGCCACAGGTTCAGCAGCAGTGGTTTCTTGCGCGCTGACCGAGGTTGCCCACGCACAGGGGACGAGAGCTAGCCCTGAAAGAGTGATCACCACCACGAATAACGATCGACATTTCATGATAAGTTCCTGATCGAAGAAGAGCTAAAATCGGGCCGCCCCCCGGTTCTTGAACAGAACAACGATTGCCACCTAAATTTACGGCAAACAAGCCGCTGGCATATTAAGATGGGTTCACAAAAGGAACGCAAGACCCGAGGGAGATCAGGGTCAAAAGTTATTAAAAACTGTTGAAATAGCAAGCCTGTGGTTGGGCTTGGTGCCCATAACTTTTCCGGGCAAGTTATCATAGCGTTTTACGCGTAAAGTTTTGGAATTTGAGGAAGAGTTGTGCTCATGAGAAACTTGTTTTGTAAAGTCCTTTTGGGATTAGTGTTTGGTGGTGCAGGAGCAACTGCTTCGGCCCAATCCGATTACATCAAGGATTTGCAAACCAAAGCGATTGAACAAAACAAAGCAGAGTGGGGTCATTGGGGACCGAGTGCGGAAACGTACTCAAACTGGACCACGCACAGCAATCGCTTGATTCCTGTCTATACGTTTGGAATCGGTCTAGATTCTGTTCGTGGTGAAAAGAGCGTCTATCGCGATGCGGAGCGACTAAAGAAACTTTACGGTCATGAACCGACCGAAACACACAATCCCAACGCAGTCTACTTCGATCAAACAGACATTTATCACTTGCAAAAGCAAGCTGTAGCCGCCGGAAAGAAGAAAATCATCCTGATGGTTTTCGACGGTATGGATTGGCAATCGGCTCAGAATGCCGCGATCGCGCGGAGTGGAAAAATTTATACCGAAGGGAAGGGGAGTGGACTCAATTTTCAAGACTACGCGCCAGGCGATCTGATTAGCGATTACGGTTACATGGTTACGAGTCCCGCGAATGATGGTACCAATGTGAATGTCGATGCTCAGAAGGTTACCAAGCAAGGAGACACCAAAGGTGGATTCGCATGGCAAGTCGCGGGCGAATATCCTTGGTCGGTTGCCAAGGAGCTTAAATATTTGATCGCAGCTGGAACGCCCAAGCATGCCTATACCGACTCATCTTCGTCTGCTTCATCGATGACTGCAGGCCTCAAAACCTACAACGATGGAGTCAATGTGGACCCGTTTGGACGTGAAGTGATCACGCTTGGGCGTGAGCTTCAGGAAAAAGGATTTGCAGTGGGAGCCGTGACCAGCGTTCCCATTTCGCATGCCACTCCGGCCTGCGCTTATGCAGTCAACGTGCATCGCGACGACTACCAAGATTTAACCAACGATATGCTGGGAGTGCCTTCCGTATCACACCCAGGTGGTCTTCCTGGAATGGATGTGGTCCTCGGCTGCGGATGGGGAGAAACCAAAGAAAAAGATGGAGGCCAAGGAAAGAACTTTGTACCAGGCAATCGGTATTTGACCGATGCAACCCTGAAGATGATCGATCACAACCACGGTGGCAAATATGTTGTGGTTCAGCGAACACCATCGCTAGCTGGAAAAGAGCTACTCCAAAAGGCAGCCACTCAAGCTGCATCTGAGAAGAAACGATTGTTCGGTTTCTTCGGTGTGAAAGGTGGACACTTGCCGTTCCAAACCGCTGACGGCAAGTACGACCCAACGTTCAGCGCGGGCACTCTGAAGGGTACACCCGACAACGAAGTTTATTCAGAAGCCGACGTAAAAGAGAATCCCACGCTTCAGGAAATGACGGAAGCTGCACTGGAAGTGCTAAACAGTAAAAGCGACCGTTGGTGGCTGATGATCGAAGCGGGTGACGTAGACTGGGCCAATCATGCAAACAATTTGGACAACTCCATCGGAGCCGTCTACAGTGGCGAGGATGCCTTTAGTGCGGTGACCGACTATTTGGAAAAACATAAGCTGTGGGACGATGCTATTGTTATAGTCACTGCCGACCACGGTCACTACTTCAACTTGGTCAATCCCGCTGCTCTGGTCAACCCTAACCTCCAGCGTTAATCGCTCTACGTTTCCGTCCTACTTTCTGACGTGCGTGCGGGTGAGATCGGGGAAGTCGGTGAAGGCACCGTCGACTCGGAGCTGGTCAAAAAGAACTTGATGTAACTCATCGATATTCTTTGCCCATGCGGGCAATTGATCGGCGCGAATGGTGTAGGGATGGATTTGCAGTTTCGCTGCGCGAGCCGCTTCGACAAATCCAGATGATTTGACTTCGCCTGATGGGGTCACTTCGACCAATGCGGGGATCGCGGGTCCGACACCATCGGCATACGCGGCAATCGCTGACATCGCTTTGGCCGCATCGGTCTCACCTCTGGGCAATCCACCGAGGAGCTGAACTAACTTCAGTGGGCAATTTGCTGACTTGAGTCGCTTTAGCTCATCGGGTTCAAAGCACTGAAGGAAGCATAAACTCTCTTTCGAATCGTAGCCAAATTGTTTCAAGACGGCCACAACAACATCGCCCATCGGCTTGCCGGTTTCCTTCAAATGAAAAGCGGCCCCTTTAAGTTCAACGTAAATACCAACGTTTAATCCCAATGTCTGATTCAAACCTTGAACCAAACGAATTTCATCTTCCAATCGCATGAGCTTTTGTCCGAAGCCTCCGGGAAAACGCTGATTGGCGGTCCCCGATCTTGGCGACTCTCTTTCCTTGGCGTCAAGCTTTTGAATTTCTTCCCAGGTGAAGTCGATTGCATAAAATTTTCCATCGTCGCGTTTTCGATCGGGAAATATATCAGCGACATTGGTAACTTGATCGAGATGGATATCATGCATCACGATCGGTACTTCATCCTTCGATAAGACGACGTCTTGTTCGACGTAGTCAGCACCTTGGGCAATTGCCAAAACCTTAGCACCTTCCGTGTGCTCTGGCAAATAGCCGCTGGCGCCACGGTGGGCAATCACGATCGGTCTTGGCTCTTTGGCGGAAAGTGGCAGGACTGCGAAACTAACCAGCAGAAGAAGAGAAAAATTTTGTTTCCATGCAAGAATGCGTTGCCGTCTAATCACAATTCAAATCCTTAAGCATAGATTTTTATCGTGGTCGTCCCAATGGGAAAAACCACAAATCACGGAATTGGAAGAGTGTACCGCAAAATGATGAAGCTATGATGAAGCCATATCTGCCTTATTGCTTCCGAATCTTTTTTTCATGAACAGTACGATATCCATCGTCAGCGAAAAGAGCGTGGGAACATAAATCAAGGTGACGATTGTCGAAATCAATAGTCCACCGAGAAGTACACTTCCCAAGCCGCGGTACAGTTCGCTGCCTGCCCCTGGAAAAAGAACTAAGGGGAGCAGTCCCAACACGGTGGTGACCGTCGTCATGAAAATCGGACGAATACGACTGGTCACGCTTTCGATAATTGCCTCGGTACGAGACATCGAACCGGACCGAATAAGTCCAAGAGCTTGGTCCACAATCAAAATTGGATTATTGACTACGGTTCCAATCAGGATTATGAAGCCGAGCATGGTGATCACATCGAGTTGTTGTGGGTTATCGCCACCCCAAATGAGATAAAATCCCAGTAGTTTCAAACCGATCAAACCGCCAACTGCTCCCAATGGAACGCTGAACATAATGACGAGTGGATAACTCCAAGACTCAAAAAGTGCCGCCATTAAAAGATAGGTGATCAGCAGAGCCAAGAGAACATTCCATCTGAGTGCGTCCCACGTATCGCGGAGCTTATCGGCCGCTCCGCTTAGTGTTGCCCGATAACCGCCATCGAATTGCCCCGCTTCCTGCAAAGGCTTGATGATATCGTTCTGGATAGTCTCTAAGGCATCTTGCAAGGCGACATCTTCGGGGGGTGATATTTCGATTGTGATCGCGCGTTGTCGCTCTCGGTGATTGATTTGTTCAGGCCCACTCGACAAACGGATATCGGCAACCGTCGATAGCGGGACCAGTTGACCACTGGGGGTCGCTATAGGGAGAGATTCCAGATCTTGTGAGTGTCTTACAACCTTCTCACTGGCCATGAGCGTCACATCGATTTTGTCTCCCCCGAGATAATAGTCGGTCGCGTAGGCGCCATCGACCATCGCATTGACCGCATAACCAATCATAGACGCGTCCATTCCCAGATCGCGCGATTGAACGGGTTTGGGTACGACGTGCACTTCAGGGCTGGAGAGATCCAAGCTGGGAATGGGGCGAGCTTGAGCGGTTGGGAAAATTTCTTTGGTTCGCCGCAAGATACTGCCACCGATACGAACTAATTGCTCGATACCAGGCCCCGTGATTTCGACATCCACCGAACGCCCACCTGCTCCGCCTCGTTCAAATAAACTCGACTGACGGCCGGTAACTAATGCACCTGGAATACTATCTTTGAATTCGCGAATAAGCGGTACAAGCTCCGAGGCGCGTTCAGGATCATGGGCTCTCAAACCGATAAAAATCGTACGACCCCGAGCGGAGTAGAAAAAATCGCTGATTGTGGGATACGGTAGTTCGGCCGCTTTCGGATCATCAGGGTTGGTATTCCAGTAGGGCTCTAAGGTTCGTTCAACATCCTTACCTAACTCAAGCAACTGCTCGTTGCTGTAACCAGGTGGTGGCAGAATATTGGCGAAAACCAAATTGCGATTACCCGAAGGTAAATACTCTACCTTGGGCCACAGCATGAAACTCACCCCAAAGGCCGCAACGGTAATGGATGTGGCGACCACGAGTTTTCGCGTGAGTGAGCCTTGGATGAAGCGATTCATCGCCGCAACGCTATCGCTGAAAAGTTCGCCTGCACGAGCGATAAGTGAGATGAACGGACCGGACTTTAGGTTGACCGAAGTGGCTGGCCCAATATTTTCGCCTGTCGACGATGGTTCGTTTTGGGTGGTGAGCAGTCGAGCGGTCGCTGTCGGTATCAGAGTGATCGATACGATCAAGGACAAACCGACTGCTGCGCTGATCGCAATAGCGATATCTCGGAAAAGCTGTCCAGCTTCTTGCTGCACAAAGAGCACCGGCAAAAAGACGGCAAGCGTCGTGAGCGTCGATGCAAGAACGGCTCCCCATACCTCATTGGCACCGTCGATGGCTGCCTGCAAAGGAGTCTTTTTCAGCAATTGATGATGGCGATAAATATTTTCCAAAACGACGATAGCGTTATCAACCAACATCCCGACGGCAAAGGCGAGTCCTGCGAGCGAGATCACATTGAGTGATCGACCGAGAAGATTGAGAACGAGAAATGTACCGATCACACTGACCGGTATCGCCAAGCCGATCACCAATGCGCCTCGAGCGTACCACAGCCCAATGACTAGGACAATCAGCAAGGTGACAGCAAAGAGAATGGGATTAAAGACAACTGCGCCGACAGCGGTGGCGATGATGATGGGTCCAAAAAACAATGTGCGAATATTTAGGTGCAAGAACAGCAACAAGGTCAGCATGGTCAACGCACCACCCACGATAATATTTTCGTTGACCAGTCGCACTGCAGAATTGATATACTCGGTCTCATCGTAGACCTGAATGATCTCGAGCTGCTTGGGCTTTAATAGATCCTCATTGAGTTCAGCGACAGCCGCTCTCAGGCCGTTCATCACTTCGATCACATTGGCATTGGACTCACGGATCGCATTGAAGGAGATACTTGTTTCACCATAGCGTCGCACTACACCGGTCAATTTTTTGAAACCCATCGAAACATCGGCGACATCTCTCACATAGACGGGAACTCCATTTTGGATCGCGATCAATTGATCGGCGATTTCCTCTGGTTTTCCATAACGACTAAGAGTGCGAACAACATACCGACGTTTACCTTCACTGTAATCACCACCAGAAATATCCAGGTTTTGTCCCTCGAGCACCCTTCGAACAGCATCCAGTGTCAGACCGCGCGCGGCGAGGCGTTCAGGATCAACGATGACTCGCAATTCATCCTCGCGCCCTCCGGTGATATTCACATTCGACACGCCTTGGACTCGTTCCAATCTCGCTTCGATATAATCTTCCGTGAACCGTAACAGCGTCGACATATCAGGATAGACGGGAATAAGACTCGCAAGTTTCGGCTCTATCTCGGCGAGCAATCGCAGTCGATAGATCATCAGGCCAGGTTGATTTGCGCTAGCGACGTATTCCAGTTCCGATTTGAGTGCTGGAAAATCTTGCATCGCCTTGTTGAGCGTTTCAGCGCTGGGGCGAGAAGGCGCAAGAACATAATAGGCAATCGGTCGGTCCGATGAATTGCTGGTGCTCAACACAGGTTGATCGGCTTCAATTGGATATTCGCGCACTTGCTGCAGACGGCTGTTGACCTTCAGAAGAGCCTTTTCCATGTTGGTGCCGACTTCGAATTCCAAAGTGATACGAGAGTTGGAATCGCTCGACTCGCTGCTCATGCGAGTCACGCCTTCGACACTCTTGAGTTGTTCTTCTTGTTCCTGAGTGATTTCTCGTTCGACTTCTTGGGGACTCGCACCGGGCCAGCGCGTTTCCACGG
>JBIKMB010000059.1:0-27841 GCA_044359485.1 Pirellulaceae bacterium | reverse complement strand
CGACCATAGCTCATCCTGAAAAAGCGACGAAAAGACTGGGCCCGCATTATAGTTCAGCAACGGGAATATGATGTTAAACTTTCATGAGACAAGGTTCAAAAGGTTGGCGAACTGTGATAAATTTTTTTTCTTATGGCTCGAAAACGCTTTCTTATAGCAGGGGACACTAGCATGCCACAGTCAACGGTCGAGCATATTTTAGAGATGTTCGCTCGACGTGGCGATTCCAACTATGGAGGAGAAGCGGTTACCCAACAGCAGCATGCACTGCAAGCAGCCTACTTCGCGGAGAAAACGGGGGCGGATGCGGCTCTGATCGCGGCAGCCTTATTGCACGATGTTGGCCATCTGCTGCACGATCTTCCCGAGGATGCGCCCGATCAAGGAATTGATGATGCTCACGAAGAACTTGCCGCTCGGTGGCTAGCAGGAAAATTCCCAGACTCTGTGGTTGCCCCCGTACAACTGCATGTCACCGCAAAACGATATCTCTGTACGACAGATCCGGAATATCTAAAGCATTTAAGTGCTCCTTCGATTCAGAGCTTGAAGTTGCAAGGTGGGCTGATGAGTGGGGAGGAACTGCAAGCGTTCCGCCATCATCCGCATTTTGAGGCGGCAGTCCGTTTGCGGCGTTGGGATGAAGCTGCCAAAGACCCTCAGATGCAAACCCCGACGCTGGAGCATTTTGCCATGTATATGCGTCAGGTTGCCTTGTAGTTGACGGTGAGCCGGAAGGCACAAATTACCTCGCTTTTGGGCGCGCAAACCGGCGATTTTCAGGGGGTTTTCGTCGATTTCTCGCAATTCTGGGCACCCGCGAATATAATGAGTCCGTTGGCATGAATGTCTCCAAGGAGGGAGTTTCAGGAACGCTCCCGCACAGGTTTTTTCGTTGAACCAAACCCGCTCCTACCTCTCGACATTTCGGCGCGAATCGCTGAGATCCTATTTTGAATCTTCGCCGACAATACGTTTATTGCGGGCGGATTCTGCACCGCTGGTCATCGACTTCCTGCAACAGGTTTTCAAATCGAGCGAATCGATTACTGTCGGCCAAGCCGAATTGCGATCCCGTCTCACGATGTATCAGGAAGAGTTGCATGAATCGGACCCCCAGTTGCTCACCGGAGCGGCCGAACGTTATTTGGCCCAGTGGGTCGACCACGGTTGGCTGCAGCGCTTCCTGGAGGCAAGTTCCAATGAGCCTCAATTTCAATTAACTCGCTATGCTGAAGAAGTGATCCGATTTCTTGACACCGTCATGACTCAGGGTAAGGAGTTGGTGGGTACAGAAAGTCGTTTGCGCATGGTGATCGATACGCTTGACGATATCGTACGTGGTGCTTCAGCTGATCCGACGCAACGTCTGGACTATTTGCGCGCACAGCGAGCCTCGATCGACGAAGAGATACTAGCCATTGAATCGGGAAAATCGGTCCAGGTCTATCGTCCCTCGCAGATTCGTGAGCGATTTCAAACCGCGATGAAGTTGCTGAAGGACTTACAAGCGGACTTTCGTGCAGTTGAAGAGAATTTTCATCGTATCGCACGTAACGTACAGCAGAGGCAAGCGACAGGTATTGAGACGCGAGGGGGTATTTTGGGCTTTGCGCTCGATGCGGAAGACTTGATGAAAAATCGCGATGAGGGAATTAGCTTTTATGCCTTCGTCCGATTTTTATTCTCGCCCGCTCAGCAAACCGCCCTGATAAAGAACATTGAGGAGATACAAAAAATTGAGGCTCTAGCGCAGCAAGATGAATCACTGGCTCACTTGCGGAAGATGGTACCATCCTTGCTGGCTGAAGCGGATAAAGTGATGCGCACCAATGCGAGACTTTCCACTACGCTCCGCAGACTACTGGATGCGAAAGCGGCAGCGGAGAGGGTGCGTTTAGCCAATCTACTAAAGGATATTCGTCAATTGGCTTTAAAGATTGGCGGGGTACCCGAGGGTGAGGTTGTCCAGCTATCTGTGGATTCGACGATTGAAGTCCAATCACCTTTTGCGCGTACGCTTTGGACTCCCGAGCCAATTTTTGAGACGACGACCCCCGAGATACAAGCGTTGGATCCTGAGGATGCCAAGCGACTAGCGGCCGCTTTTGCCAAAATGCGACGCCTCGATTTCCGCCGATTGAGAAAAGTGATTCGCGAGCTCACTGTCGATGGCCATACGCGGAGTTTGGTCGAAGTGATCGAGCATTCCCCATTTCATCTGGACGTCGTCGACGTCTTAGGCTTGATTCAAATTGCCCACGATGATCAACATCGGATCGATGCGAATAATCATGAGTTGCTTACCCTTCCAGCATCGGGTGATCATCCGCATCCCCTCTTGCTGAAAGTCCCACGTATTATGTTCAGGCCGCGTTCGAATTCAAACGAGGGAGGAAATCGACCGAAATGACACAACCACCATCCTCGGATGCCGATCGAATCCTGCAATCCTCTGACGCTATACGACTTCCCGCAGAATGGAGTCCGGCAGCTGTGCGACTCCTGCAAGGTGTCGTGTATTATGATGATCACAACCGGATTTGGGATTTGATACTTCGATTCCAAACCCCTCTTCGCGAATATTTCTCCAAGATTGGACTGGCTTTGATCGTCGACGAACCTGATGGGATGGCCTATCTTCGTCAAGTCAATGATGATTCCGATGCGGCCGAGTTCGATTCTCTCCCTCGACTGTTTCGCCGCACGCCGCTGGGATATGAAGCCTCTTTGCTAGCCGTCTTACTCCGCGATTTGCTGCGGCAATTCGAAGAAGAAGATTTGCAGAACCAGCGCTGCGTGGTAAGTCAGCGCGACCTGCTGGATCTATGGCGCGCTTTCTTTACCCGTCAAAATGACGAAGTCAAATTGAATCGAACTTTGCAATCATCGCTCCGCAAGCTGGAAGAATTGAAGTTTGTGAAGCAATTCGAAGATGAACCTCCCTCCTGGGAAATTCGCCGCATTCTAAAAGCGAGAATTCCTATTAGCGAACTAGAGGCCCTTAAGTTAGCACTAATGGCTCGTGCACCGAAAGAGCAGCCCGATGAAAACCGAACGCCTAATGAACACGATGAATAACGAACTCGAATTGCGTCCACCGCTGCCCGGTTTTCGTCTGGCCAAATTCGAAGTGTTCAATTGGGGCACATTCGATGGTAAAGTTTATTCCGTTGAGCCGCGGGGTGAGACCACGCTCTTGGTAGGTGAGAACGGCTCCGGAAAATCGACGCTGGTCGATGCGCTTCTCACGTTGCTCGTTCAACCCAAGACCCGCAATTACAATGTTGCGGCGGGGGCGACCAAGAATGAGCGCGACGAGAGAAGTTATATCCGCGGTGCTTATGATCGTACGGTAGGTGAGGGTGGACGTCCGCAAGTTCAATATTTGCGGCCACCTCAAGGTTACTATTCTGCACTGCTTGCCTGCTTTGAAAACAGAGCCCGCCAGAAGTCGTTTACGTTATGCCAAGTTCTATTCCTGGATGCGGAGGGACGCGCATCGAAGGTGTACGCTTTTGCCGATGGCGAAAAATCGATTGTGCACGATCTGGGTAACCTTAGCGGCAGTCGTGGCATGGTTCGCCAACTTAGCGATAAAGGTTTCAAGGCGACGGAATCTTACAAGGAATATTTTCATTGGTTGCAAAAAGCGACCGGTTTCCGTTCGAAGGCGATGGATATCTTCAACCAAACGGTCGCTGTCAAGGAT
This sequence comes from Pirellulaceae bacterium, assembly GCA_044359485.1. Taxonomy (GTDB): domain Bacteria; phylum Planctomycetota; class Planctomycetia; order Pirellulales; family Pirellulaceae; genus JAFLCP01. The sequence continues at coordinate 24,129 of JBIKMB010000059.1, read as the reverse complement.
GTGCAACGACTCGATCTTTTCATTCGCCAACATATGCTCGAACGAAAAGCCTGGGATGATCGCGTGGGCCAGCTTTTGAAGCACTTCAGCGAGCTTATCGAAGCGCATCAAATGCTGCTGAAAGTTCGTTTGCAAGCAGAACTGCTTAGGCCGATTCGCGAAGAGGGGGAGCGGTATCGGCTTAAGGCACAGGAAGCAACTCGCTTGCGTAGTCTACTAGCCGCGACGCCCTACTTTTTCGCGCTCGAACGGATGGCTTTACTTAAACCGCTTTGCCTTTCCTGGCGACAAGATCTTCTCAATCTTCAATTGGAAATTGAACGGTTAGCTCGGCTCAAGGAAGAGCTGGATCGAGCTATTACGCGTTTGGAATTGGAAATCGAGCAGGCGGGTGGTGATCGATTGCGATCATTGCCCAGCCTTATCGAACAACAAGAGCAACTTTCTAGAATCAAGAAGAGCCAGCGAGTTCGTTTCGAAGCGTGGCTCGAAACGGCTGGTATTCAGAAGCGGGCCAATACGCACGAACAGTTTCATCAGCTCCGTGTGGCGATCGAAACGGCCAAGCAGCGTTGGATAACGGAACGGGAAGAGGCTCGCGAGGAACTTTCTCGGGTCCAATTCGAGAAAGGATCGTTGCAAAAGCGTATTGGAGATGATCGAGATGAATTAGCAGCGTTGGAGAAACGCAAGGGAAACTTGCCAGAGTCGTTGATCATGGTTCGAGAACGGATGTGCCGCGATCTGAAACTATCCCCGGCGGACTTGCCGTTTGCAGCCGAGTTAATCGCTGTCGATTCCGATGAGCGGCAATGGGAGGAATCGATCGAGATGGTGCTCAACAGTTTTGCTCGCAGCTTGTTGGTGTCGCGCGAGCACTATCTACGCGTCTCCGGGTACGTCAATCAGACGAGACTTGTCGACGGACGGGGACAAGGCCAGCGTTTGGTGTACCTCAAGGTCGACACATCGCAGGACCTGCATGATGAACCTCGCAAGCGACAGAGTGGTCCGATCGCTTTTGCAGCCAATACGCTCGGAGGTAAACTTCATTTCCGTCCCGAACATCCGCTTGTGCCGTGGCTAAAAGGGGAGATCCTTCGTCAATACAATTACGCTGCCTGTGATACGATCGACGAGTTTCAACGAACGGTGGGCGCCGCGATGACCCAAGAGCGGCACATTAAGTCGGGCCCATATCGTCATGAAAAGAATGACCGGAATGTTGCAGGAGATCGTCGGAATTTTGTTTTGGGCTGGGACAACCGCCAAAAACGCGAGGCATTGGCGGAAGGCTTACGAATCAGCCTGGGCGAGTTAAATCAGCTTGATGTGCGGACCTCGCTTTTGAACCAACGCATTGATCGGGCCACCAAGGCGCTTACCGCACTCGATCAGGCTGCCGAGACAAAAGAGTTTGATGATATCGACCATGATCGACATGACTTTGAAGCGACTCAGCTTCGCTTGGAAAAGGAACGTCTTGAGCAATCCAATGACACGGTCAAAGAGCTTAAACGGAAATGCGATCAATTGCGTGAAGAGTCGATCGGCTATCAGGCGGATCGCGACGAATGTATTGCTAAAAAGGCGAAGATTGAAGCCGAATTGCGCGTTGGCGAGTTGCAATTAGGTCGCTCCGAAGATCTGGTGGAACGCACCGAGTCGAACTCCGCCTTGCGTCCAAGTCAGGAGACGCTATCACAACTGCGAGAGAGACTTGAAGAAAAATTTGACTTTGTCTCGATGGCCAGCCTGCCCGAACAGACCGAACGCAAACTGCGGTTCGATTATGAGCAATCGATGGATCGAATTAAGCCGACAGAACGCGACCTTCTTGCAGCCATGACACGGTTTCTCAGAAAATTTCCCGACGAACAAACCGATATCGATGCGACGGTTGATTCGCTGGAAAGCTTCGAAGCTCTCGAGAAACGTATCGCCTATGATGATCTACCCAAACATGAAGAACGATTTAAGCATCGCCTGAATGAGAAGGTTCTGCATGAAATCGGATTGCTCAACGCGGGCTTAGAGGCGGATCGACAAGAAATACGTGACAAAATTAAGCAGCTCAATGAGGCTCTGAAGTTGCTGGAGTGGAAGAAGGGAACTTACATGCAACTGGAGACGAGCGACAGTTCGGACCGCGAGATTCAGGATTTCCGCCGCGATCTGACGGGTTGTTTGAGCAATACGTTTGAGGATACCGCTGAGGTTAATGAGCTGACCTTTATGCGCATTCAGAAGCTTGTCGACAAGTTGCGAGATGACAATAACAGCCGCTGGCGTGAGAAGGTCATCGATGTCCGAAATTGGTTTAATTTTGCTGCTCGGGAGATTGTGCGGGAGACAGGCGAAGGTCGCAGTCATTACGATGGTGGTACGGGTCAATCGGGAGGAGAAAAAGGAAAGCTGGCGTTTTTGGTTTTGGTGGCCGCTATTGCCTATCAATATGACTTGGATCCTAATGCGGATGAAAGCGATCGTTTTCATTTTGTGGTCGTCGATGAAATGTTTTCGCGCAGCGATGATCAACACGCGGAATATGCGTTGCAACTTTTTGACAAATTTCGTTTACAATTGTTGATCGTTGCTCCCCTGGATGCGAAAGCTCGCGTTACTGAGCCTTATGTGGGAACGTATCTGCATGTGTTGAAGAATAAGGATACTCATCGCAGCGAACTGATTTCTGTGACGGCCGAAGAGGTTATAGAAGCGAGCGAATAGGGCAGATTTAATCCATTAGCGACGGCGGACTTCAGGATGATCACACCGGACGAAATTCAGGAGAAAGCCAAACGGCTGTATCCTAAATTCGTGGATGCTTGGATACAGGGAGATATCCATTTTTTCCCATACACTCTTGCTGCAAACAAAAAAGTGAGCGATCAGTACAGCGCGGCAGGTATCGAGATCCAGCAACTGCGGCGCCGTTCAAAAGAAGAGATCGGTTATGGATATTCGGTCCGTTGGGAATTGAAAAAGACACGCCGCTATGGTGAGCAAAATTTTCCGCAGGAGATTGTTTTCGAGACTGCCGAGGACCTGCTGCGTTTCATCAATAAGGTAACAGAGTTTCGGCAGCTCTCGCAGCGCCTGGCGATGATTCGTCAAAGACAGCCCGAACTGCAGAGTTGGTTGCGCGATCACTGGAAACAGTTGTTGACGATCGAAGCCGATATCGCGGACCTATTGAAGGTGGTGGACTATTTGCGCGAATTTCCGCGACCCAATTGTTTTCCGAGAGAACTTCCTCTTTCGATCTCGACAAAACTCATTGAGACTCATGAGAAGATATTGTCGGAATGGCTCGATCTGATATTGCCGCCGGCGTGCATTGCGAGCGAGTATACACATCGACAATTCGCGAAGCGTTACGGTTTTCGGCAAAGTGAGCCGCATTATCTGGTGCGATTGCTGGATGAGGAATTAAAGGGGGAACTGTCGTTTCCTGGTGCAGAGATTTCGCTGCCGCTCAATACGCTGGCCGCGTTACCTATAGTCCGAACGCATGTCGTGCTGATCGAGAACAAAGTCAATCTGCTAACGTTTCCCTATGTGAAGCGCGGGATCGCTTTGGGTGGTCTGGGGCAGGGCATCGAAGTGTTGCTGGGATTGCCGTGGCTGCAGACCAATCGGGTCACCTACTGGGGCGATATCGATATCGAGGGCTTATCCATTCTCAGTCGACTGCGGGAACGCTGCCCGCATGCCAAGAGCATACTCATGGACGATGAGTGCCTGAAAAGGTATGAGTCTTTGTGGATAGGTGGAAATGAGGCGGCCGGTGGCGTGCCGCTGTTGTTGGATGCGGGAGAGGAGCGTGCTTTTGAGCTCTGTCGCCAAGCAAAGCTCCGTTTGGAGCAAGAACGCATTCCGCAGGACGCGATTCTACATGTATGCCAGAACCTGGCATACATTCACCTATCTGTAACCTGGTTTTTTGTATCTTATGTATTGACATACGTATAATGGACTATTATACCTATACCTGTTCACACGTGCACAAAACTACGAAGACTCGTCCCGACCTTGAAATTGGCTTGAATTCGTAAACTAAAGCGAGGGTTTGCTTTAGATCTGTGCCGCTCGAGACACCTGGCTTCAGGCCCGGGAACTTTCAGCGAGGGATCCAGTGAACATGCCTTTGAAGCGTGTGAGTGGATTCAACTTTTACTGGATGTTTGTTTTGAGAGCAGGAGTCTGACAATGAGTGAAGTACGATTGGTAGTTCAGGATCAGCAAGGAGCCAAATGGGGTGATTTTCACGGTTCGACCGTGAGCCGAGTGGTGGCCGCCTTGGCGGCAGAACCAGAAACCATTGACGAACTAGCGATTGCCCTGGAACGTTTTGAATATCAAGGGAAACGACTTTTGCACCGCGGACTGCACTGCGGCTTTCGCGATGACCCTTGGGATTCCGGAATCGTACTGATCGACCTTCCCGGGCGTTTGCTCATTGCCGAATCGAGCTACGATCATTTCCAGCATTCGTCTTCTGTCTGCTATCACAATGGTTCCTCAGCGACCAATCTGAGCATTCGCTATCTGCTGCCGTCCGATTGGTCCATTGAAAACTCGATTGATCTTTGGTCCATGCATGTCGATCGCCGCAAGCAGCGACAGATGGCACTGGATCGTAAATCGCGCGAGTTTGTCTATGGTGATTGCATGCTCGAGTTTTTTGTCAATCGCTGCTATCAGTCCTATGAACTTCGCAAATGGGTCGAACTTGAAAATGCCGGACTGACCTATGAATTGTGCAAGCGATTTCATATCGAATGGCTGTTGACTCAACAAGAAGCCCTGGGGGATCAATCGCCGCGAGAGTACATGCTCCGCGGTTTGGAAGCGGTCGACGCCGATCTTTGGAGTCGACAAGAACAATGGAGCCTCTCGGGTCACTGTCCCCCTTCTCTACCGGCCGACTGCTTCGCCCAGCAAAACGCTCCATTCGGTAGCCAAGAATTTTATCTCTACAATTACATGCTTGAGTACATTTTGGAATGTTGTGTGGTTCGACTCAGCGTTTCATTAAAGCAGGGCGAGAACTTAGGCAAGCTAGACGTTGAGCGGGATGAACTCCGAAGACTGGTGACTCACTGGCTAAATCAACCACAAGATGACTTCAGAGGTCGATCCGCTACGCAGATCATTCAAATGGAACGTCAGCGTATTCCGCAGGCGCTCAGCAGAGAAGAAACGATCATTGACTGTGATTGCCCCTTGTGCAACTTGATGGCGGACCTTCCTGGTCCAGCGTTCTGGGGCCTGGATGGCTCGGGGCTTCCACTTGAATTTCCTTTTTCGACATACCTTTCGGAAGAGGAATGGAACGGTTTGATGCTGGAAGATAATCTTTCCGAATTACCACTCGAGCAGGATATGCAAATTCAATTAGGTAGCGGCATCCCGGGGAGCGGAAACGCTTTGGCTGCAACGATGGTGGCTCCCAATACGGCGCTGATGGCCCTCGTAAGCGTGGGATTCTCGCTGAGCGACCTTTTGATGAAGGTAGAAGATATCGATCCCAGTCGCCAAATAATCAACACCTTGAATCGACACTTCGATAATGTTCGCGCCGTTGTCCTCGAACATGGCGAAAATCTATGCATGATCGAACCGGTACTGGAACGCTTCGAAGATACCCTGCATGACCTAAAGGTATCTCACCCAACACTTTCCATCGATTGCGATGAAGTGAGCACCATGCTTGCAACTTTACTGGAATTCGCCGACTGAGCCGTCGATCTTCGGATAGCCTCGGTCCCAGGCAACGCCTGGGACCGCTACGCCTTGAGTCTCTGACTCCCTTCCCCGCGACAACCGTTCCATCACAAACTCAACTTCGCTCAGGAAAACCTTTCAAAGATGAGACGATTTTTACTTGATTCAAAAATCCTGCTAGCCTATGGAGGGCCCGTTCCTTTCCCAACCTTATGAAATAGTTGATATAGTGAAACAGGGCGGGTGCTACAAAAAGCACACTAGGCAGTGGATTTGAGCCTGTAAGGTAGATTGATGATGCTGCGAATTCTTGACCGGGAACAAACGATTGCAGGAACCGATTTCAATCGCTGGCTGGTTCCCCCCGCAGCCTTGTGCATCCATCTCTGCATTGGCATGGCCTATGGCTTCTCGGTATTTTGGTTGCCGTTGACCAAGGCGGTTGGTATCGACCATTCCATCGTCCCGCCGGTAGAGATGTCCCTGTGGAGCAAACTGTTCTCGACCACCTACGATTGGGACAAAACACTTCTTGGATGGGTTTACACTCTTTTCTTTGTGTTCCTCGGAGCAAGTGCTGCGTGCTTCGGACGTTGGCTAGAAAAAGTGGGGCCCAGGAGGGCCGGTTTCGCCGCAGCCTGCTTTTGGAGCGGCGGTTTGCTGGTCTCTGCACTCGGTGTTTATCTCCATCAATTGTGGTTGCTCTGGTTAGGTGCTGGAGTGATCGGCGGAATCGGCTTAGGACTAGGTTATATCTCTCCCGTATCGACGCTGATCAAATGGTTCCCCGATCGCCGTGGGATGGCGACAGGCTTAGCGATCATGGGTTTCGGCGGCGGCGCTATGATCGGTTCACCGCTGGCAGATCGGCTGATGCGATTGTTCGCCAATGAGAACGGCGTCGGAGTCTGGCAGACCTTTGTCGCCCTGGCGATCCTCTATTTCGCCTACATGGTTCTTGGAGCATTTGCGTATCGTATTCCGCCGACTGGTTGGCAACCTGCCGGTTGGCAACCACCACCAGCCATGCAAGCTCAATCCCAAAAATATGTCCATGTCGATGATGCCTGGAAAACACCACAGTTTTGGTTGCTCTGGCTGGTACTCTGTCTGAATGTCTCGGCCGGTATCGGCGTTTTGGGAATGGCTTCACCCTTACTACAGGAAATGTTTGGCGGCCGCTTAATCGGCAACTCATTGGAGTTTGAACAACTGGATCCAGATCAACTGAAACAAGTCGCATCCATCGCCGCTGGCTTCACAGGACTGCTCAGCCTTTTTAACATCGTCGGCCGTTTTTTCTGGGCTTCCCTTTCAGACTATCTCGGTCGCAAAAATACTTACGCACTCTTCTTCTTGATTGGCTGCCTAGCCTATTCCATGATTCCCTGGCTTGGTCAACTCGATCATATCATTTTTTTTGTAGCCACATTCTGCCTGATCCTAACGATGTACGGAGGTGGCTTCGCCTCAATTCCTGCCTATCTTTCCGATCAGTTCGGAACTCACATGGTGGGTGCCATTCACGGTTGCTTACTCACCGCCTGGAGCGTAGCCGGTGTATTCGGACCCATACTGGTCAACTATATCAACGCTTATCAAATCCAAAATGGTGTACCAACCTCTAGAGCCTACGACCAGACCATGTACATTTTGGCGTGCCTGCTTGCCCTTGGCTTTGTTTGCAACCTGCTCATACGACCGGTTGAATCGCGGTGGTTTCGCGAGCCTGAAAATACAAAATCCATCCAAAAACAATTGCCTGCTTCGGCTCAACCACCACAGCAAACGACATCCCCAGCCACAACAAATGCCTACTTCATTCCATTTTGGCTGGTGGTGCTGCTTCCACTCGCTTGGGGTATCTGGGTCACCCTGCATCAGGTAGCCGTTCTTGTCATCGGAATTCCTTGAATAGCAGCGACCCGCTGTGCGACAGCATACCGTCAGAGTTCCGAAGCGTTCCATTCGTTACGCAAATTGTCGCAGATAGCGATAACTCTGCCGCAGCGACTCTTGGCGATCCAATAACGATCCTTCGTAGGCTCGATCCTCTACTTCGACGCAAACCGCACCGCGATAGCCAACGTCGGTCAGCACCGAGAAAAATTTACCCCAGTTCACTTCGCCGAAACCAGGCAACTTGGGCGTATGGTACTCCGCAGGATGTGCCAAAATCCCCACGTCATTAAGTTTTTCGATATCGATCCGCACATCTTTGGCATGCACATGAAATAGCCGCTCTTTGAAATTTCGCATGGGTGCCAAATAATCCATCTGCTGCCATATCATATGCGAAGGATCATAATTCAAACCAATCCGCGAACTACCGAGATCGGCAAACATACGTCGCCAAATCTTTGGACTCACCGCTAAATTTTTGCCCCCGGGCCATTCATCACGACTGAATAACATCGGACAATTTTCTATCCCAATGTACAAATCCAGTTCCTCGGCTCGCTTAACAATTGGCGACCAGGTTTCTATCAATCGTGGCCAGTTTTCATCGATCGATTTGGTATAGTCACGGCCAATGAATGTGTTGACATTCTTGAGCCCCAGCTTGCGAGCCCCTTCCATTACTGTCAGTAAATGCTCGACACTCCGCTTGGCTTCGTCCTGATCGGGCGACAAACAATTCGGATAATAACCTAAGCCGCTGATCGAAACACCCGTAGAACGCACCAATTGATGGATGGCCGCAATTCGAGCAGCATCCAACTCAAGGACATTGATGTGCGTAATCCCCGCATAGCGGCGATCGGCCTTACTGGGCGGCCAACACATCACTTCGACACAGCGATAGCCGATATCGGCTGCCAAATGAAATACTTCTTCCAAGCTCATTTCAGGAACAATGGCACTTGCGAAACCCAATTGGATCATGACATCTCCCTCACCAAAAATTTCTTGTAAAACGATTATTTCCCGCCGTACCAAACGCCGCGCAGCCAAAGATGACTCTGCAAGCGTGTCATGATTTCCTTCGACAATGGAGCCTTTTCAGATATAGCGGCGTTTTTCTCGGCTTGAGACTCCGTACGAATACCCGTAATTACCGTGCTGACAGCTGGATGATGGAGCGCAAACAAGGCCGCCACATCGGCCATCGAATTCTTCGTATCCAGACCTAATTGTCGAACTTCGCGTTCAATCGCCTCGACGCGTTTGACACTTCGCGCCATGCGATCGCCCATAAAGTAACGATGCCTAAAATCGCTCTCCGGAAATTGGTGATCCGCAGTATACTTGCCGGTCAGTACGCCCTCATCAAATACACAGCGAACGATGACCCCAGTTCCGGTCTGTGCTGCTACCGGCAAAATTTGGGCTGCCGGTTGCTGCTCAAAAATATTGTAGATCACTTGGATCGTATCCACCAATCCAGCTCGCATAAGCTCAACAACACAACTTTGATCTTGCTCAGGTGTACTGATACCGATCCAGCGAATCTTTCCTTCGTCGCGCAGTTTCCGCAAGTCCAACAACGGCTGCGGATCATCATTCCAGGCCGATGTCCAGGTATGTAGTTGCAATAAATCGATGCATTCCACTCCTAAGTTTTTAAGCCGTTGCTCCACATTGCTCCGCAGATACGCAGAGCTATATCGATCGCGATGATGACAGTAGGGGCTGGGTGGCCACGGTCCCGCATCAGGTGGCGTTTTGGTCGCAACAAAAACCTTCTCAGAACGTGTGCGCAGGGCCTCGGCGATCACACGCTCGCTCCGCCCATCACCATAACCCTGAGCCGTATCGATAAAGTTCATACCACAATCGAGAGCTTTGTGGAGAGCGGCGATACTTTCGCGATCCTCCTGTCCACCCCATTGTCCTCCAAGGGCCCACGCACCAAATCCAATTTCCGAAACACGGATTTCCGTCTTGCCCAATTGCCGGTATTGCATGATTTGACTTTCTGTTTCAAGTAGGTCTTTTTCTCTGAGAGGAAGCCAATCCATTCATTGGCTCATCGCAGAGTTGTCGCGAATAAGGCTAAGGCAATCCTTCTACTCGTCTGAGAATCTCCTCATGAACTGGCGTTGGTGCCAGCTCATAAAGCCTTCTCGCATTCGCTTTCGCATCCGCATTTTTTTCTAGTCGCTCTTGCAGTAAAACCAGCGCCATCAAAAAGTTTACATCGGCGGGATCGCGATCAACGGCTTTCTGAAGCCGTCGCTCCGCTTCATCATTCTGACCCGCCAAATAGAGTGCCAAGCCAAGTCGATATTGTAAATTGGCATTATTGGGCAACAAATCCGCATCCCGCTTTAGAAGCTCCAGTTCCTCGGCTCGCAGTTGGTCAATCTCTTGTTGTAAAAGAGTCATTTGACTGACGGCGTTCGGATTTTGAGCCAATTGTTCCAGTTGCCGACCGAGCAATGCAGCCAAATTAGCGCGACCGCCCGAACTGCTTGGCTCAAGGGCAATCGCCGTTCGATACTCTTTCTCGGCGGCCTCCGTATTTCCTAATTGCTCTGCCAAAGATCCCAAAGTCAGATGAGCGCCAGACCGATCACTATCATTATTTAAGCCCGTTCTATATTCCTCCAGCGCACTAGCCAGAGCTTGATCATCAGAACCACCAAGTCGACTGATACCATTGAGAACCAAGACTCGAGCGGCCTCAATTCGCACGGAACGAATCGGATCTCGGAGCAGGGGTACTAAACGCCGCGACAAGAGATTGGGATCCGCGCTGCCATCATGGGCGGCCGCAGCAGCCGCTCGAACCAGTGGACTATCATCACGCAAGGCATTGCGCGCTAGTTGAGCTGCGGTTTCGGGACCCAAACGCATCGCCTCTCGCAAACCGGTCGCTCTGGCAATAGCCGGGAATTGCGGTCCACTCCCTTCCAGCAACCATTTCAACTGCTCGACTGAATCAGGTGCCTTTTTTCGAATCGCGTACAGCGCTTCGCCAAAATGTTTATCCTGCTTACGGTTCGTTCCATACCACTTCTCGCAGGCATCATCGCACCACTGATTGATTTTTTGTAGAGCCTCTTTAACTTCTGTATCACCTTGCTCGGCTGCCAACATCCAATCTTGATACAGCGGAAGCTTGCCTGCCTTATCAGCTGACAATCCACCCCGATCAAGATGACAACTCGCACAACTATTGGGAGTTTCAATCTTCAAACTAAGATCGGGACGTGGAATTCGAAAGCTATGGTCTCGACGTGGATCGATCGCCATGTAAGTGGTTTCCAGCATATGGCAATCCACGCAATTGGCGCCTTTCGTTCCCGGCTTATGAAAATGGTGCGCTGGAGTATCATATTTGCCAGCAGGATGTTGATGGCATGAGGTGCAAACTTGGTTCCCATCATGTTTCAGCTTGGATGTATGTGGATCATGGCAATCCGTGCACTTGATTCCTTTATGATACATTTTGCTTTGCATGAAGGATGCGTGGATGTAATCCTCGTCCTGTTGTTGGCCGTCGGGATAAAAAACATTTTCAAATAAACCTTGATCTTGGTAGTGATCAAAATAATTTTTGGTTGGATCATATCCGGGGAATACCACTTCACGCCGCGCATGGCATGGAGCACAAGCCTCGATTTCTTGTACGGATGACGATTTTAATTTGGCCAAAGCGAATCCTCTTTGGCTATCCCAAAAAAATGATTTCCGCTTGGCCAATTGAACGTGCAAACTCCCCGGACCATGACAAGCTTCGCAGGAGACGTCGATCTCGGAAAAAGTAGTGTGATAGCGGTTTTCGGCAACCTGAAAGTTCTTTTGCAAATTGGTGCTGTGACAATCCGCGCACATAGAGTTCCAACGCTGTGCAACACCGGTCCAATGCAACGGATCGTCGGGCGCGAGTTTATCCTTGACGTCCGGCGGATCGAGGTAGAACCAACTTTTCCTGGCGGTGTCCCAGGAGATTCGTAAGACCTGTAAGCGTCCAACCGGCGGATTGGGACTCGCGGAACTCCCAGAGTTTTGGGCCGGAGGAGTAATCTCAACCATATACTGTTGAAGCGGATCGACGCCAAAAACATACTTCACTTCAAAATCGGCAAGCTTACCGTCAGGACCTTCCGTTTGAACCATGAACCGCTGACCATCGCGATACATGCGCGATACCAACCCTTGATGTTCGATCGTCTGATTATCAAAGTTGCCTAAAACTGTCGTAGCGGTAGCACGAGCCATCGCGAGATCGTGATGAGAATCTTTGAATTGATTCGCTTGATCTTGGTGACACTCGATGCATGCATCCCTTCCGACGTACGTTGCCACAGCCGACTTGGGCAGTGTCCAGCGGTAGTCGCTGTAAAGGTACAGTCCGATTCCTATCACAAGAACGCCAAGAGCAACGGCAGCGACAAGAATATTTTTGAACCGATTCAAGCGAAACTCCGAGGGTGTGCCTAATGCAAGGCAAGGAAGAGTATACTAAGTCGTTGACTTTCCAATTATGAAATCTCCAAGGAGTTGCTTCAACCCGATGGCAGGTCCGAACCCATCAGAATCCGGTCGATTTGTGATCTTATGGCATACGGTGGACAATATGCCTGGTCGCCAGAATCATTTTGATTTCTTGCTGGAATTTGCTGGTTTCTTCGTTACGATCGAACTGATGGTTCTACCTTGGCAGGTCAACTCAGCTCGAGGTCGCGTCCTTCCCCCGCATCGGTTAGAGTACTGGGAGCTGGAAGGTCCCATTTCCGGTCATCGCGGTTGTGTGAAGCGAATTACGCGTGGCTATTATCAATTGACCACCCGTGGCGGAGGCAATTGGGATCTGAAGTTGGATTCAGCTGACGTTCAAGCATTGCTTGCGATTCGCATTGAAACGTCTGAAGAGTTTGCGCAGCTTCCGCCTGATACTGAAATGTTGATTTGTGCGATTCGAACTTGAACATGTGCGATGTACCATTTCAAATACATCCAACGAGCCGGTCGCCGTGTACCGTTGGAGAGGTAAAGCCGACGCTGACAAGTTCGGCTAATCATTCAGTTGATTGCGCAGAGGGCCTAGATAGCCAGACTATGCCTGATGGTTGCTGCGCGAAGCGCGGTGGATGAGCATGTTGGCTACCAGTGCGGTCCAACCGGTTTGATGACTTGCCCCCAGTCCGCGACCATTGTCGCCATGGAAATACTCATAAAACAAAACCAATTCACGCCAATGTTCATCGCCCTGATATCGTGGATCGTCACCATGACAAGGACGCCGTCCATCAGCACCAGGTAAGAAAATTGAAATCAGACGACGCTCAATTTCGTCCGATACTTCCTGCAAAGTTAGCATGTTGCCCGAACCGGTCGGACACTCTACCTTAAACGACTCACCATAAAATTCATGATAGGTTCGCAACGATTCAATGATGAGATAGTTCAGCGGAAACCAAACTGGCCCGCGCCAATTGCTATTTCCACCGAACATGTAGGTATCACTCTCGCCAGGAACATAGAAAACTTCATTCTTTTGCCCGTTCATCTCAAATACAAACGGCTTATCGCGATACACCGCCGACAATGAACGAATACCGTAGGGTGATAAAAATTCCGATTCATCCAGCAGATAACGCAAAATCCGCTTGAATCGCTCAAGCGATGGGATGGCCAAAAGTCGCATGCCATATTGCTGAGTCTCTGGGCAAATTCGTTCAAGATAGGTCATGTGCTCCGATAAATCCGCTTTATTGGCGAGAAACCACTGCATCCTTCGGTGAAAACCGGGCAGCTTATGAATGGTCTCTTCTCGCAACAACACAGAGGTACAAAGCGGAATTAAGCCAACTAATGAGCGAATTCGCAGCGGCACACTTGAACCATTGATGGATAAGTGGTCGTAGTAAAATCCATCCGTCTCATCCCATAACCCTGTACCATGCAAGGTGTTCATCGCCTCCGCGATCATCACATAATGCTCAAAAAACTTGCTGGCCATGTCCCCATAAGCTTGATTCTCTGCCGCTAACTCCAGCGCCATCCTCAGCATGCAACCACAGTAGAATGCCATCCAAGCAGTACCATCGGCCTGATTGAGCATACCTCCCGTCGGCAGCGGCTTGCTTCGATCAAAGACTCCGATATTATCCAAGCCCAAAAAACCACCGCTAAATATGTGCTTGCCATCGGTATCCTTGCGATTGACCCACCACGTAAAGTTGAGCAGCAGCTTTTGAAACGTGCGCGCGAGGAACTCCGTATCGCGCTGCCCCGGCGGTCCACTATTAAGATAAACATGGCCGCAAGCCCAAGCATGCACTGGCGGATTGACGTCGCTTAAGGCCCACTCGTAGGCAGGAATCTGTCCATTGGGGTGCATGTACCACTCGCGGAGGAATAAGATCAATTGCTCCTCGGCAAAGGGCAAATCGAGATGTGCCATCGGCAGCATATGAAACGCTGTATCCCATGCCGCATACCAAGGGTACTCCCACTTGTCTGGCATGGAGATCACATCGCGATTGAATAGATGCGGCCAATCGCTGTTGCGCCCCTTTTTTCGCGAGTCCGGGGGAGCTGGCGCAAATGGATCTCCATCGATCCACGCATCCACAATGTAATGATAAAACTGTTTGGTCCATAACAACCCGCCATAGGCTTGACGCATGACGAGTTTCTCATCCGGACTGAGATTCTCCGGTATTCGCACCGCGTAATAATCATCCGCCTCTCGAATTCGATCTGTAAACGTTTTATCGAAACTCGCCCCAAAACACTCGCCCGGCATTGGACTTGCAGAGGAAAGTCGAAAACGGAGCACTTCCTGGCCACCAGCGGGAATGGCCAGCAGATAATAGGCAGCCGCTTTAGTGCCTCGTCGTTTTGGATCGACCTTTTCGACCTCACCTTGAATCACATAGCGATGAAACGCATCCTTGTAGTATTTGCCGGAGTTCTCAGTACCGGCATGGAGATGTGGATTGGTTTCATTTTCCGTGAACAGCCATAACGGCCTTTCACCCTCAGGACCCACATCCGCCGCAAATCGATAACGCCCCAGTGTCTGCTGTTCGGCTAGTACAACATTCTCTTCCAACCATAAACTTGGCTTGGGCGTGCAACCTTCATGCGTACAACCCCACGTCCACGAATTACGAAACCACAATTGCGGTAGTACATGCAACGCCGCCGGAGTAGGACCACGATTGACCAAAGTCACCCGGATCAAAATATCATCTGGCCCTTCCTTCGCGTATTCTACAAAACAATCGAAATAACGACTCTGATCAAATATGCCAGTATCCTCTAACTCATACTCTCGTTCCTGTCGCGAACGGTTACGATTGGTCTCGGCAAGTCGCTTATACGGAAACTCCCCCTGTGGATATTTATATAAAGCCTTCATGTAAGAATGAGTCGGTGTGCTATCAAGATAGTAATAGCATTCCTTGACATCCTCACCATGATTGCCTTCCGGCCCGGACAGACCAAAGAAACGTTCTTTTAAAATAGGATCCCGCCCATTCCAAAACGCCAGCGAAAAACAGAGTCGACATTGGCGATCACAGATCCCAAGTAGCCCATCTTCGCCCCAACGATAAGCGCGACTGCGAGCGTGATCATGCGGAAAATAATTCCAAGCATCTTGATTCGACGAGTAATCTTCGCGGACTGTGCCCCATTGCCGCTCCGAGAGATAAGGCCCCCAGCGTTGCCAATTTTCTTGGCGAGCTTTTGAACTGCCGAGACGCAGATCTTCATTGGTTTGATGAGCCAGCAATACAGACATAACGGCCACCTTAATACGGTGCGGGCAAGTAGGAGTGGTCTATTTTATAGGCATTCGTAAAGACTATCGACCTACTGCCATGCGGTCAACTTGCCGATTGCTTTCGCGTCAGAGCTACTTTGGCTAGCGTATCTGGAGTGAACTCCCTTATCCGGCATTTTGAGGCGGGATACTTGCCATAGAATCGACGGATGATGTGTGGAGATGTTTCGCCACCTAAATGACGTTCCCATCCATAACGTTGCAATAAGCGAGAACTAATTCGCGAGTTCTTCAAGTGGGCAACAATCGCATCACTGCGTTTGACTTCCGCGACTCGATCCAAAGATCTCAATGCAACATCCACTGTTTGCATGGAAGTCTTGCTTCCACTCACGAAATAATCGAACGCTAGATAATTCGGAGCTGCAAACGGTTGTCGATAATAAATCCGACATTGATCGTGCGGCAGACGTCGAAGCCATTGATCCATCCACACTCGCCATACCGTAGAATGCCTGGGCAACCAAAAAATTCTCAGCTCACAGAAGCGGCCCCCATGAGCCACAATCACACCACTGGAACGAAGTTTGATGCCTGACCAATCCTCGCTTTCAGACTTTATCGGCTTGATACCCAAACTGAGCAAACGGTCCATCATGCGTCTTCCACCAGCAAAAATCTATCGCGGATCCAACGCCACACCACCAACATGACTCCCATTGCAACAAGTGCCACCAGCATAATGGCAAACAGCACCCGACCAAGTTCGAAGATATTCGAAGCCCAACCATTCCAAATCGTATTCCAAAAGACCAGAACGATCAGGGTGGCAGTGCAAAGATAGGGACCGAAGGGAAATTCTTTTTCACCCGTAAGCAACCATGCACTAAACACAAACAGCAACGAGACGAAAGGAGCGATAAAGAACACCAGCAGAGAAGGTTGCCAGCCAATAAAGGTTCCTATCATCGCCATTAGTGTAACATCTCCAAAACCCATCGCTTCCATCCCCAGGGCATTGGAAGCGACAATACGCACGGCCCACACAATACTCCCCGCTATCGCCATGCCGATCAAGCCACTCAATAGTGCTTGCCAATTTCCAACCGCACCGCTGTAGACGTAAGCGATTCCAAGCGTTCCCAAAACCCACAAGGAGACCACCGTCCAGAACCATGGCTTGTAGCGGATGAGCCGTAAAAAAAATATTTTGAGCGCCATCTTCAGGCCGCGGCCCGTTCTCCAACGCCTATTAGCTAGACCGAAACACCAACCGCCGTAACAGAACAGTGCAAGCGCTAGTCCATAGGGTCCACCGAGCCACTGGGCCCAAACGCCGGGACTGCAACTGTTCAATGGCATCAAGGTGGGATTGATACCATTGCGATCAATCTGAAAAAAATGCCAACCATTGATGAAGGTAGATCCAATCAAACCGATGCAAGCACCAGGCACGGTAATCCAATCGGGAATCAATTTCTCATCAAAGTCGATAAACGTTGCCACACACATCGCCCAAACCAGAAGTGCATGCGCGATGAATTGCCACTGAAGAAGCGGTTGTAATTGCGGAAGCATACGACGCACCGCATTCTGATGCGGCAGCAAGCCACCTTGGATTTCAAAATAGTAAAGCCACGCCAAGAAAACTGGCAAGAAAATCTCGATCAATAGAGGACGCAGCCAAAAGTTACGACCAAACTGTTTTTCGAATCGTCGCAAGCGGATCCAGCCATAGATGGGTATACGGTCAAGCCAAGTGTAAGCCCCGCTGTCAGGCTTTGTCTGCGACCATGGGCCGTAGTGTTGGCTGTAGAAAGACAGTTGATAGATGCCGCAATTCGCAAATGCTGCATAAAGGATACCGACCAAAGCGATCGCGATGCAACGAACTTCGATAGATAGTTGAAGAAAGGAATTCAAGATAATCTATCCCCGTTACAACGCTGCTGATACCAGGAGGCAATCTTCGTCGCTATGTTTTCCAACGTATCTTGATCGGTTTCAACTTTGTACTGCGAAACCTCTTGGTAGAGTGGTTCACGCTGGGCCAAAAGCGAAACGATTTCCTCATAACTCGATAAACCCGTCAGAGCGGGACGCCTCTCAGCGGTCGCTACATCGCCGTGAATTCTTTTCGCAAGTTCTTCGGGTTTGGCGTTCAGCCAAACGCAGGCACCCGTTCGCTCAATGGTCTGCCGATTCTTAGGTCTCAGTACGGCCCCGCCCCCTAAAGCGATGATGGAACCCGGTTGTTGCGATAAGCGTTCGATCGCGGCGACTTCCCGATCACGAAAACCGGTCTCTCCATGCTTTTCGAAAATCTCGCGGATCGTAGTGCCTTCTTTTTTCTCGACCTCGAAATCACTATCAAACCATGGCAGGCCAAGCTGTTCGGAAAGGTGCTTTGCTAGCGTCGTCTTTCCACTTCCTCGGTATCCGACCAGATAGAGATGCATAAGAATTCCAAAAGAGCCTAGTTAAGCTACAGAAACAGGCGTGACTTTTCCGATTCTAACGAGGATTCGCTTTCATTGGATGGGGGCGGACCGCGCCGACATCCATTTTGCACACCTGCACTTTATGGCTAGGTAAATTCGTGTCCTTTCCCATTTCACCAGCTTGGATGGCCGCCGGTGCCGTTGGCGCGATGCACGCTGCCGGTGTCACGCTCGGTTCTTTATCGACCGGGTTTGCGGACCTGATGAATCTGGGTATCAGCAGTTCCGACCCCTCCAGTGACTTGGGAAATGGTGTTGGAACTCAAGATTCAGGGACTCTCGATCCCGCCAGTCGTTTGCAGGCTTTGGGAAAACATCTTTTTGATGAACTGAAAAAGATGGGTTGGCCGGCAGATAAGCCGCTGGATTTACAGCTAGACGCTACTGGACGGATGAGCACAAGCGAACTACCTGCGGAGCTCAAAACGTTTGTGGAGCAATATCTTCAAGAGCATCCCGACTATGCATCGCATTTCGAACAGCTCGCCTCAGAACTTCGTCGGCAGTATGAGCTGCCCGATGTCTCTGGCCATGGCCTCAGCAACAACACCACCCATGGCACTTGGCGATTTAACTTGAGCGACCAGCAAACCAAGTGGAACTGGAGCAGCGTTTAAGCCATCCTCAGTCCCTACAATCGGCAAACTTGTCATTCCATCGAGAATGCACGTTTGCCAATCGCTTCGCGGGGGCCAATTCCGAGCGTTTCATGACATAGCCTTTCACGTCAGATCATTCTCAACCGGCTTTTGCGGGAGTTTGCTTGATGTGTGGCATCGTAGGATATGTTGGTGGGCAGGAAGCTTGTCCCTTTTTGCTAACTGGATTACAACGCCTCGAGTACCGGGGCTATGATAGCGCTGGCATCGCGACGCTAGGGGGCAATCAGGGTCTTCAACTCTCGCGGGCTGTCGGGCGCATTGAGCGACTGAATGCTGCAACGCAGAAGAACCCTCACCGAGGCACTTCAGGCATTGGACATACGCGGTGGGCCACGCATGGGCCTGCGACCGAGGAGAACGCCCATCCGCATCTGGGGGGCACGGGACAAGTTGTCATCGCCCACAATGGTGTGATCGAGAATTATGATTCGCTCAAAGAACGGCTCATCGATGCGGGTTATCAATTCGCTTCGGCCACCGATAGCGAAGTGGTCGCTCATCTGATTGCAGATCACCTTAAAAGATTGCCGGCTAGTCCCGAACCGAACCAACGTTATGTTGAAGCGGTGCGATTAACACTAGCTCAGCTTCGCGGGACGTATGGCCTAGCGATCTTGTTTCGCGATCGTCCCGACCTCTTGATCGCTGCTCGTTGTGGCAGTCCGTTAGTGCTGGGTATTGGTCGCGGCGAACATTTTCTCGCCAGCGACACTTCACCTTTGGTCGGCTTCACGGATCGCATCATCTATTTGGCGGACCATCAAATCGCGGTTCTCACACCCGATACTTTGCAAGTGCATCATCGCGATCAAGGTCGTGTGCGACCCGACGTCCAATTGCTCGAGACCGATAATGTCGATGTCGCGATCACCGGTTTTAAGCACTTTATGCAAAAGGAAATCTTCGAACAACCCGAGTCGCTGACCAATGCGATGCGTGGTCGCATCGATCGTGAAAATGCTACGGCGAAATTTGGCGGCCTGAATCTGACAACCCAGCAATTACGCTCCACCAATCGAATCATCCTTACTGGTTGTGGGACCAGCTGGCACTCAGCACTGGTGGGCGAGTATCTGATCGAAGAACTGGCTCGAATTCCGGTTGAGGTCGAATATGCCAGCGAACTTCGCTATCGCAATCCACCCGTTGATCCGGATACACTGATCTTTGGTATTACGCAAAGCGGCGAGACGGCGGATACCCTAGCCGCCTTGCGCGAAATGAAACGCAAAGGCCATCATACTCTCGCCATCTGCAACGTCATCGGTTCGAGTATTGCTCAAGAAGCGGATGGCGGAATCTATTTGCATGCTGGACCCGAAATCGGAGTCGCTTCCACCAAGGCTTATACATCCCAATTGCTTGTCTTATCGATGCTGGCACTTTATTTCGGTCGTTTGCGGCATCTAAGCTATGAAGCAGGATTACGGATCATCGATCAATTGGAGCAACTCCCGGGCTTAATTCGAAAAACGCTCGATTGTGAACAACAAGTTTCCCAGGTAGCCCACAAGTATGCTCACGCAAACAACTTCTTGTATCTCGGTCGAAATTATAATTTTCCGAGCGCGTTGGAAGGGGCTCTGAAACTGAAAGAGATCAGCTACATTCATGCCGAAGGTTATCCGGCTGCGGAGATGAAGCATGGACCGATTGCCCTGGTCGATGAGAATACTCCTTCTGTATTCATTGTTCCGCGCGGTACGGTGTTTGAGAAAGTGATGAGCAACCTCCAAGAAGTCAAAGCTCGGCGAGGTCCGGTGATTGCCATTGTCGATCATCGCGATGAGCGCATTGAGCAGCTCGCTGACGAAATCATCGAGATTCCGGTCGCGGAAGATTTCTTACAGCCCATTCTGGCCGCGATACCGCTGCAGTTATTGGCGTACCACATCGCTGTGTTGCGTGGCTGCGATGTCGATAAACCGCGGAACTTAGCGAAGAGTGTTACTGTGGAATAAATGCTAGCCCATACCATTTCAGATGATTGATCTGGCCCCGGATCGGCAAAGATGGTAACGGCAGAGGAATCTTTCGTATCTTGAATATCACATTGGATCCGTAGTAGTGAAGGTTGGATTTGTTATGAGCAAAAGTTCGTTAGGCTTAAGTTCAAGTGCGAGAAAAGCGTTGCAAGTTCACGTGGGGGAAGCGGCAGGGGCGGAGATCGCCAATCTGATCCAGCGTATGGCGCTGCAGATTGAAGATTTGAAGCGGAGCAAGGTGAATGTAACGCCCGTTGTTCCCTCGGCTCGTCGAGAAAAATTACGGTCGATTGAAGAAGAGACCTTCTAAAAAACGCCCATTGAAGCGCGTGTGAGGATGGAGACAACGCAAATCGAAGCAATTGTAGATGCCCTTAGCGCATCGATGCGGGAAACGATCTCCGGGCCGATCGATCGCCGTATCTGTCATGGAGGCTGTATTCACCGCGCTGAGGTTTGGTCTCCGCGAATCGGCCCGACATTTTTCATCAAATGGGGTGACCACGCCAAACTCGATATGTTCCGGCAAGAAGCTGTCGGTTTATCGGCTCTGGCAGATACAGGCACAGTACGCATCCCGCGCGTTCTGTTCATTTTCGCTGATGAGGATATCGATCTAGCCGCTTTAATTTTGGAAGCGATTGAGGTAGGATCGCCCAGTCGTTCGAGCTGGTTTGATTTCGGACAGCAACTCGCGCACCTTCATCAAACAGCGACGTCAACGCGATTTGGCTTTGCTGCGGACAACTATCTCGGTTCCGCCAACCAACTCAATGGTTGGTCCGATCAATGGATCGAGTTTTACGCGACCCAACGACTTGGTTTTCAAATGCGGTGGCTGCAAAGTCAGTATCGTTCAGCACGCTCCATCGTAGCTCGATGTGAACGTTTGATCGCTGATTTGAATGAAATTCTTCGGGACCAACTCGAATCCCCCACGCTTATCCACGGAGACCTCTGGAGCGGCAATGTGCTGTTTGATCGGGAGGGACGAGCGTACCTGATCGACCCGGCGGTTTATTATGGCCAAAGGGAAGCGGAATGGGGGATGATCGACCTGTTTGGCGGGTTTCCGCCCGAGTTTCGGGAAGGTTATTTTGATATCTGGCCCTTGAAATCGGGCTATCAGGTTCGCATCTCGCTTTATCGCTTGTATCATTGCATCAATCACTGGAATCTCTTCGGCGAAAGCTACCTCTCGGCTTGCGACCAGGAACTCCGAAAACTCGGCTATTGAGTAACGCTTGACTCAATCTGAGAATACAGCAGCCAATGGCAGCGTGAATTTTGATATTTCAGGCGACATGAGCCAGGGAATTTCTAAGGTGAAACAAGTCATTGCCGTCGTAAGGCCGTATCAGGCGGAGAAGATTTTGGAGAACCTGAAATGGGTCCCTCTGGATGCCTTGAGTGTCAACGAAGTGAAGGGGTATGGGAGACAGAAGAGTTATCTCGATCAATATTCGGAAACCGAATTTGCACTCGCCTTTCTTCCGAAGGTTGAAATCACTCTTTGGGTCGATGACATCTATGTGGAAGAGACGATTCGTAAGATTACTGAAATCGCACGCTCAGGACGCATGGGTGACGGCAAGATATTGGTATTGCCAGCCATACAATGTTACGACATCAGTTCGACTTGATCGCGAAGAGGTGATTTCTTGAGTGGAAACTCTGAAGCGATTTTGGAAACGCAAGAACTTTGCAAAAGCTATGGACGCTTTTTGGCGCTCGACCGTTGCAGCTTAAGCGTGCAGCGGGGAGAGGTATTTGGTTTGCTCGGTCCCAATGGTGCAGGCAAGTCGACATTGCTGCGAACATTGATGGGCTTTCTCAAGCCGACCAGCGGTCAGGGTCGAATACTGGGTTTTGATTGCGAACGTCAATCCGTCGAAGTGCGGCGAGTCACTGCCTACTTGCCTGGTGATGCAAGGCTGTTCCGACAGATGCGCGGTCGAGATTGCCTTGCTTTCTTTCAATCCATGCGGCCCGATGTATCCAAGCAGCGATACCTTGAACTTGCAGAGCGACTGGAATTGAACTTAGATCGCCGTGTTGTATTCATGTCGACCGGCATGCGGCAGAAACTGGCGATCGTCGCCGTAATGAGCAGTCAAACACCGTTGATCATTTTGGATGAACCGACCGCAAATCTCGACCCCACGATACGTGGCGAGGTATTGCAATTAGTGCGTGAAGCCAAACTGCAGGGACAAACGGTTATTTTTTCGTCTCATGTGCTGAGCGAAATCGAGGAGGTTTGTGATGAGGTGGTGCTGCTGCGCAAAGGGGTGCTCGCGAAACGTTTGCGTCTGTTCGACCTTCAGCAAAGCCATCGCCTGTTTGCTCGTACGATTGGCCGGTGTGAGATCCCTAGCGAGTATCGCGAGCAAGTTCAAATTGTGCGGCAATCTGAGAATGAAATCGTGGTGGATTTACATGGCGATTTGCAACCGCTGATGCGCTGGGTATGTTTGCAAAATTGGTCGCAAGTGCGCATTGAAGCCCATGGGCTGGATAGTGTCTATCAGCAAGTTCATCCCCCTTTAACTCCACAGCCCCTTCTTACTAAGACGAATGGCTAATCCATAAATTCACCTATGTTTCAAGCATTAATAAAAAAGTATTGGAGCGAGAGCTGGTTGCTGTGGTCAGCTTGTCTATTTGTTTTGCCGCTTTTTTGTTGGATGCGAATTTGGATTGTTTCGCAATTTGAGTTATCTCGACTTGAACCTTTGCTCGAGCAATTGAAGCCCTTCGAGAAATTTTCGCCTGTTCCGGTCTCACAATTTCTGACCTATGCGGGCAGCATCGCAATGACCTTTGACGAACCGGTTGTCATTTTATGCGTTTTGGTTTGGGCGGTAGCTCGCGGGAGCGATGTGGTAAGTGGTGAGATTCATCGCGGAACGATGGAGATGCTGTTAGCGCAGCCGATCACTCGGCGTGGCATGATGCTCGCTCATGCCATTGTATCGATGAGTGGTTTGGCTTTTCTGTGCATCTCGGTCTGGGTAGGGATTTATTTTGGAATTGAAACGTTAAGT
This sequence comes from Pirellulaceae bacterium, assembly GCA_044359485.1. GTDB lineage: Bacteria > Planctomycetota > Planctomycetia > Pirellulales > Pirellulaceae > JAFLCP01. Next base: position 519 of record JBIKMB010000059.1, on the reverse strand, counting down.
ATTCGCGAGACGCCTCCGGCTCCTTCGCTCCAATTATCTTGGTTACCGGTAGAAATTCCGCTGAGTCTCAATGGAGGATCGCGTGAACCGGTTTGGGTGCCACTTCGAGATCGCGTCGATAGCGCTTTCTATTTACCACCTACGCTGAACTTATTTGGCTTCGCTTATTTCGTGCTTGGACTGAGCGTACTTTTTAGTGCCATGGACAAGTATCGTTGGCGGACGATCGGCATTGTGATCGGTATTTACATTTTGCAGTTCATGCTTTATTTACTGGGCAAATCGACACCCTCGACCAGTTGGGCTTTGAATTTGACCTTTTTTAGCGCCTATCGGCCTGACGATATCGTGCGGGTGATTGTCGAGCAGCCGCAAGTTGCCTGGGCGTGGTTGCATTGGGACAAGTCGGGGGAGTTTGTTGGTCTTGGGCCTTTAGGATATTCGATGCTGCTGATCGCCTGCGGCGCAACGTTTCATCTGCTGGGCGTTTATTATTTTCATCGCCGCGACCTACCGGCT
>JBIKMB010000244.1:0-8574 GCA_044359485.1 Pirellulaceae bacterium | reverse complement strand
AGACATAGTCCCAAAAAACGATCCCCATCCAAAAAACGAATAGGACTAACCACCCGACGTGTCACCCGGCCATGGCAATCACAATAGTCAAACACCACCACCAAATCGTCGCTTTGCTGCATAACCCTCTGCAGCATCGCGTTGGTGCGGCGCAGCGCTTCGCGTCGAGCCAGAGCGCGGGCCCCCGGATCCTGAGTGAATCGGTCTTGAATAAGACGCTCAGGGGGCGGGCGGTCGGACGTTGCGCGACCCTGCTCAGCGACCGCTCCCACCGCTAGACTCACGGGCCGGTCCGAATTCAAGTTGCTGGCTTCCAATGGAGCAATCATCGCACGTCACCTCTCCACAAAACGGGTCCTCGTTCATCCCTCGACCCCCTCAGTATCGAATACCCCCCAGACACCTTTGGTCACACCCACCACAATTAAATAAAAAACTCCCCCTGCTTCGATCCTCCCCCCCAAAAAGAACATCCCAAAGTGTCCAACCTGGAGCCTTGAAGTGGTGTACAAAAAGCGATTTTCTACCCCCGCAACCTGCCCGACCAGGGATAGCCGAACGACGCGTAAATCGCTACGATTGACCATCGGTAGGGGGAAATTTTCCCATAACAGTCCCAGCCTTCCCTATAATTGTGAAATCTTGAGGAGTTGTTCACCATGAGCTTGCCAAGCGGTGATAGTTTGGACGCACGTCGAAAGGCATTGGAAGATTCTTTTTTCGCTGAGAAAGATTATCGACTGCTTCAATCGCTCCGCAACGAACTGCACGATTTGGAACAGCGGAAGCAGTTAGCGCATGTCTCTTCGATCCTCAACGAACAAGTGCTCCAAGATATGGTCCAGTGCGGTATTCGCGCTGAAACGCTGGCAGCCTTGCGAATGATCCCTTGGATTGAAGTCGCTTGGGCCGATGGCGATGTCTCTAGCGAAGAGCGAGCCGCTATCCTGAAAGCGGCTCACGAGATCGGTGTGAAGGAGGGGACCGCCACCCATCAGATCTTGGAAAGTTGGCTCAAAGAACGACCTGACATGAAATTGATCGATACCTGGAAGGCCTACATGGTCGAACTGGTGAAAATGATGCCCGCGGAAACCATGGCCAACCTGCGTGCCGATTTGATCGAACGTCTCAATACCATCGCGAGCGCTTCAGGAGGCTTCTTGGGCTTTGCCAAGATTTCCAAATCGGAAATGGATTGCATTGATCGACTCACGAAGTTCCTCGAGTCGCCTAAGTAAATCATTTTGCCGGGATCTTCACCGGAAAAATCTCGTTCGCCGCAGTTTCCCGTAGCAAGATCTCGAGCGCTTGGGTGATTAACTCGGGATGCCGGTCAGCGATGTTATGCGTCTCGCTCGAATCACGCGCCAAATCATAGACTTCCCATCCCTTGGGTTGCTTGGTTTTTAAACCTTGCTGAAGCACTTTATAGTCACCTAAGCGAACTGCGACTTGTCCTGAATACTCCGGGAAAACCCACAGCATGGGGCGGCTGCGGTGACCCGCTTTGTTGGCAAGAATCGTTTGCCAGAAACTCTCACCATCAAAACGGGCGTTGGTGGGTTCTCCCGGCTTCACCCCTTCGATCGCTTCCTGAAGGGTTGGGAACCAGTCGGCAAAATAACTGGGATGCGAATTGCTGGTTCCAGCCGGAATCACTCCGCTCCAGCTCACAATCGTAGGCACCCGAATTCCACCTTCATAGAGACTTCCCTTATAGCCCTTGAGGCCAGCGGTGCTTTGAAAAAACGTTGCATCCGCACCACCGACATGAAAATTGGGATCGCCCGCATGGGGATGCGTTGCACCGTTGTCGGAGGTGAAAACAATCAATGTCGATTCATCGAGTTTCTTTTCCTGAACGATGCGGAGTATGCGACCGACATAGCTGTCCAAGTCCGAAACCATCGCTGCGTATGCGGCGCGTGGTCGAGGATGTGGCAAATACCCACATTGACCTCGATAAGCTACCGTGTCCCACTCCACAGGAAATCGCTCTACCGAAGATTTCGGCGGATGCATCGCCACGTGCGGTTCGATAAACGGTAAATACAAAAAGAAGGGTTCCGCCCCCTGCTGTTCCAGAAAGCGTTCCGCTTCTTCCATCATCCGCTCTGGCGCGTACTGTTCCCCCAGCCAATCCTCGAGTTTGATTTCTCCGTCGAGCCGTTTTTGATGGCCGGGTATGGGGCGCTGATTCAGCGCGATTTTTTCAGCGTTCCGCCAGAGATGAGCGGGATAATAGCTATGCGCCACCGCTTGGCAGTTATAGCCGAAGAATAGTTCAAAACCTTGGGCGTTCGGGTCTCCCGTGCTGCCAACAGGCCCGAGGCCCCATTTGCCGAACGCAGCTGTGCGATATCCAAGTTGTTTGAAGTACTCGGCCAAGGTGAAGGCGGATGAGCTGAGAGGATGTTGCCCTTCGGCGAATTGCGGGAATTTTACTTTCGCCTGTTGATTGCCGCGAATCTCCGCATGGCCGAGATGTTTGCCCGTCATCAAGACACAGCGTGAAGGAGCGCACACCGGAGCGCCCGAGTAATGTTGGGTCAATCGCATGCCCCGCTGGGCTAATGCATCGAGGTGAGGCGTTGGAATTTTGGTCTGACCAAAGCAGCCAATATCTCCCCAGCCTAAATCATCTGCCAAAATGAGGATCACATTGGGACGACGCGTGCGGGCCTGCGGCTCATCCGCCATTGAGGCCACGTGCCCGAGTAGGCAACATAGAAAAAGGACAAGCTGAAAAACGTGGCGCATATTCAATTCTTTTGCTTCGGGGCTGCCCAGCGGGCGCGAGGATAGAAAGACGCGGCGAACTCGCTTACTGGGTGGGCGCTTTGAGTTTAGCGATCAAAAAATCGGTGATCGTCGGGGGCCGAGCGTTATCTGCTGTGGAATTGCTGGCGGCGCCTGGATACTGCAGCGTGCAGCGGATGCCAACCGTTTGGCAGCGTTCTTGCAGTTTTAATCCGAAGTTGGCCGAGTGTGTTGGGTCTTTGGCTGCCTGGCCCAAAGCGGGAGGGGCAGCATAATTCAGATAAATTTCCGGATCATCGCTCGACACAAGTTCGTAGGGAGAATATTCGGCGATCCAGGGCAAGATGCGTTCCCGTTCCGCCAAGAATTTGGCAAAAGCGTTTTCTCCTTTTGCTGCAGTGATTCCAAAGGCGTGGGCTCCATACTTGCTGTTGGGAATCCATTCTTGCATTTGCTGGGGATCGAGAGATGTCTGGGCGCCGTTGACCGCTGCACACCACAGTCGGGTCGATTCCCGTGCGATCGGGTCAGCGCTCTCGGGCTCTCCCATTTCCGTATGAAATGCCAGCCATAGACTACTGCAAGCCCCTGCAGATCCCCCCGATGCTCCAATTCTGGTCTTGTCGATATTCCAAGCTTTCGCTTGGCTGCGCACAAACTGCAACGCTCGGGCGGCATCCATCAATGGAGCTTTGACTGGAGGCTCGATGTTGGCTTCTGCAGCCTGCGAAGTGTAACGATAATTGATCGCGACCACGGAGATCCCCTGGGCCAAGAGTCGTTCGACATCCACAAATCGTCCCACGCGCTCTTTGCTGCCACCGACCCAACCACCTCCATGGATCACAAAAACCAACGGCGTGGGGAGCGCCGACTCCGCTTTCCAAAAATCGAGCCGGTGCCGCGGATGATCGCCGTAGGCGATATCTTTCTCCGTCGGTTCGGGAACCTCGGGCTCTACCTTCTTTGGTTGAGTCGCTTTTGGAGGAGAAGCGGGTTTGGTTTGAGCCTCAAGTGTATTCGAGATACCTAATAAAACTGAGGCAAAGACAAAAAGATACGGTCCAGTCAGCTGTGAGATTCTCATGTGATTTTATTTCAAGTTCATTCCGATATAGTATTAATGCTACCTAAGCAAATTAACTCATCCACTTTCTCGATGGACGCGAGCGGAGTAGGTTGGCTTCCGGATCGTTCACAAATTCTTCTTTGACCGGATCGATCGTCAATTTGCGATTCAAGATCCAGGCGATCGCGGCCGCATGACTGGCGATATGGGATCGTCTCATCACATGTTGGTTGGCAGCGGTCTTCTCTCGCGAGCGAATGCAGTCAAAGAAGTTGCGGGCATGGGCTGTGACATCGAGCCCCACCACGCGTTTGGTCGCTTCGGGTAACTCTTTTTGAAGAGATGCCGGTGTCGCGACAATTTCTCCCGAGTCACCGGTCTCGACCGAACCTTCCTCACCTACAAATCGAACAGGGCACGTACCTAAACGCGTGATGTAATGCGGCGAACGATCACCGAAGGGTTGCGCGAGAAAATCGATGATGAGTTGAACACCGTTTTGATACGTGCAAAGGATCTTATCCGACATGGGCTCATAGGTGAGTGGCAATGTATCGTCAGACTGATTGGCCCACTGGCAAAGATCGACCGTATGCGCTCCCCAGTCGAGCAATCTCGCTCCGGAATCGAAATCCCATTGGCCGCGCCATTTTCCATCGCAATACGCTTGATTGAAGGGGCGCCAAGGGGCTGGGCCAAGCCAAAGATTCCAATCGACGACATCGCGATCGGGCTGCGGTTGTCCGGCAAGCCAAGTATTGTCCAAGGTTGGAATATAAACCGAAGCATGCAGTGTTTTAAGTTTACCGAGCTTGCCGGTTTGAGCCCACTTTACAGCCTGCTGAAAGTTGGGCACGCTGCGTCGCTGTGTGCCTGCTTGGAAGATTCGCCCGTTGCGATCGATCGTATCGGCGAGTTCTTGGCAAGTGGCGATGGTGATGCCGCAGGGCTTTTCACTGTAAACATCCTTGCCCGCTTCGGCAGCCAGCATGGACGCTGGCCCATGCCAACGGTCACCTGTGGCAATCAATACAGCATCGATATCTTTGCGATCCAAAAGCTCTCTGAAATCACGATACAGCTTGCAGTCGTTGTTGCCGTAATGGTCATCTACCAACTTTTTACCCGCATCGCGGCGAGAGGCCTGTACATCGGCAATTGCCACACAGCGCACATCTTTAAAGGGGAGCATGGCTTTAACGTCATAGGTGCAGCGTGGTCCAATGCCAATAATGCCCAAGGTGATTGTCTCACTCGGAGCGGTTGCCCCATCACGCCCTAAGACGGTCGCTGGGATAATGGTGGCTGCCGCAGCGGTCAGTGTGGTAGTCTTCAAAAAACTGCGTCGATTTGCAGCGAAAGATTTCATCTCGTTTTTCCTCGTATTGATACCATGATGGATGCGGAGTCTATGATCTGGGGTGACCGGTTTGTCGGTTCAGTTGATTGCGATTTGGCGAACGCTTGCTGCCTGGGATGGCATTCGCATTTTCATTCGCTGAAGGCAGCCCAGCGTCCTGTAAGCTTCCAGGGCTCGCTGAAGGATTATTTTTGAGTTGTCAGGTCGATGATCTCAATATCTTTATACTGAACCACCGAGGTTGCATTGCCATGAATTTGAACAGCGATGATTCCCGATTTGGCAATTTGGGGGTCTTCTTCGGTGTAGTCGACGGTTTGGACACCGTTGAGCCACAATTGGATGCGAGTACCTTCCGCACGAATGCGATATTCGTTCCATTGTCCCAGTGGCTTGAGAGCTTTCTTGAGAACTTCGTCTGTAGGTTTCGCCAGAATTTTGTTGCGTCGGCTTTCGTCATATAGCGCGCCATCGTAACCTGCGCCTAAATCCGCTTGGTATCCAGAGACTTCATGATGATTGGGAATGCGCTGGGTGCGAAATTGAACCCCGCCGTTGACAAAACCTTCTGTGCCTTGCAATTTCCATTGCAAAGTCATTTCAAAATCGGAGTATTCTTTTGTGGTAGCTAGAAAGTCATTCTTTTCTTGCTTGGTGGTAAGCGAGCCGGCGGTGAGCGCGCCATCTTCAATTCGCCAAACGCTCTTGGTGTTTCCTTCCCATCCGGTGAAGGTCTTACCATCAAACAATTTTTTCGGCTCAGCCGCTGAGGCAGCCTGAGAACCGAAGATAGCTAGTAGCAAAAATGTCGTAACGGCTCGGACCAACATGATAGGGCTCGCAAGAAGGATTTATGGAAAGAGATCGGGTTTGAAGCTGAAATAGACAGGAAGATAGACCGCTAGCTAGTCTATCATTGTGGCCCACATCATCTATCAGATCAACAATCCTTTCTGTGTTAGGGTACTGAATCGCTTTATACTTTGAATGGAGCATGCGAGTTCCCGGAGTGTGCACATCGCTCAACTTGTTGCCTGGGGCCGGGTTATGCTTGAAATCGAGTGTTGGTAGCAGGATAATTTGAGAGAGGCCCACCCCGATGCCGTGCCGCTTATCAGGAGATTTCAGTGAAAGACTATATTTTGGCTCTGATCATGATCGGTGTGGCCGGTACGCTTATGGGGCAGAACGAATCTGCGTCTTTCCAAAACCGGATCTCTCAACTAGAGTCCGAGAATCAGAAGCTTCGCAATGCTAATTTTGTGTTGTCAAAATTGTATCAGACGAAGGATCCCATTGCAGTTGAAGTTCCCATCGAGGCTGGCCGCAAAGCGAAGTTATGGGTGGCCAAAGATGGTTGGGGTGATGCGTTGGCTCGGGATGTCGCAGCGGTCTGTTCGTCGACTGCGGAAACCATTTTCGAGGTCATCCAGCCCGAATCGACCCAAGAGCCAACGATATTGATTGTTCCTGGCGACCAGGTGCCCATGGTGATCGCTCATCGTGGGCCCAATGGCGAATATGTGGTGTTGCTCACCGCGCGGAATAAGCATTGGTCTCAGTTCGCCTATCAGTTTTCGCATGAGCTTGGCCATGTGCTCTGCGGTGATTTATCCCCCGATCAGCCACAGCAGTGGTTTGAGGAGGCCTTCTGTGAATCGCTTTCTATCTGGGCGCTTGAAGAGATGGGGACCACTTGGCAGACCCAACCACCTTATGTGAACTGGAAAGATTATGCTCCCCATTTGTCCTCTTATGCAAAAGATGTTCGGCAGCGCGTTCAGACAAGCGATGAGATCTCCGTGTGGTTTCAAAAAAATCGCGACGCTTTATCAAGGAATGCATACGATCGAGATAGCAATTTGATTTTAGCAAAACATCTTGCTACGGTTGCTCAAAAAGATTCCAAGTTTTACCAGTCGTTTTACTATCTCCGTCGCCGTGCCGATCCCGCAGTTCCATCGATGGAAGGCGTGCTGGGCAACTGGCTCGAAAGTTGCCCAGCAGAACTGCGTTCTGGCCCCGTCGCGATTGGGCAATTGCTGGGCATCAAGCCCCAGATGTGAGCGAATACGCCGGAGTGACTTGTGTGCCCGAAAGACGTCTCCTTTAAGAAAATTTTGCAAAGAGCACCGAGCTTTTGAGGTGTCCTTGGCTGGGAAGAGAAACTTGTTGCGGGACCAGTGATTAACGCTTTCATTTAGAAGCGTACATAATTAATTTTCGGTGTCATGCGTTTTCGAATGATGATGGATGGGGCGTTTCCGTTGTTATAACGTTGCGGAGTAGACGCATTAGGGGAGAGATCTTGGGACGCGAACACGTTGGAGTTCGCATTGGGTGAATTCATGTCATCGGGGAACAGTCTGCTTCGATTCGATTGACAATTCGGCTCAAAGTTGATAGCAGAGACATCTATTTCGCTCTGCGAGAGACCGGTGGTATGGCGGCCAAACGTTGACGAGAATGCACAATCCGAGCGATGGGAGGACTTTGTTGCGATCGTTCGCTTGCATGTTCTTGCTGGCTAGTATTGAAAGGCGAGTGATGCGAGGCCACCAAACCAAGTGGTTGGTTCATCTACCAACTCACGCAAACCACGTCCGGGTATCGAGACGGCGAAGCCGGTAGTGAGGTACCAATTGGGGCTCAAAATTTTCAAGTGTTCCATATAAAGATCATCGGAGAGATGTTTGTTGGGAACACCCGAAACAAGCTGTGGTTCGCCACCGATGACCACCACGCGGCCTGCCTGTCCAAACTGAATGGGACTATTGATTTGGTCAGCGCGAACATGCCAATAATAAAAGCTATAGTTCGTCGGTGGATGTTTGCTCTAACAAATCCAATGGAGGACGTTCTATCCCTTACGCTCGATGTCCCAAATGCAATCGATTGACGCACCTCAATATAGGTGCCACTAATCTTACTGAATGGTATCATCGCCGCTGGCCGGGTATTGATGTCGGGTCGGAAGTTCCGGCTGATTGTTTCGATTGCTGGAAAGCGAATGGGGGATTGGATTCAGCAGTTGAAACAACCGAAGCTGCGAAGGCAAGTCCTGTACATGCGACTCGTCAATTTCCAACGGATGGACCACCTTGCCTTAAATGCGGACAATTGATACGAACACAACATGCGAAGCAGTGTTTTCATTGCGGGGCAGATTGGCATTGAAGTGGTCCACGCAACGACCGAACTCATGTCGCGACAAACACTCGACAACGGTTACAATCGACGAACAAACGATTGCAAGTGCGGACTGGAAATGATTTGAGAACGAGCGGGGGCAGTTCCCGCCAGGGTAACTCTTAGCCCGAGGCCCTGTATCGAGTTTTGCAGCGTTGATATAAGGCGGCTTCGCCGAAGTTCAACGTTGAAG
>JBIKMB010000243.1:0-8615 GCA_044359485.1 Pirellulaceae bacterium | reverse complement strand
TTATTTCGGCGTGGCTTCAGAAAACTTACGATCAAACGCATTATCCCCGTCCGTGAATGGAGTGGTCTGTTCAATGAACACGGAATCATCGTCGACCTACAATGGTTACAAGAGGTGGCCGCCGTTCCGGGTAAAGTGGATCGATGCCGTTTGTTTCTTCCGGACGATTCACCGGAAACCAAAGCGACTTACGAATCGAAACTCCAACAGCAAGTAGCAGGTTCATTGAAGATCAAAGAGCGAACCAATACCGTTGGTGTCGCGGACGATCTGCTCAAATCGACCGAACTCGGTCTTTCGTTTGCTAGTGCCTTGGCTGTCGCAATGGCCGCTTATATCTTGTTGAATACGACTCGAATGAACCTTACGGAAAGGCGACCCTATTTCGCCATTCTCAAGTGTGTAGGTGCTTTACCCAGTCAGATTCGCAGAGCCATTTTGATTGAAGCATTTCTTATCAGCTTGCTCGGGGTTTTCTTCGGGCTGATCGTAGGCTGCTGCATTGGCTACGGCATGGGGATCGCCCTTGCGGCGGTTCTTCAAGCTACACCATCCAGTTTCTCTATACCTTGGGTAGCTCTCATTGCGATTTCGATTTTTCTACCCGCCCTTACTTTATTGGTTGTCTGGTTTGCCGAACGCCAGCAAAATGATGTTTCTCCATTGGAAAGTTTTCGTGAACCTACGATGACTGCAGCCACCCAAATGCCCTGGCGGTCGATCATAGCGGGAATCATCTTGTGGTGGGTGGCTGTTGCCGGATTAACGTTGGTACAGCAAGAATTTTTGAGCGCGCAATGGGGTGTCGCAGCGGGACTGCTGGCTCTTGTTTCCTACCTGCTACTTTTGCCAGCTGGCCTTGTCCCGCTGATCTGGATACTCGAACGCTTAGCCCGCAGCAAAAATGGTTTAGCGATTGAGATTGCCAAGTATCAGTTGATTCGTCGTCCTGAACGCACCTCCCTCAATGCAGGCTTTCTCATCATCTCATTGTGCGGCGCAATTGGTTTAGGCCAGACGTTGATGAGCAACACCGACGAGATCAATCGTTGGTACAACCGCGCGCTTCCGGGTGACATCTTTCTGATATCGACTCGAGGTCCTTCTATGGTGATCGATTCAGAAGATCCACTGCGCAATTTTGTCCAGGAAATGCCGGGCACTCTTTGGGCAAACGCGCTCCGCTTTGTTTGGTGTTATGCGGATGAACAGCCCATCATGATGATTGTTCGCGAGTTTCCCAACAATGCTCCCTTTCCCACCGAGCCTAAAGGACTTACCACCCAACAATCGCTGCAAATTGTTGAAAATGATCAGGTCATCATCGGGTCGATCCTCGCCAAGAAATTGAACAAAAAACAGGGCGACGATATCACCATTTCCTACAACGGTCGAATATTTAAAATACCCGTAGGTGGCGTGAATGCCAACTTCGCCAATGGCGGTATGGCACTGGTCATCAATCGAAAAACGGCACAAAAATTTATTGAAATTACCGGTTTCGAATGGTACGCCATCGCAGTAAAACCCGATCAATTGGAGCAATCCTACCAAGCACTCCGCGATGTAAAAGATCAATACGGTTTTGAAATCCAATTAGGTTCGGATATGCGTCGGGGAGTTGAACAAACGATTGCAGGCGTCACCTCGGGTATATGGAGTGTGATTTTTATTTCGTTCCTTACGGGTGGATTTGGAATCGCTACCACCCTGGCGATGAATATCATCGAACAATCCCGCGACTTCTCGCTCATTCGTATCGTGGGTGCAAGCCGGCGGCAAATGCTAATTACCGTGCTGACTCAGGCTTGGCTCATCGGAATCATCGGCATCTTTTATGGTATCATCGGCGGAGCGACCACCGTATTTATCATCGTGCTCTGCAGCGAAGCATTATTGGGATACCAACCCGAATTTCACTGGGATTACACATTGATGCTGTTGTCTATTTTTGGCACATTTATCATAGTCACTCTCGCAGCCTTTTTCCCTGCCTGGAAAGCCTCAAAAATTAATCCAGTTGAGCATTTAAGCTATGAATAGCTTCCCAAATACCTTTAAGTCTATCTTCAGTTCACTTACACTAGCCGCCTGGATTATCTCAACGCTGGTCATACAGAGTGGGCATGCGCAATCTCCCCTGGACGCAGCCAATCCTCGCTCGTCATTCCCAAGTTCAACCTATCTCATTTTTCGTTCACTCGATGTGGCTGCTTCGACAACTGCAATCAAGGACTCAGACTTCGGAAGACGATTATCCGTAGAGCCTTGGACCACACTTGCCGAAACACATCGAAACCGAAATATTTCCTCGCTGCTCAATACGCGTCCTTGGATGGGTATCGACTGGCAAGACCTGAAGTCGGTTGAATCGGAAGGCTATTTCATTGGCTTTCTCGATTCGCAAAAAAAACCACACCTTGCTTTTCTCTTGCGACTGGGGGACAAAGCAGATTCGCATCCCTTCGTGGTCGCTTGGAAAAAATCGTACAGTCAAAAAAGATCGCTGAAAGAAATCAATGTAAAGAATGCCAAGCTATGGATGGCAAACTCGACTGCCGCGGACGCACCATCAGCAGCCATTGCCATCGGCTCGCAATGGACTGCCATTTCTTCTTCACCCACTGCATTGACAGAATGGTTATCCAACCAAGAAACCCAAAATCTAGCTCCCAATGCTGTACCAGAAAAAGTTTTCGAGACATCCAGTTCAGCATCCACGATTCAATTTTGGTTAAGGCCCTGGGCATTGCTTCGAAGCTACACCGAAATCAGCGAACCTAAGCTTTTTAAATCCCTCTCCAAGTACGGTATCGAACAGATTACGGAGTTCTTCGGTCAAATCAATTTTACAACGTCCCCTTCTGCCGCTTGGCAGATCCAAGCTGAAGTAAAGTGGCAGCAACCCCTCGAAAAAGCGCTGGCCGCACTCAGCTTTGTCGAAGGCAACGAAGTTTCCTTGCCCGGCCTGACGTTGGGACAAGCGGCAACAACTCGATTCGATAATGTTTCCGTTGCATTTTTGGATAACAAGCCTTGGTTTCAGGGCGCCAGTTATCTTGCAGATCTCTCCATCGATGAAGATACTCCGGGAGGTTTTGCTGATATCTTGGATAGTATTTTGACAGATCCAGAAGGACCAAAAATCGACGTGAGGCAAGAAGTTATTTACAAACTAGGCAATCCTTTGGTCCTCGGTGGAGCGACCGTCCAAGATCCCAAAAAACCCAACAAAGTCCGACGTAACATTCTCGCTTCATTTCCCTTCCCAGATACCACAGCGATGCAAGATCTTTTGCAACGTATGTTCGAAGGAGATGATGAGGTCACGAATCAAACTATAGGTGACTATCGTATTTGGCATACTGTCCACAATGAATCACTCTTTGTCTCCATGAGTGAAGGGGAATCCAATACGATTACGGCCGCCGCTGTCAACAAGACGCATATCTTTTTGGCGACCGACGCGAATTGGCTTAAAGAGCTTATCAATGAATCGATCAAAACGTCCGTGGCCGCTGGATCACTGGAACAATTTGAGCAGCCTATCTCATTCCGTCAATCATTCGATCTCACTTCGTGGTTACAGTTCAGTTGGCAACGTATTCCAGAACGCACACCGAGTCGTAAGAACTACGAGTCCGCCGATTTGCCTGCGTTGATCTTGACCAACGCCCTGGTACCCCAAATGACTAGTGAGCAAATACCACCATGGAATAAAGCCAAGGATTTGTTTGGGAATGTTTCCATCGTCGGAAGGAAAACGGCAACTGGCGCCCGACTGTCGATTGATTGGCGTTAATCTTACGGGCTTTCGCAGGCGATTCGTAAACAGCTCGCCCGCTACATCCGATTGCTGAATAGTGAAGGGGCACTTCGCACAGCAGCTCAATCGATGGGAAAGATAGGGCCCCTATTCGGAAGAGACTATGCGGTCCCCTTCGCAAAACATTCCTTAATCACGTTCCCGTAAACGTCCGTCAAACGAAAGTCACGTCCACCCCAGCGAAAAGTGAGGCGTTCATGATCGATACCGAGAAGATGCAAAATCGTCGCGTGTAGGTCATGCATACTAACGACCTTATCCACAGCTCGATACCCAAATTCATCGGTTGATCCATAAGCCATTCCTCCTTGCACTCCACCTCCCGCCATCCAGATACTAAAGCCTTGCGGATTATGATCGCGACCGCGACTACCCTGAGCAAATGGCGTACGCCCAAACTCTCCTGCAAATACTAAAAGTGTCGAATCCAGTAATCCGCGCTGTGCGAGATCCGAAATCAGTGCGGCGATAGGTTGATCTACCACTTCTGCATTTTTGCGATGACCCTCTAAAATGTTCTCGTGATCATCCCAAGGGGCAATGAATCGTATTCCTTTCACGCACGTCAATTCAACGAAACGAACGCCGCTTTCCACTAGGCGACGGGCCAAGAGGCATTGTTTTGCATATTGTGCCTGCAGCGGATTTTTCGAATCGACTCCATATGCCTGCAGAACAGCTGCACTTTCGTTGCTGAAATCGACCAATTCGGGAACCGCCGTTTGCATAGCAACCGCGGTCTCATAATTTTTGATCGCCCCTTCGATCACTTGATCCACTGGGGTATCTTTCGAATTCGCGGCATACCCCTCATCCACCTTGCGAACGAACTCGAGGAGGGATTTTTGCGTTTCCGCTCCAAAGGATGGCTTAACATTCTGAACAATTTCTTGGTTGCCAAAAGTATTAAAAAAGGTACCCTGATTTTTTGCTGGCAGAAAGGAGTTAGAAAAATTCTCGGGGCCACCGATCGGTAGTAAACCACCGTTGATCACCACATAACCTGGCAATTCGTGATTCACACTCCCCAAACCATAGTTCACCCACGATCCTAAAGAAGGTCGTCCTTGGACGGGATTGCCGCTGTGCAAAAACATGCATGCCTGCGAATGTTCGGCAAACTCCCCCTTCATTGAACGAACAACACAGAGCTTATCCGCTTGTTTGGCAAGATTCGGAAACAACTCGCTGATGGGCAAACCCGACTCACCCCGCGGTTCGAATTTGAAGGGGGATCCGAAAATAGTGCCGTTCTGATCGAATTGCGTTGCATCTATGGAAGCTGGAAATTTTTCGCCATGCCGCTGATTCAAAATCGGCTTAGGATCTAAGGTATCGACTTGCGATGGACCACCATCCATGAACAAGAAAATAACACTCTTGGCCTTCGCGGGAAAATGCAACCCATCCTTGAGCAGTTGACTTTTATCCTCGGCTAAAATCGTCGGCGCATATTCGGCTAACAGCGCAGATAAAGCCGTATATCCAAAGCCATTACTACAACGGCGGAGCAACGCTCGTCGGCTCATTCGATTCATGACAAGCTACCTTAGGAAAATAAATTCTTTCAGATTGAACATACCGTGAGCCACAACATGCCAAGCGGTTTCGTCACCCTCTTGAGCCCTAACGCGCTGGTGAAGTTCGACTGCCGAATTAAGTTCGCTCTCTGTCGGTTCACGGCCCAAAAGGTCTTGATACATTTTGCGAATCTTCCCTACCGTTTCATCTTCCATACTCCTTACCCTAGTTCCCCATATTTTGGACTGATTGAGAACCAATGGGTCATTGAGCAAGGTGAGACTTTGCGTCGCGACATTCGTCGTGTTTCTCTTGCCGACAGGACTTGCTGGTCGTGGAAAATCAAAATTGAGCAAAAACTCATATGGAAAATTTCGTCTCACTTCCAGATAGATCGATCGCCGTCCATCGCCATCCAGCGGACCGGGCGGACTCTGTTTGTTAGGCTCCATCACCGCCTGATAGTACGGAAGAGTACCCACCCCAGCATCGGGCCGCTTTAGATTTCCCGCTACCAATAGCAGGGAATCGCGTATCGATTCCGCTTCGATACGCCTTACTTGCATATGCGACCACAATCGATTGTCCACATCCAACTCGTTGGCGGATTCTGTAGCCGTAGTGGATCTCTGCCAAGCCTGACTGGTTAGTATTTTTCGAATCAATTTTTTGCTCGACCAGCCTTCCTCAATAAATCCGGCAGCCAACTCATCGAGCAATTCAGGATGACTTGGGGTTTCGCCCATGCGGCCAAAATTATCGACCGTTCGTACCAGCCCTTCACCGCAGAGCCAATTCCAAACTCGATTCACGTAAACCCGAGCCGTCAGCGGGTTACTAGGATTTGTGATCGCTTTTGCCAATTGCAGACGCCCAGCCTCATCGCTGGGAACTTTTTCCGAAACACCATGCAGAATAAGCAAATAGCCACGCTGTAGATCGTTCCCGGGAGTCTTTGGATCACCACGCGACAACCACGCTTGGTTTACGGGTCGCCTATCTTCGTAAACACCTGGGCCCCAGAGCGGTCGCGGAATCTGACTTTCGAGCTCGCGATATTGCTCAGCGATTAGCGAAAGATCTTTGGCGCCTGTCGGCAGAGTTGGTAACCAATCATTTTCGGTACAAAAACTAAGCCATCGCAGATCTTCTCGGGCACTCTCTCCCTGTCGCAACTTTTTAAGCGAAGCCTCGATACACTCGATGACCGCATGAATCGCCTCGGTGCGAGCTGTTACGGGCTTCTGCAGAAGCGATCCAGGAATGACGGAACGTTCCGGAAGCGCGACGCCGGGGGCATGGGCGAGAATTTTCAATATACCAAAACTCGACCGGCCATCCCCTTTCTCTAATGTGGAAGGATCTTTGGTAATTCCTATGTAGGGCTTCGCGTCACGCGTCAAAAACTCTATATGAGCTCGTAACCCCTTCCATTGAGGCCGAATGCTCATCGTAATCCAACGCACACTGTCGGAGTCTAGCGTAGGATTGATCGTATTGAAAAGGAGTGAATCTCCCTGAAAATTCTCGATGACCAAGCGAGCTCGAGCACCCGCTGTACCGCGGCACAGAATCGAAATCGCATCGCTATCGACCACAAAATCTGGCGACCTCAATACGCCAGCATGTCGATCCGAAAGCAAATTGGAATGATAACCCTCGCTCAGCAATGTCGTGAAGGGAACATCTTGGCCCCCAACGACGGACCAATTCGATATTTTCCCTACTGAAGCTTGTGGCAAACCTGCCCCATCGATACGCCAGTCCGCCATCTCTCCAGTCGTTAGATCAAACAGGATTCGAGAATTCGCTGGCAAACTCTGAGACTCATCGCTTGTGCTCTTTCGCCACTGATCCCATGCAGATGCAAACTCGCCATCCGAGGCCTCGATCCACGTCGAAATCAACTTTTTCATTCCGCCCACATGCCTCGCGTCACGCAGTCTCGCGACACTTTTCAAAACCGGCTTGTCCTCGGGCAAAACTTTCTCGATTTCTTGCCATTTCGTCTCTGGCTTTACATTTTGCTGTAGCCAAAGGACCGCTTCGGCTAAGTCCCGTTCTAGGACCGATAGATTGTCAAGCCAATACTCGGCCCAAGCTTGAGTGAATTTGACTTGCAACTCCTGCAGACGATGGTCATGCCGCGTAAATGTCTCCGGTCGATCAAGAACTCGTTGCCCCACTCTCGTGCTGCGCAGAATTCCATAAAGCGAGTAATAATCCTCGTCGCTGATAGGATCAAACTTATGATCGTGACAGCGAGCGCATGAGATCGTAATTCCTTGAAATGCTTTTCCGATAGCATCGATTTGACTATCGATGACAACGATCTCCTCTTTTTTTACATCGACAGGAGTCTGATTGAATTCGACGAACCTATAGAAAGCTAGGCCCAGCAGTGCTTGATTGATTCCTTCTTCGCTCCAGCGAGGCTCGATCAAATCTCCGGCCAGATGTTCTTCGATAAGTCGATTGAGCGGTAGATCCTGTTTGAATGCCCGAACGAGATAATCTCGATAACGATAGGCGAAAGGAAGATAGGCATCATCCTCGGAACCATGCGTCTCGGAGTAGCGAACGGTATCCATCCAGTGCCGCGCCCAGTGCTCGGCAAACTCGTCGCTTTCCAAATACTGATCGATAAGGGCCTCCCAAGAGAGCGCGTCCGCCGTTTGCTCGAATCGCTTCACTTCCGAAAAAATCGGTGGTAATCCACGCAAGGCGTAACTGAGACGGCGAACTAAGCGTTGAGGCTCGGCCCGAGCGGCAGCCGTCACATGCGATTCGGCCAGCTTTCGATCGATCCAATAATCGATACCAAGAAACCTTGAGGGCTGCCCCAAAAAAACATTGGGTTGCCAACACCACCACTTCGCTCGTTCTTCAAAGAGCTTACTCCAATCGGGAACAGCGGCAGCCAGCGGTTCGGGATCCTCTCGCGGATCGATCGCTCCATCAGCGATCCAGTGTTTGAAAGCATCGATAAGCGTTTGATCCAACTGAGGAGCCTTGGAAGGCATCTCCAAACCAGCTTCCAAATGTTGTATCGTCCTTACCAACAAACTATCGTCCGGTTTGCCAGGCAAAATTGCCGGTCCAGAATTTCCTCCCTGTTGCCAACCCGCACGACTATCCAGCATCAATCCGCCACTAGCTTTGCCAATGTGATGGCAATTCAAACAATGCTCGTGCAATGCAGGGCGTATCTTAGCTTCGAAATAGGATAACTTAGCCGCCTCCGAGTCTGTGGCTTGATATCCCATCA
>JBIKMB010000058.1:0-28155 GCA_044359485.1 Pirellulaceae bacterium | reverse complement strand
GGTCTCGCTATCGCGGCCAGCCTCTAATTTCACGGTGCCGCGTTCGACGGTGATGAATTCACGTGTTCCCTGAAAATGCCCCGCACTTCGCAGCACTCCTTTGGGCTGCAGTTGTACTTCATAAAATTCAACATCCTTTTCAAGATTCAATGGGCTCAGCGTACGGATGCGCACCAATTTGTCCGATCGATAATGATAGGTGCGATCTTCTGCTCGAATAACCTGTATGGCCGAGCTGATGACGGGCGACTCCACTAAATCGGCCAGCGACATGCCGAATGCCTGCGCAATCCTAAGCGTTACCGCCAGCGTTGGATTGGTTTGTTGTCGCTCGATCTGACTGAGCATCGATTTGGATACGCCGCTAGCTGCCGCTAATCGATCGAGCGACCATTCACGGGCTAGCCGCAATTGATTGACTCGCTCACCTAAATGGCGACTCAATGCTTCTGCCCGCTCACCAGCCTCTTGTGCGGTGGCCTGAAAAACGGCTTCTTGTTTGGGCATCTTCGCCGTGATTCGGACCTTTTTTGCCATAGAACCTTCTTTTCGATCCCGATGTTTATTCCGCAATCCCGTCAACCAACCAATCGCGTTAAATATCCACTAAATCATAACTCATCCAAACTATTCTTCCACACCATCTCCCCACCTTTGCTACCCCAATTGCCCAAAGAATGAAAACTGGCGACTTGCTGCAGCAACCAAGAAACAATTAAACTTACTCTCGGCGATCTCGAAAAGCTTTTTCTGGAATGGAGGTAGCAGTGTCATCCAGACCTTATTTTGGCGTCAGTGCTACTCGGCATTCGATGTTCATCAAATTAAACCCGCTTGATGATGGAACATTGGAAGACGCGGATCAAGCTTGGGGTGATTTCATCGAAAAATATAGCCCCTTGATCTTTGGCGTCTGCAAAACATTTTCCCTCCAAAACGCCGATGCGGAGGATATCACTCAGAGCACCATACTAAAAGTGTTATCAGAGTTGAAGCATGGCAAATTCACCTACGATTCCCAGCATCGATTTCGAAGCTGGCTGGCTACCGTCACCGGCAATGCAATTCGGGATGGTTTTCGAAAAATGAAACGAATGCGACACGAACAGCAGGAGCTTCTCGATTCGATTCCCGAAGAATCGTTGGTCGATGCCATGGAACAAGAGGTCCATCAAAAGTATTTATTGGGACAAGCTCTAGAAATATTGAAAGCGTCCGTAAATGACGAAAACTGGCATGTGTTCCAAGTTCGAGTGCTGGAAGCACGCACCACCAAAGAGGCAGCCAAGATCTTAGGTAAATCCGAAGGAAGCATCGACGTTACCTGCTCACGAATGCGTCTGAAACTCAAGTCGATTTCCGATCAACTGATTCGCGAAAGCGACCAACTAGGCATCAAAGTCCACTACCTCTCCAGCAAACCATTATAAATTCAATCGTTTCCAAAAAAGTTTTACAGAATCTGTTGATGGATCAACAGGTTTTCTTTGCATTGAATCTGAGAACATTTTTAGTTACTCATTTCCGCGCGATTTTTTCGGTGGAACCTGTGCGCCTACCGCTGAGTATGGCTTAATTTCTGCGTCATTCGATTGAGGAATGCCTGGAGTGCTTCGACCTTCTTGGATGTACTTTTCAAGCAGTGACTTCATCTCCTGTACCAATGCGGGCTTGCTCGCATAGAGGTTGTTTCGCTGAGAGATATCCTCACTCAAGTTATAAAGTTCTCCCGGTTGCTCATGAGGCAAGTAACCCCGTTCGTCCTTGAGCCATGAGGGTTCACCATTCGCTCCGTTGTCGTCGCCGCTAGGTGCGTCGATCAGTACCCAGTCCCCCTGCCGTATGGCAAATTTACCCCTTGCGCTATGATGTACGGTAGCCTCGCGCAGCGGTTCCCGAAGCGGCTCACCAAGCAACGCCGGTAAAATGCTAACACTATCCTCGGCCGCATGATCGGGAAGATTATGTCCCAAGATGGCAGCAATAGTAGCCATGAAATCCACATGGCACACGACTTCATCGCAAGTCGTATTCGCTCGGATTTTGCTGGGCCAACGGACGATGAATGGAACCCGATGACCACCTTCCCAGGCGTCGCGTTTGGCACCACGAAGTTCACCCGAACTGCGATGCTCGAACTGTTTTACTCGATCGTAAGCCCCTGGTCTCACCTCACCCGTTATCTCCGCTCCATTGTCACTGGTGAAAATGACAAGAGTATTATCCGCGACTCCGGTTCGATCGAGTGCATCAAGGATTTGACCAATACTCCAATCCGTCTGGTGGACGAAATCTCCATAAGCTCCAACCTTCGTTTTGCCGATAAACTCTGGGCTGGGCACAACTGGATAGTGCGGAGAGGTCAACGGTAAATAAAGAAAGAATGGCTTTCGATTTGGTGCCTGTGTTTCAATCCATTTCACAGCATGATTCGTCAACTCAGGCAATATATTCTCCAGTTGCCAACCAGCAACAGTTGGGCCAGGAATGTTGAAATTCTCCCCGGTCATCGGCCTATTTGGAATACCGACGGTTCGATCATCCTCGATGAAACAGTAGGGAGGATAGTTCGGTACAATAGTGCCAAAGTAATGATCGAACCCCCGCGTGATCGGGCCATCGCTTATCGGTTTGGTAAAGTCGACGTTGCTCAGAGCATTTCTCACTCCACCGCTGGGAGGTTTGCCATCGGTGGTCGCATAGGTTTGACCAAGATGCCACTTACCAATACAAGCTGTTTCATAGCCATACTGCTGCAGCAGTTTTCCAACGGTCAATCGATCTGCGGCGATGAGCGGCTTATCCCAAGGTCCAAGCACGTTCCGCTGCAGTCGTGTTCTCCAAGCGTACCGGCCCGTTAGTAATGCATAGCGAGTCGGCGTACAAACCGATGAGGGAGAATGCGCATCTCGGAATCGCATCCCTTGCGTAGCCAACTGATCCAGACGTGGAGTAGAAATCTTTGAATCCGGGTTGTAGCATCCAAGATCGCCATAACCTAAGTCATCCGCCAAAATATAGACGATATTCGGACGCTCCGAGGCTGCAAGTGAATTCAGACAGCAAGCGACCCCTACAGCCAATACGCTGAGCCATTTCATGTAGAACATTCGTTTCTAGCCGTTAACTTGCAAAGACCACCTTGTCGTACACTTCGGATCCGATGAGTTCGCTCTCGATAGCACTTAACGTTATTTTCCCGTCGAGTCCTTGGCAACTCGTCAAATTCCAACTTCCATCGCTGGATCGTGTTAAGCAATCGATGGAGTGTCGATCTTGGGCGATCAAGACGTAGTGGTTTAAACTGGGGATGGTTCGATAGTGCTCGAATCTTTTCCCTCGATCGTAGGCCTCGGTTGAATCCGAAAGAACTTCCACAAGCACTACTGGATTGAGTAGAACATCGCCTCCATCGGAATCAAGTTGAGGTTCACCGCAGACCACGGAAAGGTCCGGATAGGTATACAATCCGGTCGCTTCGATTCGCAACTTCAAGTCGCTCGGGAAGACTCGGCATGGCTTTTTCTTGAACTGCTGACCAATGGTCTCTATGCAATTGCTGACGATCAAATTGTGATTTGCGGATGCGCCAGCCATGGCAAACATCTCGCCACGAAAGTACTCGGACCGAAAGTCGGCTTTTCTTTCGCGGTGCAAATACTCTTCAGGGGTTAGGTAATGCTTAGGGACACTTGACATAGGTGACACTTCTTGGGAAATCCCGAATTCAACGCCGGCCCGCCAGTATAGCCGATTGTTTTTGATTTCGTGCTGAAAATTGAACTTTTGAGCAATCAGATCATGAAAGCCCCAGGTGCGTTTCCTCAGTGATTTTCGCGGAGTCGAAAACTGCGGAATCTGAGATCCCACACCCGGTGGGCGTTTTCCTCGGACTGGCCCCTTTTGAAAGCGTCCGCTGGCATCGGCTTTGCGATAAACATTTGCGATAAACAGTAGAATGGTCGACAGTTAGCTACTTGATTGAAAGGAAACAAGACCATCGCTCCTAACAAGCACATGCTTCGACAAGCGCTAACCGTCAATCCGAACATCGGTCTCCGAGACGCAAATCTCGCGTTGACTCAGGGTTTTAAGGGATATCCAATTTCTCTGAGCTGTACATTTCGAAAACGGGCTCGACCACGAGCAACGCTACTAAAACCTCCTAGAGCAAGCTTAAGCCTGCAAGTATCGGCGTTCGCCCCGGTAGTAAACGGTAACGATACGGTTTCCCAGGACTTACTACCTGCCAAATTCTTGGTTGAAACGGAACTCTCCGCATAGAGATTTACCGCATAACGTCCTCCCTTTTCTGCGATTCGCACATTGTCGGTCATTACATCCGCAGTAAACAGATAGTTCGTGAAAGGCTTCAACCGAACCTTCCTGACTAGACCAGCATCGTTTGGCGTAGGGCTCTCAATCGTAAGCACTCCCCCATCCTCCGCATCAACTCTAGCGATTGTGCCAGCATTCGTATTCCACATCTCAAGATTCCAGCCAGCATCACCAAGATCTCCGGCGTCTACTGTCTCGGGTAATAATGGAACTCCCAACTCCGCATTCGTCAGGTCTCCCTTCATGAGTTGATAAACCCAATCCGGATACGTTTTAGCGGGTAAAACCGTTTGCTGGTACTGAATCCTACTTTGATCAGCCTGTTGACGAATTGGCTGATGATTCCATGCCGCACTACCCAGCCCGACCATTAGGCCATTCTCTTTAATACTCGCATTGAGATAATCCTGATACCAATGCATATACCCGCGGAATGTATCTTTCGCTCTCCAAGGCCTCTCCTTGTAGCCGAGTGCCTCTCCCCCATGCAGCATTCCTTGGGGCAATTTTACATTTTCTTTATTACCGTAGAATCCATCTAATCCGTGCATCCACTCGTGAAGAAAGATTTCATCGCGAGGATCTATAGCTGGTGTACAATTGATGGCGAATAAACCAAGAGCATGCTCCGCAGAGTAGAAACCAACACCATAACCGGCTCTTGGAATACTGTAACCCGACATCGTATCGTAATGCAAAAAATAATAACCAACGCTATCGAAATCTCCTGGTTTTGCGATCGTTGACAATTCGCTTACCAATTCAGGTACATAAAACTCGGCACTATCGTTTCGCTGCGGATCCCAAATACGCAATGGCTCTTTCGAGATATAAACGGTAGGTACAAACTTCACCTTTCCTTTTGTGATTTCGTCGACCATGGCAGGAGTCTCGACCTCAAAGCAACGACGAGCGCGAAGAATTTCGCCGTCCGTCATCGACGCTCGAATCGGCAAAAAAAGTGGAGAGTATGTATCGCTTTGTCGTTTGATGATCAGCAGTACCCTAAACTCAATCTCAGAATTGGTCTTTGATAAATTTTTTTTCGTCTGAACTGTCGAGATTGATGAATTACCGCTTTCCGCCAACGACAGAGCAAGCTGCTTCGACCTTGCACTCAGCCGTGACAAAGGTACTATCACCTCAGTACCGTCTGTTTTTCGCAGATACACCGACTGATTTTCTACCTTGATAAAAGAAGCTTCTAACGTGTGCTTTCCGGTATCGTCGATCCATTGATACTTCACATCATCGGCGGAAAAACTCGCTTTACTAGCGCTCCATGAGAATGGTAGTACTATCATTAATAGGGTCAAAAAAAGTAAATCAGATCGTCGCAATCTCATCATGGATTAAGTTGGCCTAAGTAAGCTTTGTAAAAATGTATTACGCAGATGGAAAGTCCAGGTTGCATTGGCAGGCCAATTCGCCTCTAGTGGTGATTGAGGACCCCTTGCAATCGTTTGCTCATTGCATCCCACGGTTGCGATGATTGCTGGTCTTAGCTAAATCCGTCCCAAGCCTTCCTGATTTTATCGGTAAAAGATTTCCCAAGCGAGAATATAGCTGGAATTGACAATGGTTGCGGCCAACAAATCAGGTCCTAAGGTCGAATAAAATGATAATCGATCAAACGGACAAATTACTACCGCCCCAAAATAACAGCATTTTTTACCAAATCGCACCTGCCATACTTATCCAAGCAAAACCTTCCGTGAGCTTAAACTCCAACGGGACCGCAGGCTTGGTAACTTCCTAGCGATTATCGCCGAGTGATTCCAGCAGTTGTTCGACCGAATCCAAGTCCTGTTTCACTTGCTGTAACGGATCCCCCTTTACCTCACCGAGCTCATGGAATAAATCGGCACTGCGGCTCAAGACCGATTTAGCCCTGGTCGCCTTTTCTAGATCCTGTGTCGCGCGAGCCTGCTCAAGCAAATGGCTACCAAGGAAACGATAAAAAAACGCTAAGGCCTGCGATTGACCCGCTTGCCTCAATCTCTCACACTCCTCAATCGTCAGCTCAACCGCAAGCTCTTCCAAAAAACTTGTGATCACTTGATGGCCCAGATCGGCAACACTAGCACAACTTGTGGCAACCGACAAAAGTTCATTTCGGTTCGGATAATCTTGCGGATTTCGATTCTGAATGGCTCGACGAATTCGAGCACATTCCAAATAAGCATCTGCAGCTGATGTAAGCTGTTTGGCCGATTTATAAGCATTTCCCAAAGCCCCCCAACTGAGAGCGTAGTCATCCAGCTGATCTAAATCATCGTTCACGAAATCGATCCGCTGCGATTCAATACTGCGCCTCAATAAGCGTATCGCATCATTCGGTCGACCAAGCGCTCGATAGGTACCTGCCAAATTGTTTTCAACCTGCCGAACCAACTGCGCAATCACCACATCATCGATGTAACTCAATTTTAACTGCTCGGCCCCTGCCAAGGCCTCAACCAGTTTCTCCGCCCCCTGTTCCAGCGATATCTTTTTGAGATAAATTCCAAGGTTCATTTGATCGGTGATGAGGCCAATTCGGTTGCGCCGCACCGGCTCGAGATCACAGATTCGCTTCATCTGCGGCACAATCTCGGCTTGAATACTCACCGCTTTTTGAAATTCCCCCAGCTCATGGTACAGCTCTGCTTGCCCACCCTTCACCAACAACAGCTCGTACGCAAATCTTGGCTGCTCCAAAACTTCGTTAGGCAGTTGCCGAAGTTTGTTTTCAGCTCTTTCATAATGCGCAAATGCATCTGCAAGTCCCGCTTCACCTTCGTTCTGTCGGAAACGAGCCGCTAAGACTTCCGCTTGGGCCGCCATCATCGTGGCCGAAGGTACCCCAGGAAATCGATTTTCAAACACCTCACCCCACCGCAATAACTCCAAGAGAAATGATTCTGCCGCCACCGCACCCTCGATACTCGCCGTACATACCAATTGCCCTTTAAGCGCATCCCCCAACAATTGATATCGCTCCGGTAAATCATGGGAATAAGCCATGGTTTCCAGCTGCAATCTAAGCCGCCGATAATCCTCTCTAGCCTCTGCGATCTCCCCCTTTTCCCTAGCGCGAATATGGGCTAATTCCATTTCCGCTTGAATCCGAATCAGCTCCGCACCGGGCTGCTTGCCGGCATCGACCAGCAACTCCGCTATCCCCGCACTAGATAGCTCAATCAGGCTACGGCGAACTTGTGCCGTACCCCCCGTGGTCGATAAATCACTTTGAACTCGCGCGATTAAAGTTTGCCACGCTTTAAGCCCCAGGCCGAAACGATTTTCGGCAATGAGTCTTTGCTCAGCTGCATCTCGCCACCACACAAAACTTAGTACCGACAATACAGCCAGCAATCCGACAGCGATTAAACCGACGGCAGTTGTCCCCGGCCGACGACGTGCTGCTAGCCCTACCAGACCAGCCACCCCATACCGATGCGCAGCCACCGGTTCGCCCGCCAACCACTGACCAATGTCTTTCGAAAGCGCTAGCGCCGATTCGTAGCGGTCCTCTATCTTGACAGCCAATGCTTTGCGACCGATTGAAGCTAACTCCGGAGGCACACCCTTGAAACTTGGCATGTGACCAGCCTGAATCGTCTGCAGTATCGTCGACATATCTTTGGCAGAATCAATCAGCGATTCATGCGGACCCTCGCCCGTTAGAATCGCATACAGCACACCGCCCAGCAAATAGATATCGGAGCGTTTACCTACCTCACTCGTTTTACCCCCCGCCGCTTCCGGTGAAATAAAGGCGGGCGAACCGAGATGGTCCCCGATACTGGTGAGCTCCGGAGATTGCATGTGGCTGGACGATAAAGCAGTCCCATCTTCCGCACTCGACTGTCGAGTTGCCAAGCCCCAATCGAGAACCACCGGAAATTGATTGGCATGCTGACGAATATTCGATGGCTTTAGATCACGATGCAATATTCCCTTTTGATGCGCTACTTCTATCGCATCGCATATTTGAATAAAGGTTGTAAGCAACTGCCTCAATTGCGAATCCCTACGTCGCAACGAAAAGGTTGCACTTTGATGCGTCCTTTGGATAATATCTTTCAGCGAATCACCGGTTACCAACTGCATCCAGTAAAAGTCGCGTCCATCCTCAGTCTTTCCCGAACCATAGACGGTAGGACATCCGGGATGGTCAATCTCTGCCGTCAACTCCATCTCACGCAAGAAACGTTGCACAGCGTCCGGGTTGTTTACCCAGCGATCTTGTAAAATCTTCACCGCAACGGAACGATTGAAACGAAGATCTTTATATTCGAATACCTCCCCAAAGCCCCCCGTGTCGATCGATCGAATGCGACTTAATTGAGACAATGACTGAGCCGTTTGCTCCAAATTCGTCACACGCATACCGACGGCCGCAGCTTGAATCTGATCGACTAACGACGCGCGATAGTCAGGATGCGATTCAACCGCACTCATACTCGCAACCGATTCGGTGTAATCCGACATCCGCTGCCGACACTCTTCGCAATGATCCAGATGCCCAATGATGACCGTTTGACTCTCCAGCGGCAGGGTATCCTCAAGCAATTCTTTCAATTCGGCTTCGGTTATATGTTCCATAAATTTGATTCAACAGGTTCGATTCTGGGTGATGCTCCCGCCACCCATGACATTTACTCCCTCTGCCCCCTTTTCCTAACAAAAAAAATGCGAATTCGAGCTCTTTTGGGGCGAATAGGTCGAATTTTAGCCAAACCAATACAATATTCCGTGGGCCAATCATCTGGCCAACTATATGGCCCACTTTCTCGAACTCCCAGCGGGGGACTACGGCCCGGCACGCTCGCTTTTTGCTCTAAACGCCTCTTTCCCTACCCTTTACGGGAATCTATCATATTGAACAAAATTTCCGTTATAGTATACACGCGAGGTGGATGTGGGACAGACGATGAAAGCATTGGTCAAGCGGCATTCGCAACCAGGCCTCTGGTTGGAAGATGTACCGATTCCCGAGTATGGCATCAACGATGTGCTGATTCGGGTCGATCGCACAGGAATTTGCGGTACCGATCTGCACATTTACAAATGGGACGCTTGGGCTCAGAAAACAATCCCTGTTCCGATGGTCGTTGGCCATGAATTCGTCGGAGAGATCGTCGCCGTGGGGGATAACGTTCACGATTTTTTCCCCGGAGAGATTGTCAGCGGCGAAGGGCATGTTGTCTGTGGTCGCTGCCGCAATTGTCTCGCGGGACGTCGGCATCTCTGCAAAGATACGCAAGGTGTGGGTGTCAATCGACCCGGCGCGTTTGCCGAATACCTCGTCCTCCCGATGTCCAATGTTTGGCATCATCGCCCCGATATCAACCGCGATGTGGCTTCTATCTTTGACCCCTTCGGCAATGCCGTTCATACCGCTCTGTCGTTCGATCTCCTGGGCGAAGATGTCCTGATCACGGGAGCGGGTCCCATCGGCATCATGGCGGCTGCCATCGCAAGACATGCCGGTGCGCGGCATGTGGTCATCACCGATGTCAATCCTTTCCGACTTGAACTCGCCCGCAAAATGGGAGCGACTCTGGCCGTTAACCCGAGTTCGCAATCTCTAACAGACGTCCAAAAACAACTCGATATGCGCGAAGGATTCGATGTCGGCTTGGAAATGTCCGGTAATCCGCAAGCCTTCCGCGATATGCTCGCCAATATGTGTCATGGCGGAAAAATCGCGATGCTCGGCATTCCCTCTGAACCGATCGAGATCGATTGGAATATCGTCGTGTTCAATATGTTGACCATCAAAGGCATCTATGGCCGCGAAATGTATGAAACGTGGTATAAAATGTCGGTGATGCTCGAAAGCGGGCTCAATATCGAACCGGTCATCACCCATCGTTTTCATTACACCGAATTTGAAAAAGGATTCGCGGCTATGAAGACCGGCGAATCTGGAAAAGTTATTTTGAACTGGAAATCGTAGTCGACTCGAATCGATGCTCGTTAGACGATCAGCCTTTCGCTATTCCCCCTTTTTTTTGCGGTCGCGATTAACCGAGGAAACCACGCTCATGATGGGAACCTATACCGATCAACTTCAACAGACCTTGCAGCAGATTCGCGACGCAGGCACCTTCAAAAATGAACGTGTCATCGATACGCCCCAGGATGCCCACATCCGTGTTACGGGGGGCAAAGAAGTTCTTAATATGTGCGCCAACAATTACCTCGGCCTCGCCGAGCATCCGGAGATTATCAAAGCGGCTCACGAAGCCTTGGATCGCTGGGGATACGGTATGGCAAGCGTCCGTTTTATCTGCGGCACTCAGGGAATTCATAAACAACTGGAAAGCGCGATCTCTAAATTCCTGGGCACAGAGGATACCATTCTTTACAGTTCCTGTTTCGATGCCAACGGTGGTCTATTCGAAACACTCCTCGGCCCCGAAGACGCCATCATCTCCGACGAACTCAATCATGCGAGTATCATTGATGGAATTCGACTTTGCAAAGCGCAGCGTTCGCGCTATCGCAACAACGATATGCAAGACTTGGAGGAAAAATTAAAAGAAGCCTCGGGTGCTCGCTATCGCATGATCGCGACCGACGGCGTATTCTCCATGGATGGTTACATCGCCCACTTACCCGCAATTTGCGAACTGGCGGATAAGTATAAAGCTTTGGTGATGGTCGATGATTCCCATGCGGTCGGTTTCACCGGTAAAACGGGACGTGGAACACACGAATTGCATGGTGTGATGAATCGGATCGATGTGATCACAGGAACACTCGGCAAAGCCCTCGGCGGTGCATCGGGAGGCTATACCAGTGGCCGTAAGGAGATCATTGATCTACTGCGACAACGCTCACGCCCCTACCTCTTCTCGAATACACTCGCTCCAAGTATCGCTGGTGCGTCGCTGAGAGCTTTGCAGCTTTTAAGTGAATCGACCGAATTGCGAGATAAGCTCGAATCCAACACCCGTTACTTCCGCGAAGAAATGACCGCTCGAGGCTTTAATATCCTGCCAGGTGTGCATCCGATCGCGCCCATTATGCTAGGCGATGCAAAACTGGCTGGCCAAGTGGCTGAAGCGATGCTGGCCCGAGGCGTGTATGTGATTGGCTTCTCCTATCCCGTTGTGCCGCAGGGTAAAGCTCGTATCCGAACCCAAATTTCGGCTGCCCACTCCCCGGATGATTTAAAATTTGCCATCGATGCATTCACTGATGTAAAGAAGGAACTCTCCCTGTGAGCCCCGTCGAGTATATTCCGAAACGCAAGCGTGCCGCCGCGATTTTATCGCTGATCGGCAATACACGTATGATTCCCCTTTATTTTGAAAAAGAAGGAATCACGATTTACGCCAAGTGCGAGTTCCTCAATCCCAGCGGCAGTATCAAAGATCGACTAGCCAAAACTGTTTTGGTCGATGCAGAAATGCGCGGGCTGCTACAAGACGACTCGATTATCTTGGAATGCACCAGCGGAAATACGGGCATCGCCCTCTCAATGCTTGGCACAGCGATGGGATATCGCGTCACCATTCTTATGAGCGAGGGTGCTAGTCAAGAACGGCGAATGCTCATCCGACAACTCGGCGCTGAACTGATTCTGTTTCAAAGCGAAGGTCGATACCAAACCGGTATTACCATGTCGGAAGAAATGTCCGCCAAAGACTCACGCTATTTCCTGCCGAAACAGTTTGAAAATACACTCAACGTCGAAGATCACTTGCATACCACAGGCCAAGAGATCATCCAGCAGACGCCTGGCGCAATCGATGCGTTTGTGACCGGATACGGAACTGGCGGTACGCTGGCGGGTGTTGGTACTGCGATTAAAGCTCACTACCCAAACGCTAAAATCATGGCGATGGAACCTGCCGAGGCCGCCTTGCTCGCAGGCGAAATGCCTTGCTGCCACTGCATCGAAGGAGTTGCCGACGGCTTCATCCCCAAACTCTTGCAAGGAGCGCCTCTCGATGGCGAAATCAAGATCTCAAGCAGTGAAGCCATGACAATGACCAAACGTCTGCAAAAGGAATTCGGTTTACTTGTTGGTACATCTTCTGGGGCAAACGTTTCGGCCGCACTGAAACTTGCACATCAACTCGGTCCCGATTCGTGTGTGGTCACGTTGCTCTGCGATCGCGCGGAACGGTACTTTAGCACCTCGCTGTTCAAATAACGAAACCAATCCTCCCTCTTTCTTCACTCCGGCCACAATTGAATTTCCTTTTCAATCCAATGCGGTCGGAGTGGAATGGCCTCCAAATCCGTGTAGTACATCGCTCCCGCGCGCACATTTCGCCTGTCCATCAAATCCAGATGCTCTGACACCGATTCCAAATCGCCCACGCGCGGCAACAATACAAGCCATATGACCGATATGGCCGCGGCCCACAGGGCTAAGTGCAACCATTTGAGTTCAGCACGTTGGGTTCGACTCATTTTTTGAATAACCAACCAAAGGTAAGACTCGCGACTGTCAGTGTCAGTATCAAATTAAGGATTTGCCCAAGCACGTACATCGTCATCGGTCGACCGCTGATCAGCATCGGCGCTAATTGCCGGAAATTGGTTTGGATCCCCATACAAATAAAACCAACGCAGAATAACCAACCTCTTAGCGGTCCGATAAAGCCTTTATTCGAACCATCCACCCATAATGATTCTTCGGGACCTAAAGTGAAAATAAGCGAGCAGAGGACAGAAACCAAAAAGAAACCGATAATGAATTTCGGGAAACGCCGCCAAACCTCATAGCCCAGCGAGATGTCCACTTTCTTGTCCGACTTCTCAACCCAACCAGCCCAATAAACGGCGACGCTAAATGCGATTAAGCCGATCATCGAATTCTGAATCATCTTGACCGTGGCTGCGACTTCACCCGCTTCTTTACCAAGCGACTCGCCCGCTGCCACGACGGCTCCCGTTGCATCGATGGTGCCGCCGATCCAAGCGCCTCCCACGACGCTATCCAATTCAATCCAGCGAATGAAGGGAGGCATCACGACCATCATGATCACGGTAAAGAATAGCGATAAACCGATCGCCAGCGACAACTCCTCTTTCTTGGCTTTGCATGCCCCCGCCGTAGCAATCGCAGCCGACACTCCACACACCGACATGTCCGCCGAAATCGTCATGCACAGCGCGCGCGAGGGAATACGCAAAACATACACACCAAAAAGATACGTGCTGATAAGCACGATCGGCGTCACAACCCAAGCGGTCAATAATCCCGGCAAGCCTAACTCGAGCAAGCGACTAAATAGCACTTCGGCTCCAAATAAAACCAAGCCCGTTTTAATAAAGTACTCACCCACCAGTGCGGGTTTCAACCAAGGCATCTCACCCACCGTATTGCCGATAATCAAACCCACCATCAGCGCCCAGAGAGGATATTCGAGGTTATAACTCTCGATGACTTTTTGCGCAGAGAGGAAATAGGCAATGCATGTCAAAGCGGCCAGGAAAATGCCTCCTGGTAGAAACCGCCAAAAAGCTCGACCCATCAACAGCGATCCCGCCGTACCAACTAGAACCACCCAGCCCATAGCGAGCAGAATCGGCCGCGTAACATCCTTTTTCGACTTGGCGTTGCTCAGGCCTTCGAATGGATTCGCCATCCAGG
This sequence comes from Pirellulaceae bacterium, assembly GCA_044359485.1. Lineage (GTDB taxonomy): Bacteria > Planctomycetota > Planctomycetia > Pirellulales > Pirellulaceae > JAFLCP01. The sequence goes on along the minus strand of JBIKMB010000058.1, from coordinate 14,213 downwards.
CTTGCGGTTTCTCGATGCTCTTGGAAAGTTCGTTGGGCCAACCTTTGGGATACACTTTGCGATTGCCCGCATCTTCGCTGGGCCGGCCCGACCATGTAATACAGAGTGATAAAAATACCAGCAGTCCGCCGACTAACATCGCCGCATAATCTTCATGCCAGCCACGTTTCTGGGAGCCAGCCTTGGAATCCAAAACTGTTGCGATATCAGACGAGTTTGATGGAGTTAAACTCATGGCGGGTGGGTCTTACGAAATAGGATCGATAGGGGTAGGCCAATACGGCTTGCTGCAGATGCTCAACCAAGTTGATATCGGTTAGATCGGCCAACGCAAGACACTCAGGATACCATTTTACGATCCACTCATGTACCCGGTTATACTGTTCCGCATCGAGGAATACTTCGGGCGGCAAGGCGTCCAATTGCTTTCGATCAAGCGGAATTCTCAAGCGTAAACAAGCAGGTCCACCCCCGTTCGCCATACTTTCCCGCAGCGCCACAAAATGTATTTTTTCCAGCGATAACTCCGATTCTCTTTGCCAACTTTCCAGAAGAATTCGGGATTCGGGAGTCCCTTGGCACTGCTGTGGTGCAATCCAATGAAACCGTGAGGGCTCACGAATATCCGCTTTAGGCAAGGTAACTATTTGACTGTTGAACAAGTACGTTTGTACGGCAGCTTGTATCGAAAGTTCGCGCGTTTTCACCACGATCCGCCGCAATTCCCTGCCTGTCTGCTGACGAAAGGTAGTTTCGATCTCAGCGAAGATTGATTCGCTGCACTCAAAGGCTTCTTCATGCATAAACCATAGATGCTCATGGGCGGTTGAAATCACATCATTATGAAAAACGCCAGCATCGATGGCTGCTGCAGATTGCTGCAAATGGAACGTCCGGTGCGGATAAAGTCGATGGGCGCGACCGAGGCACAAACCCGCTTGCCATGTTTGTCGGATCATAAAGCGTCGAGGGGCCGCATCGCTTTTGGGACTGTCGCCCGAGACAAAAATCTCGATGCCCGGTTCCGCCGTCGCGTGCGACAAGCGAAGGTGGTTGGCAGCTCCTTCATCGCGGAGAGGGACGATCGATGGCAAAGGATCGTGGATAGCCACATCCGCGCTGTTTCTCCACAAGTAACCAAACATCTCTCCACGCTCCTGCGCTTCCTGCGCCCGATGCCAAGAGCTAATCAAGTTGGCTGGCGTGATATGCAATTTTCCATCGGTAGTGTCTGGCGCGGGAGAGACGGTGGCCGCATTGGCACTCCACATAGCACTCGCACTCATGGCCGCCGATAGGCACTGCGGATCGGTTTCATAGGCTGCTTTGAGTTGCTCGGCAAGCGTTCCATGAAAGCCCAGAGCCGATAAGTAAGCTCGATGAGGACGAACAAGTGGTGGAAGCAATATCTGTGGCACACCGAGCTGTGCAATCAACCACGCTTTATTTAAACCTTCCAGCGCAGCCTCTCGCGGTCGCGACAAACGAGCGCGATTGGTCTGAGAAGCGATATTCCCAACACCCAAGCCGCCGAAATGATGTGTTGGCCCCACGAGTCCATCAAAATTTACTTCGCAGAGCATATTCGGTGAACCTCCTGCAAACCAATCCCTGCAGCAGCAGGCATGATCAAGTTTGAATCTTCGAGTGAAGCTACCGGATAAGAGACATAATCGGCTGCAAAGTAAGCACTCGGTCGATAGTTGCCACTCTTGCCAACTCCACCGAAGGGTAACTTGCCACTGGCACCGGTTGTTTGACGATTCCAATTGACGACACCCGCGTTGACGCTGTGCACAAAGTGCTCAAAATCCTCTGCGGTCCCGCCGAGCAGACTCGCCGTGAGACCATACGACGTAGCATTAGCCAGAGCGATCGAATGCTGAAAATCGTCGGCCCATTCCACACGCAGCAACGGCCCAAACCACTCCTCATCCGGCACAAGACAATTCGTGGTATCGATTAAACCTGGCTTGAGAATGGTAGGATGATCGGCCAACGGTTCCATCGCAATCAAAGAGCTCGCGCCAGCTTCCAGCCAAGCCGCCTGAGTCTGCAGTAATTGCTCGGCGGCGGGCCGATGCACCACACTTCCCATAAATGGCTCCACGGCACCGCGTGGTCGCCCTACGGAGATCGAGCGTATCGCGGCCGTTAGTCGGTCTACTAGAGCGGTACCAAAATCGCCGCGCGGAACAATCAACCGCCGGGCGCAAGAACAGCGTTGGCCCGAAGTGATGAAGGCCGACTGAATGATCGTGTAAACCATCGCACCGAGTTGTGACTCAGGCACTGGTAAGAGCACCAGTGGATTGATGCCTCCCATCTCCAGCGCGATCACTTTCTCCGGTTGCCCCGCCAGACTGCGATGAATGGCCGCTCCCGTTCGATAGCTTCCTGTAAACAAAACGCCATTGAGTTCGGTATGAGATACCGCATAGGCGGCAATATCCCCTCGACCATGGATCAGATTGAAAGCACCCCGCGGCAATCCGGCGGCTCGCCAGAGATGAGCGAGATACTGTCCGACGGCTGGAGTCTGTTCACTCGGTTTGAAAACGATCGCATTGCCTGCTAGCAGCGCTGGAACGATATGGCTTCCCGGCAGATGAAGAGGAAAGTTGTACGGCCCCAACACGAGCATGATCCCCAGCGGCTTATATCGCGTCACAGCCTGCTGTCCATCAATCCGTTCGGTTGTGGTCCAGCGTCTCCCCTGGATCGCCTGTATGGATACTTCAACCTTCGCAATAGCAGTGGCAACTTCGGTAATCGCTTCCCACACTGGTTTGCCCATCTCAGCCGATATGAGCACTGCCAGCTTTTCTCGATGCTCTTGCAGCAATTGAGCATAATTGCGTACCACCGCAATTCGATGTTCCAGGGAAATTTGGGCCCACTGCTTGAACCCTTTTCTGGCGCTCTCGAAAGCGATATCAACCTGCGTTTGCGATGCATACCTCCCCCAGGCAAGCATTCGCTGTTCCACAGGATCGATGCTGAATCCTCTCTCTCCCTCACCGACCTGATCCTGTTGGTCGATCATCAATCTCAATTCGGTTGTCAGCGGCAGCGGGTAGGTCATCGCAAAGCTCCGAAATTCAGACGATCATCCGCGTTATTCGAGCGTTTTGGGATGTTGTGAGGTGACAACAACCGTATCACCGATATGCGATTGCAGCATTGCCAGCACAATCGATGGTACAACAATCCCATTCTCTACAAAACGAAGCGGACTTAAGCAGCAACGAAAATCATTTTTAGTACTTCCTACCAAATAACTTTCACCCGCGAGCGAATCATCGCTCTCGATCAATTGCAGGCGTGTGGTTCGTTGGATCGCATCGATCTCATCGCGGCGACAATGAACCACCGGTCCACCATCAAAAATATCAATCATATCAGTAATCAGAAATCCCTCATCTTGAAGCATCTTGAGCGCGGGTTTGGTTTGCTCATGCACCTTGCCGATCACATTGCGAACGGTTTCTGGAAGCAAGCATGTATAGATGGGATACTTTGGCATCAAGTCTTCGATAAATTGTTTATCGATGGTCGATAGACTGTCGGCTTGCGGAAATTCAATATGAAAGAATTGCTTTCCGACGCTTTCCCAAAATGGACTGTGCCCATCTTGATCGATCACGCCTCGCATTTCGGCGATGATATCTTTATGAAATCGTTGTGGATGGAGTGCTATGAATTGGAAACGAGCCAAACTCAATAGTCGCCCCCGACCTTTGCCTCGGTAGCTTTCCGAAAGAAACAGACTGCCAATTTCCGTAGGACCATCATGTATTTTTTCCAGATGTAAAGCGGTAATATCATGAGTCACTTGCAACAGGTCGCAGTGCTGTTTGGAGCTGACCAGACGATAATGATACGATGGTTCAAAGCCCCCCACTTTAGAAAAAATGCAGGACATGCCTACCAATTTGCCGCGAGATAAGTCCTCCATCACAAACAGGTAGGGTTCACCTGAAGGTTTTTCGGTTTGGCGATGGAAGGCAAACACGGATCGTTCGACGCGATCGAGCAATTGTTCACGCGTTATCTGCAAGCTTGTAAGCCCAAACGAAGATTGCCTTATCAACTCCCAAAGTTGTGATAAGTCCTCTGCTTGCACTGCGCGAACCACTTCCATGGCTTCACTCCTGTGGCATCGCGGCTAGAACTTCATCGAGAATCAAGCATGCAGCATCGATATCAGCTTCCGTGGTGCAGGCGGGTGGGGGCAAGAAACGAATACGAGTTGGATCGTGGCCAGCTACGAAACCCATAATACCCGCATGATACATTTTATAAACAAAATCTTGCGCATATTTGCTTGAACCATTTCCTGGTGTGAAGGCAATCATCATCCCTTCTCCCCATGGACCAGATATTTTTCCTGGATGCTTCGCAGCCAACTGGACCAATTTGCCAGCGAAGTAATGATGCCGCGTCATGTTGCGTCCCGAAGGACCAAAGCATTCATTCGCTTCCAAGGCTTTCAACATCATCAATCCCGCAGCGATAGAGGCCGAAGAAGCTGTGAATGTTTGGCTGAGTAGTGGGCCTTTCGGTTTGAGCGCTTCGCCGTAAAGGGTTGCGCAAACTTGCGTGATTTTGCCGATGGTGACAATATCCGCGAATTCATCAAGCTTAAAATGCTGGAACGCATACGGTTCAGATAATCGCGAGAACGTTTGCACCTCATCAAAGGTGATGAGAATTTTTTGTTCGCGGGCGATCTCACATAATGCTCGGAAATATTCAGTAGAGCCTGGGTAATAGCCCCCTTCGCCAGAAACCAATTCCATCCATAAGTTGGCGTATTGGTTGGGGTATCGCTCCACGTTTTTCTTCAAAATTTCCACGGCCTTTTTGGTGCTGCCATCCGGATCGCGCGGATCAAAAGCGGGGAGATAATCGACCGTTAATGCTAAAGGGAGCCCGGTACGATATTGAGGTCGATCCGTCAGTGCGGCCAGCGCGATAGAGCGACCGGCAAAGCAATTATCTAATGCCAGAATGCGAGAAGCTGGTGCGCGATTGTGCAGTGCAATTTTGAGCGCATTCTCATTCGACATCGCGCCGGAGGTGGATAGTAAACAATGATCTAAATGAGCTCCAGACTTTTTCGCCCACCCGATCAATCGCTCACACAACTCAATCGACGGTGGATGCTGCTGGAGATTCCCTTGCATCACAGTATCCTGCAATGCCCCATCGATGGAAGCTTGCATCATGAGTGGGTGGCTATGCCCCAATCCGTGAACGCCAATACCGACAATGAAATCGAGTTTCACACTACCATCGACAAGTTCAACCCAAGGTCCTCGACCCAGGCCGCTGCTGAGGTAAGGAAAATAGGGTGCCCCTCCTCGAGCCTTGGTCAAACGATCCAGAAGCTGTGCATGCTCCTCTGCCAGTTCCGGGCGGGGAGGACGTGGCCCAACCACACGCGCAGAATGCTCCTGCAGCGCAGCGGCCAGAAGCTCTCGAGCTTGCTGCACTCGCGGGTCGTTGCGAAATTGCACAGCGAATAGATCAGGATGTTGTTCCATGCTCCGTTTTCCTCTTTCTGTTTTGGGCTTGTCTTTTGGAAAAATCCCGCCGGCATCTTTCTGGCTATCCGAAAACCATTAGCCCTCTTCGCATGGGCCGCTGGCTTTTTGATGTAAGTCTTCATTCCCGGTTTATTCGGCGGAATCTTGCAACAAGACCAACAATCGCAGCAATCGTTCACTATTTTCGACAAGACTTTTCGAATCAATCCATTCATCCGGACTGTGCAAGCGATCACCCGTCGGACCGAGCGTATCGATGTTCGGTAATCCCACTGCGGCTAATTTGTTCCCATCGCTCGCTCCACCGGTCGCCGCAAAGCGAACAATCCTCCCCTGCTGGGCCGAGGCAACCTCGATTTGCCGCATCAGCCACTCCGTTTTCGGGCAGATTAGTTTGGGAGGCGCATGGAAGCAACCCGTTAACGAACAGCGAAACCCCTCATGACTATTATAGGTCTCAACCAGTCGATTGAGCCGGGATAAAATCTGCTCTTGTTGTGAAAAATCATCGATTCGAACGTTGATCCGCACGGTAGCCACATCGGGGACCACGTTGGCTGCCTGTCCGCCGACAAACTTTCCGACATTTACGATGACCCCAGAGTCGACATCATTCCAGCGGTGCATTTCAAGCGCCATTTCGGCGAGTTTGGCAATCGCATTTCGACCCTCGCGGAAATTTCGTCCTGAATGCGCCGCCCGACCTCGCATGACGATAGTAAATGTTCCAGAACCTTTGCGCTGATTCACCAGAGCACCATCTGGGAGAGAAGGTTCCATCAGTAAACCATAGCGGTATGCCGATGCAATCGTGCGCCATAGCGACCAAGAACAGGGAGAGCCAATTTCCTCGTCCGGGTTGAGCACAACCGACCAGCCCAGCTTCGGTAACAGCTCAAATTTTTCTGCGGCGAGCAGGGCCCACAGCATTACGATAATGCCACCTTTTGCGTCAGCGACCCCCGGTCCGCGCAAACGATGATCATCCAGCCAATCGCATTTTTGAAAGGGATGATCGCTCGGATAAACGGTGTCGTAATGTATCGCCAGCAGGACACGCTTGGCTTGCTGCGCTCTCTGATGCCACAGGAGCGCTGGACCCGTCGACTTTTCCGAAACCTCACCCGAATCGCTCACAATCTGTCTGGGCAAAAGTTCTTGGACTCGGCACGGAACATCCAGCGGCTCGAACATTTTCCGCAATGTTTCGGCGACTTGCTGTAAACCACGGACATTCTCCGAATGAGAATTCATCTCCGCTAACGCAATGAGCTGCGCCAACATGGTATGATGTTGTTGTCTCAACCACTCTGCAGCATGTTCAAGCGAAGTGTTCATAAATGGGATTCTATAGCGAATGGATTCTACAGTGAAATGGATTCTACAGTGAAATGGATTCTACAGCGAAATGGTTCAATCTAAATATGACTCAATCGTGGTTTGGTCAGCAACTATCCAAGATCCCTACCGATATTCTACCAAGTTGGATGCGCAGTGTTCAGACGCTTATTGCTCTGTTTACGGTGAGCATGTTAATCCTCCATGTGTGGTTGCGATTTGCTTTGAAGGGTGTCGAAAATCTCGATTGGCAACATCCATCGAGTTGGCCCTTACTGGCCGCTTTGTTGATCGGCGGTGTACCGCTGATTTGGGAACTAGTTGCAAGCATGTTTCGCGGCCAATTCGGCTCGGATCTTCTGGCAGGCATTTCGATCATCACCTCACTGTGGCTGGGTGAGTATCTAGCGGGTTCTATCGTAGTGTTAATGTTATCCGGTGGACAGGCCTTGGAGGCCTATGCGGTTCGCAACGCTTCCAGTGTGCTCGATGCACTAGCCAAACGTGTCCCATCCACGGCCCTGCGTCGAGATGGCGACCATTGGCAAGAGATTCCGCTGACGCAAGTGAAGCCAGACGATTTGTTATTGATCCAGCCGCATGCGATAGCACCTGTTGACGGCGAAGTTGTGGAGGGTCACGGCAATATGGATGAGTCGTTCCTTTCGGGCGAACCATACGCGGTACCCAAAACACCCGGATCTGGAATCATCTCGGGTGCGATCAATGGCGCATCGGCTCTGACGATCCGCGCCACCCGCCACGTCGAGGATTCCCGTTATGCCAAGATCATGCAAGTCATGCAAGATTCAGCACAACGTCGACCCAAAATGCGGCGACTCGGTGATCAGCTAGGTGCTCTTTATACTCCTTTAGCTTTGATAATCGCTGTGGCCGCTGGTTGGCTCAGTCAAGATCCAACTCGGTTCTTAGCGGTTCTGGTCGTCGCGACACCTTGCCCGTTATTGATCGGCATTCCCGTGGCTATCATCGGCACGATCTCTATGGCAGCCCGCCGAGGCATCATCATCAAAGATCCTGCCACTCTAGAACAACTCGATCTGATTCGCGTTGCCATGTTCGATAAAACGGGCACACTCACCTATGGTCGCCCCATTCTGACAAATATTCATGCGAGCCCTAACTGGAACGAAGACACACTGCTTCGCTCGCTCGCCAGTCTAGAACAATACTCGAAACATCCTCTTAGTTCAGCTATCACGCAAGCGGCGACGGAACGAAAAATTGTGCTACAAGATGTGGCCGAAGTTCGCGAAGAACCAGGGAAAGGACTCTTGGGAAAAATCGCCAACCTTCGCTTGGAGGTCACCTCACGCAAGGTCTTATTATCGAGAGACCCCACGGCACAAAGCTTACTTCCACCGACGCAAAGCGGGCTAGAATGCGTGCTGGTCATCGATGGCAATTATGCCGGAACTTTTCAGTTTCGCGATCAACCTCGCACCGATGGCAAAAACTTCGTCCATCATCTCGGACCTCGCCATCGCATCGAACGGGTAATCTTGATTTCGGGCGATCGCTTGGAAGAAGTCCAACATCTAGCCAATCAAGTTGGCATCAGCGAAATTTATGCGTCCCAGTCGCCAGAGCAAAAACTTGAACTGGTGCGCAAAGAGACCGAAAAGACGAAAACGTTTTTTGTGGGCGATGGGATCAATGATGCTCCAGCCCTGGCGGCTGCCACGGTGGGAATCGCATTTGGACAAGGAAGTGAGATAACCAGCGAAGCTGCCGATGCGGTCATCTTGGATAACTCCCTCGAACGGGTCGATGAGTTGCTTCATCTCGGACATCGCATGCGAAAAATCGCCCTGCAAAGTGCCGTAGGAGGCATGCTGCTGAGCATCGGTGGTATGTTCCTGGCCGCTGCCGGCCTGTTGCCCCCTGTTGCCGGCGCGATGTTACAAGAAGCGATCGATGTCGTGGCCGTCCTCAATGCTCTCAGAACCGCATACCCACCAAGTAGCCTCAGCGACATTGAAATGGACTAAGTTACACACCCATCGCGGAATTAATTTTGTCAATTTTTTCGACCCGATCGCGGCGACAGTCTGCCAATAAACGCGAGTTTTTGCTGACGACGCGCCGGTTATGGGACGCTGATCGAGGGGAATTCACTGGCTGCCAGTGGTAGTACTGCCGCAATCCTGCCCCGAAGTGAAACTCCGCTACTGGCTTGAACTACTTGCGATTCGTATCATGAAACAGGCTTGAGCGATCGGACCGACCCGCTGTCTGGAGCGCTTGGCTCATCAATAGCATCGTCTCACTCCTCTTTGAGTCCGTGAATTCTCATGGCACGTTCGGTAGTCGGACCTTTTGCGCTGGAAGCTCCGCTCGGATTGGATCCCCGCCGATCCACTCTGTTTCGGGCTATGCATATCCAACAAAAAAAAGGAGCTGCTGTACGGGTTTTCTCAACACCGATGGGTTTGACCCCTGAAGCAAAACGCGACTTTGCGAAACAAATCGAAGAACTGAAAGAGTTGCGTCATCCTGGAATCGTCCGCTGTTACGGAGGAGGATTCGACAAAAAGGATGCTTATCTTGCTTATGAATTCATCGATGGCGAATCGCTCGATATGTTGCTGGCGCGACGCGATCGTTTACCCTGGGAAACCGCGCTCGATTACGCACTGCAATTAGCGGAAGCCTTGCAATACGCTCATGAAATCGGTTGGCGCCATAATCGTATTCGCGCGGATAAAGTTTTAGTTTGTAGCGGTGGCTTAGAAGTTAAGCTGGTCGATTTCCGCAAAGAGGAAGATTCCCTCTGGATGACACCACCGCCACTTACGCAATCGCAGCGCATTTCTTTGGCGCCGGAGTGCCAGCTTGATCCGCCCCTTCGCAGTGATCGTTCCGATGTCTACTCGCTTGGTGTCCTGCTCTATCTGATGCTCACCGGTCGACTTCCGTTTGATGCGATGCAATCGGAAGATTTACTCGCCGCGAGTATTCAACGCACTCCACCGGAAAACGTCTCCGCGATAGTCCATGACTGCCCCGTTTGGTTGAGCACTTTGGTTACCCAAATGCTCGAAAAGGATCCGCTCAAACGACCCTACACCATGGCTGCAACAGCGATGGCGCTGAATCAAGCTCGATCGAGGGCGGCCGGCGGAGTGAGTGTTGCGGAGCATGTGGTCAGCGGTTTTAATCCGCTGCAAATCAAAGGGGATCGCCAAGAGGTTGAGAAAATTTTAGGCAAGAAAAAGACGCGTAAAGAATTTGAGAATCCCCTCCCCGCGCTGCTCAATGGAACCGCGCTGTTGATTGCCGGCTTGCTGGTTGCCTTCGCAGGTATCGTTTGGATTGCAAGTCCACCGAATGAAGCCACTCTGCGGAAACGCGCAGACGCGATGTTGATCGATGCGGATATTTCCACCATGAACTCCGCTATGGATCAATATCTCATCCCGCTCGTAGAACGCTTTCCTGATGGCCCAAACGCCAAATGGGCTCAGGAGAAAATTGATGAAATCGAAACACTCAATCTCGATCGCAAAATATCGACTGCTATCCGCTTCGGACGCGAGCTGAAATCCGACGAAGAACGACAACTAACCGATGCCGTTAAATTGGAAAATAGCGGCGACAAAGAATCGGCCATCAAACAGTATCGCGCTATTATGACATTGCTGGGTGAAGACACCGAGCATAAATATGTGACAGCTTTAGCCAAACGCCGACTGAAACAACTGGAAAATAATTTAGCCACTCCCGATGAACTTGAAACGAAGCTGTCCGAAAAAATGAAGGAAGCAGAAGAGAAGCTTCGTTTGAATCAAGTGGCCGATGCACGGGCGATCTGGGAAAGTATCGTGAGTTTGTACAAAGATAATCAGGATCTCAAAGAGATCATCGTAACTGCACAACAGCGATTAGAGGCCACCGCGCCTCCCGGTACTCAGGAAACCAACGCTGCGACCGAAGAGCCAGCCGACAAACCTAGACCGTAGGCTCTTGGGAATTGGATAATTGTTTTTTGGCTTGCTACACCGTGGCCAACCGTCCGAAAGCGATAAGGCTCACGGACCATACGTTCGATCCGCGGGCGTTTCTGTTTCCAAGCAACATGGCAGCGTTACACAGTCTTCCATCCAAACCATAGTCCCCGGATCGCGATACACGCATTTCCAATTACGCTCGCTACCAGGGAACTGATACCTATTTTCGGGGCGGACGGATTTGGAATTGACCCCAGAGGAATCGATCTTGGATGGATCGACCGGTGGAAGAAGCGTGCTCAAATGCTGACCGAGCTTGGATCCCGAGGGAACCATTAAGCCTGCCGCCTGCCATCGGTCGAGCCACTTGCCCCAGTTTTCTTTAGCATCGAATAATTCGATATGCTCTTCCATTACACCGGGCTTGAAAGCGGCCTCATAGCGTCCATCCAAACTGACCAGCACTCGTGGGTAAAGCTTCCAGCTCACGTAAGCACCTGCATCAAAATCGGTTACGAGCTTACCCTCAAAACCTTGGTCGACCAGGTAATCGACGGCCCCCAGTGGATAGTTTCCCCTTTCGTTGGAAGCTGTTGCCGGCAAATAGGGACGCCAAAAAGGATGCCACAGCGCGAAAGCGATGCAGATCGTAGCGATGGCCAAGGACGCGCGCGTGATCAACTTTTGTTTTCGAGCGAATAAATGTTTCAGACGATCCATCATCGGTGTCATGGAAAGCCAAGCTGGAACGTAGGCCAACCAGATGATCCCATAAATGGAACCGTGTCGGATATGCTTCAATGCCATGATCGCGCACAAGGATACAAACATTAATCCCCGCAAACGAGACCATTGGCGTTGTCGAGCGACATAGATGAGCAATGCAACCGAGATACCAAAAGCCAACAGCGTTTGCAGCGGTTCGTAGGTTGTCCAAAGTGGTCCCCACTCCGCAATCAAATTGCGATCCATCGTTAGACCGTATGCAAGATAAAAGATATACTCGCTGCCGTAAGGATTAAGCCATAAGCAGCCGATGGCGAAGGGAACTGCAGCAAAGAGATGCCATGTCCCACGCCAGACCGCGAGCATCGATCGCTGCCTGTATCCGAGATCCATGATACGCTCGAGACCATGGAAGGCCATCATACCCACGCCGATCACGAAACCAGCATGAATGTTAAGCCATAGGATCAGCAACACTAACCAGCCGATGATCCAAGCTCGCCGGCCTCTCCAATCCGCTTCGAGCATCACCATTTGAATCGAGATCGCGGTGAGCGTAAAAAGTTGGGCACGAAGCGTTGCGAAGCCTACCCAGAAAAATGGCAGCACCAACAAGAGCGCTAGCCCATACAACACCGGATTGCCACCGCGCTGGCGATGCACGCGATAACTGCACACCAACATGGTCGCGATGAGCGAGAACTTTAGACTCATCAACAAACATGCTCCCCACGGATTGGCCGTGGTGAGATAGGTAATCAGACCGAAACCCCATTCATGATGGACGGTGGGTTTCATCGTCGGCGTAAATGCAAAAATATCATCCTTTGGAAATATGCCTGTCTCGATCATCTGCCGAGCCAAGGCCATGGCATGATACAGATCATGCGTAACACCGTTGAGACGAGTGATGTAGGCGATAAAGCCGCAAACACCCAACAGCAGAACTGACAATGTCAGCGTATTGGCATGCTTGCTTCCAAGCAGGAGCGATTTTCGGAAGGGCAACCATGTAGCCCATGGGGAATTCGTAGACTGCATCATTTCGCGGAGGGGGGTTCGAGGCGGGGCGGTAGGCAGTTTTTCTGTGCGAAATAGGCGCACAATCCGCTCTATTGTTTCCCATTTTTCCCTGCTATTCGGATAAATCCCCGACGATTAACCCCAGTTAGCTGGCAAATCTTAGCCAAAACAACGAGTTTGCCGATTTTGCCGAAATAGCAGGAAACTGATCTAGGTCCCGAGAGCCCCGGCGTTTTATATTCGGAGCGGTCTCATGGATTGGGGCCATCGTGACTGGTGAGAATCTGGCCGGATTTACCGCTAGTACTTGGAATTCGCGCTAGTATGGATGGAGAGGCATTGGCCCTCTCGCTGCCAGAGAAATCGGTCAGCCAGAACAGATGGAGACACACGGGCATGGACGCTCGCAATTTTGCGCTACGGATGGGTTTTGCGCTGGTGGCTTTATTGAGCTGCGGTGCAAATTATCGGACACAAAATTTTCTGGTCACGGCCAGCAACCCTGCAGTTGCGAAAAAAGTCGGCGATCAAGCGGAAGGCTATCGCAAACAATTAGCGCTGTACTGGCTGGGTCGCGAACTTCCAACCTGGCAAGATATCTGCCCTATCGAAGTGATCGCCGGACCCAATCGCGAAGCCAACGGTGTCACCAACTTTGTCTTCATGCAAGGAACTGTGGGACGATGGCAAATGCGCGTCGAAGGAACAGAAGACAGAGTCCTGGATAGCGTACTGCCGCATGAAATTACGCACACGATTCTGGCCTCCCATTTCGCACCGATGGGCATGCCGGTGCCAAGATGGGCTGACGAAGGGGCTTGCACCACTGTCGAACATATCAGCGAACGAAGTAAATTTGATAAGCTCTTGATTCGCTATCTGCATGGAGGCCAGGGCTTCAGTTTTCAAGATCTTTACCATATCAAAGATTATCCAGCAGATCCTCTGCCTCTCTATGCACAAGGTTATTCGGTGGTCAGTTTCTTGGTAGCTCAGGGTGGACCACAAAAGTTTGTCAATTATCTTCAGACTGGGATGAGCAGTGGCGACTGGGCGCAGGCAACAGAGAAGTACTACCAGTATCAAGGGCTGGGTCATCTTAAGAAGAATTGGCTCGCCTGGGTTGCTGATGGCGGTGGCGATGTCTCCAACTATGCCGCCATTCCAGAAACGAAAGACTTGCTGGTAACCGCTGCCAGCACACCCCTTTCCGAATTAACAGCACCGACGGCAGTTACGGTCGCATCCGCAAGTGCCATCGAACGCACCTGGGTCTCCAAAGAGCTTGGTATCAGCGGCGGCGTGCGGCCCATTCGGCAATTCCAACCGACAAACGCTCCGCGCGATGCGAGTACCGCCAGCGCTAAAACCATCATCCGATAATGCGATTCTCTGCTTTCCTGAATGGGCAACGCTGGCGATCACGCAGTCGCCGCCAAAAAACTATGATTCAAATTCGCGGGCAACCGGCGACTTGCGGCGAGTAGACAGATATCTTTCGAAGTTAGGTTGAGGTTTGTGTTCACTGTTTCCACCCGTTTCCTCTGGTGGTGTCACATGATTTCAACCATGTTCAATCGACAGGCTGCCCCTCTCAGAACCG
>JBIKMB010000242.1:0-8677 GCA_044359485.1 Pirellulaceae bacterium | reverse complement strand
CAAGCTGAGTGCCACAGGCGATACTGGGTGCGCGGCGTGATTCGCCGACAGCGCTCTCTGCGGTTTTCGTCTTGGTGCCAGGCATTTCGCCGGCAACGCCGGCCCCACCCGGTGCCAGTCACTCCGCGGCCACGCCCGCGCGAACCCTGGTGCCAGACACACTTTGGGGCCTCCGGCGTAACTGCATGCCTAGAAATGAGGGGAAACCGCGTCCAGATTGCCCAACGGATCCGCAAAATTTACGTCCAGAGCGGCTGACGCGAGAAGATCACTGCACTTTCAACAGTTTCCAGCGACTGCAAGGCATAGCACAATTGAACACCGGACAAAGCGACCTAAGGTCCTTGGCTAGCCAAGAAGCCTACCAGAGAAAAGACCGCGCTCGCCAGACGCGCTGCCGCAGCGAAGCCGACCCGTAGCTTGGCTTTCGCTACGTCAGCAAGCCGAGGTCTACCGCCGGACAGCGGATCTTCCTGCCGTTGAGCTCTCGGGCTTTATTATCCAAACTCTCTTTGGTTCCCACATAACAACAAAAGAGCGTTTCATACGCATCGACCAAATGAACAAAGTTGTCCCAACTGAGCTTCAAGCGCTCGAAGATAGGGGGCAAATCGCTTGGAATCGCTTTGCTGTGCTTTTTAGTGACAATCCGTCCCATCAAGTCTAGCAGAATCAAATACTCTTGGCTGGTCATGTCGGTAAATCCGAAATCGCTTGCGCGTGTCGCCAAACTACTTTTCATTCGGTCGGCTTCATGCGGCGAGATTTTTACTGGCGGCAATAAGGAATCAGGCAACCGTGCTCGCTTGGCCGCTGGTGATTTGGCCAACAGTCGCGCAGCGAGGATTTGATAGAAGGCCGATGTGAACATACTGGTTTCGGGAGTAAGCGCCATGCCGGCGC
This sequence comes from Pirellulaceae bacterium, assembly GCA_044359485.1. Taxonomy (GTDB): domain Bacteria; phylum Planctomycetota; class Planctomycetia; order Pirellulales; family Pirellulaceae; genus JAFLCP01. Next base: position 7,774 of record JBIKMB010000242.1, on the reverse strand, counting down.
GGATCGGATTGAGGTCGATGTACAGAGCACAGAGCAGGATCGAGAGATCGTCCAGCAACACTTTGATGTTATACCTTGATTCCCAGAAAGCACCTCTTTTCCCATCGACCAGATTGAAGTATCTGGACGTGTAGAACTTTAAGGATTTCATAAAGCTACTCACACTCGAGAGATTGATTCTCATTTCGCGGATTCTCTTTTTGTCTTCGGCGAGTTTTTGGATATCTTCCGCGGTGGGCTTGGGCATTCTTTTTCGTTTGGCATCAGCGTTAGCTTGACAGTATCCGGGGAAGATGATGAGGGTTCTTCGCGCCACTTCCAGATCGCTCATTTGCTCGACCAGGTCGGGCCGATTGCGGAGTTCTAAGTGCATGTGATTATCCATCAAAGCGAACCTGAGGATGTCGATGGCATAGGCGGAGGCGAGCGTTTTGAGTCTTTTCAGGATGACATGACGTCTGGACTTTTCGGTTTTGCGCGCGGTTTTTCCGTTCCCTAGCAGGAAGTCTTGACGGACACAGCGATCGGTGATGTGAAAGGTGGCAGAAAAGGCTGGATTGGCGATAACGGTTCTGTTCTTTCTCATGTTTTTGCTCCCTGGACATAGTGAACAAACCAGTTATACGCATAACCTTATGAATATACAAGAAAAAAGAATACAAATGTATAAAAATATTTTTATTCACTATAAGCTAGCAAGGCGTGAGACTGGCCTAAAAAAGGTTGAAGAAGAGAAAGTGGCCAATGGATATGAAAAAAACGATTGATTGCAGCGGACGAGCGATTGGAACGTGGAAAAAGTTGCGGGAGTGACCGCCGGCCGGCGCCGAGGAAACAGGGACTGGATGAGGTGCCAGGCACTGAACAGAAGCGGCACTGAACAGAATTTTGGACAAAATTTCGGTGTCAGGCACGGGGGAGGCGGGTGCCAGGCACTGGGTGGCGGGACGCACGGGAAGGGTGACTGGCACCGAAGGTTGGGCCGCAGGCCCGGGCCTGCGAGAGTGAATGTGGGTAAACGGGGGGGGTGAATGTACCGATGTAACCCGAAAAACGAGGCTAATGCTATCAGCAAATTAAGGCGGCTGGAGGGCAATAAAGATGCCAGACAGCTGAGCTGGCGAAGCCTCCAGACAGCTGAGCTGGCGAAGCCTCCGGAACAGCTTGATAGCTTTCCCTCTTAATAGCAGAGAGCAAACAAGACACTTTGACTATCGGGAGCTGAACAGAGCCAGACGACCGACGCATCAGAAAATGTGAAAGGCATAAATGCAAAAGGTGGACCATGCAACGGCTGCTGCCGTGGTGGTCCACCCTAAGTGCTTCAGTCCAGCAAACTTCTAGTTGCCGGGCCAGACTGCTGCTGGGAGTTTGGAGTCTAACTAAGTGCTCAGCCCACCATTAAGCCTCCTTGGCGTGAGCCGCGGTTTTCGCGGTTTTTGGGGGTGTTCGGGCAGAGACCCTAAGGCTTCCGATAGGCTCTAAATACTCCAAGCTGAAACTAGAAAATAATCACTTACTTCACGCGACGCACAACGCCAACCAAGATGCCAAGAACCTTGGCTTCCTTTACGTAGATCGGCTTCATATGTCGATTGGCAGGCTGCAATCGAATCCGTCCATTCTCTGGGTACCAGTACTTCAATGTCGCCTCACCATCAGGAGTCTGAGCGACCACGACATCACCGGGTGATGCCTTCGATTGCTTCTGAATGACAACAAAATCTCCATCTTGGATATGAGCGTCAATCATCGAATCGCCGGTTACCTCCAACACGAAACGATTCTCTTTTTGGAACATCTCCGCAAAGTCCACCATCTCGTTTTGCTCAAATGCCAAGGAACAAGCCCCCGCAGCAACTCGACCTGCCATCGGCAAACCGGGCGAAGCATTTCGGTTCAAAGCTTCTGTTAATTCAATTGCTCGCGATTTGTTCGCTGCACGATTGATCATCCCTTTGCGTTCCAAGGCTCGCAAATGGCACATCACACCGTTGGGAGACTTGATGTCCAGAATCTCTCCAATCTCGCGAACCGTCGGACCATATCCCCGCTTCAAAATCTTTTCACGTATAAAATCGTAAACCGCTTGTTGACGCTCCGTTAATGGACGTGTCATCCTTGCTTCCCCTCTCATTCAGATGTAAACTGAGTACTAAACTGGTTTGGTATGGTCAGTGGCATGGTCAGAATGGATATTTGCCTTTGATTTGTGGCTTTGTTTTTTCGGCTTAGAACTTTTGGTTAGTGCTACGACCCAATAAGTAACAGCGACCCAATAAGTAACAGCGACCCAATAAGTAACAGCGACCCAATAAGTAACAGCGACCCAATAGGTAACAGCGACTTCGCTAAAGCACCCGGCCTCGAGTTTCTAAGTTCCATATTGAGCCCAGCCAGCTTTAAAGACTGAACTTTGGTGAACGTTTTTTGGAACTCGCTGCCGAACCTTAAAACACTCCCTAAAACCAATGCTCATCTGACCTTAGAGCTCATTAATATTCTGACTTAATGTATCTCTCTGCGTTAATGTTCACGCATTACCAAATATACAGAGCCGCAATAAATTTGGCTATGGGTCAAATTTGAGAACGCTCTAGATTCCGTGAAATTCCGCTCGAAGCGTGGGAAAAACCGTGGCTTAGGAAGTCCGCAGCAGTCCAACATCGCGAACTGCTAATTTCATGAAGGCCTGAAAGCCAATTGCAGCAGATGGAAGGCCCAAACCTTACGGACCGGCCTATTTTGCCTACTCCACCACAGGCGGATCGGGGGGAACGCCCAACGGGCCAAACAACTCCCTTGGAACGCCTAAAAGCGTCGCCATGGCTTGCACCAAAACCCCCTCAGCTTCGGGGCCTACACACGTCGCCCGAGGACTGGTCTCATACCCCCCCTGTGTGTACGCGATCGCCGTGCCGATGTACGCTGTCCCGTAATCGCCGTAGGCGGCCATAGCCACCTTACCGCCGGGCACCAGCGCGGCCGCTGCGAGTTGATACTCGACGAATAGCTCTCCTGGCATATGCAAAATTTGAATATCGGAGAGTTTCAAACGCCCCAGATCGATCGCGCCGCCCGCCTCAAAGCGATTCAGATACGAAAGATGTTCGGCAGCGCTTAACCGGGACACCGAATCGAGTCTTGAATCTGCCACGGACTTTTCTAGTTGACTGCGATTCAAATGCTGACCGGGCTGCAAACGGACCGGGACAGACCTCCAATCCACATCGCGCGCATCGATCTTTTTTCGCTTCGTCGCTCCCCAAGCCCGCTGCATACCGGCTTGAATCTTGTCTGCCAAAACCGCGCGATTTGCGACCGATCCATCATTCCATTTTCCTGCCCCAATATTTCCCCCAGCGCCGTTGAAATGCACGACGGGCACCCCGATCTGTTCAGAAAAATGATTGCGAGCCAAACCAGGAAAATCGGGATTCGCTTTTCCAGTCCGGTAATAACTTTGCGGATGAGTTGCATAATAGGTCAATGCTACAATCGGTTGCTCCCCCTTCCAGAAACTGATCAAGCGAACTTTCGGATCGACTGTCCCTGTGGGCAAAGCCCGAATCGACGCATCGCGGGTTGCAGTGAAACGGGTTATCGCCACCTTTCCACTGCTATCCAGCAATCTTCGATTGGACGCCACATCAATCACCTCTCCTTCGCCATAACCAACCTGATCGAAAGGCTTCGCGTCACCAATCGCCCTCTTCACCTCGGCAATCGTGCCATCCAACATCCGCTGCCAGAGCGTTCGATCGTAATGACGCTTAGTGCTTCCCGCCTGCTCGAGCAACCGCATGGCCCCTAGATCGCATCGCGGCGCGTCATGCTGATGCAGTGTGTGCAAGCTTATCCGTTCTGCACTGCTCCCTATCGCCTCGGCCAAGCGACGCCGAAAATCCTCGTGCCCCTCGTTGGCAATTCCCAGCCAATCGACTGCCAGGAGCACAATTGGCTGGCCCGCTCCCACCAACACCAAACCTCGGCAACTCAAACGCTCGCTGATCTCAATGCATGGATCATAAGCCAATGGACTTCCAATATCAGGCGACGCATCCACTTCAAAATATTCGACCCTCAGTCCATCTGCTTGCACGGGTATCGCGACCCAAAACCAAATGATCGCAAACCACCACGCTCGCCGTCTCACTTCACCGATCAAAACGTTGGCACAGTAATCACTCATTCCCAACTACTCCTTAGAGTTCTTTATGCTCGATTGACTGCGACCTGCATACTCCCGAATAAAGCCGATCACATCGCGAAAATCCTGAGGTTTCATTTGTGCCAGCAAACCTTCAGGCATCAATGACTTACCGGAGGCCTTTAGCACTTCGATCTCAACTCGCTGAAATCTCTCCAATTCGGCTTTTGCATTTCGAATCACCACGACATCGCCCTGCGACGACTCCATCAGGCCGGTATGCACCACGCCATCATCCGTGATCAATTGATACATTTGATAACGCGGATCTACTTCCGCATTTGGCTGAAATACGGACAAAGCAATTTGTTCGTTCGATTTTTCAATCACCGAGGCCAAAGGAGGACCAATATTGGTTCCCTCATTCTCAACCCGATGACAGGAACTGCATAACTTGCGGAAAACAACTCGCCCATTCTCCAAATCCGGTTTCTCTTCCCAAGCTTTTCTATATCCGGCAGCCACTTCTTCCCAAGCAACCGTGGGCAACAAACCGGAATGCAACTTCTTTCCACGAGCGGCCAATTTTTCATCTGGCAAGCGTTCCAAAGTCAACCAAATTTCGCTTGGCAATGTTCCTGCAGCTACTTCGTTCCGCTCCATCGCATCAAGTAACTTCGCGGCACCCATTTCGCGCCCAGCCAGTGTCTCCAGGGCAACAGCATAAACTTCGGGCGAAAGTTCATCCAGTTGCCTTAGAATCAAATCGAAATGCGAACCCTCATTGGCAGCCATGGTCTTTAACGCGGCAATTTGCACGATCGCCGATACGTCATTCTTTAGAGCTTTTTCTAGCAGTGCATATCTTTCGGGCGTTGGCAAGCGCTCGAGCAATTCCCAACCCAATAAATCTCGAGGCTGAATTCCGCGACTCTGGTCCAGCGCCATTTCGATCCGTGGCAACAACTCACTCTTGAGCCAAACCTGCATCGCTTGATCCGCATCCGTTCGGCACCAAGCTGTCGCGGAACTAAACTTTCTCCCCAAAGCTTCAATCAAACGCTGTGCGATCTGAGCTTGATCCGCCTTATCGCTGCGAGAGAATTTCTTCCAAGCCTCCGTGAATCGATCCAGCACCTCAGCGGTCGGTCGATGCTTTAGCGATCCGAACAACAAACTTTCAATCCATGGCTCAAACAAACTTGTTTCAGAGACATCCTGAGCCAAAAGGCGTTCCAGCATCGCGAGCGAGTGGGGTCCTAAACACCACTCAACAGCCAGTACATATTCGGGCCAGTATGCCAATTCGCTTAATCGATCTTGATTCAGTTGCTTCAGTACCAAGTTGCCTGCGACTTCAACATACAGCGGATCCTGGCGAAGCTCCGGTTGGTAGTTTGCAATTTGCCCCAGATAGAGGGCCAACCAAAATTGAGACTCCAAGGATCCTTCCGCTGCAATCTTAACGATTTCAGCACTTAAGTATTCCTGTTGTTTAAAAGTGATTCGCTTTTTGCCCAATTGCCAAAAAATCTGCTGCTGTACTCGAGGATGTACATCTCGCAACGCGGAGACGATCACCTCTTCATTCAAGCCGTCTTCAAAACTGCCAAGCACCGCTAGAGCTTGAATACGCCCTTCGGCGAGCGGACTGTGAAGAACCACCTTTTGTAAAGCTTCCATTGCGGTGGGATCATTGCGTTCATAGAGTAAACGCGCGGCGGTTTCTCGATGCCAACCATTTGCGTGGCCCGTCACGTCTGCCAGTTCAGCGCTCGACAATTGATCAAGGTTTGGTGGCGCTCGGCGGATAGGCCGATCCTTCGCCTTGACTCTCCAAATGCGACCTTTGTCACGTCCAGAGGTAAGGTCCAATTGCCCTTTGATCATCGGCGGCAAACTTGCTGGATGCTCAATCACTTCGCGAGCCATATCGGCGATATACAGACAGCCATCCGGCCCATCCCCGAGCTGCACCGGCCGAAACCATATATCGCTCGATCGCACAAACTCTATCTTTTCATCCGCGCGTTCTCCAGACCACCACAAACCGCGGCGAACCATTTTTTTGCGATGAATCAAATTGCTTCCGACATCCGCTACCAAGGCTGTCGGGAATTCCAAGGGGCCCCATTGATCGCCGTCATAAATAACAACACCCGTAGCGCCGGTGAAATAACCCGCTGCTCGGCCGCCACCCTCCACGATTCCTGGCACTTTACCTGTTACTCGCAGTTCGGTTCGCCAAGTCCTCCACGCCTCCACAGGCGAAGCGCGATACACCTCTGCTTGAGGACCATCGCTCGCCATGCTTCGTCGCAATGTGAGTGGCCTGGACAACACCTGCATGGTCCATTCCGGATATTGCCAAGCGATCACTTGCTGAAAATGATCGCTATTGCTGCTAACGAACTTATCTCCAAACGCATTAAAATCCATACCATGTTGACCTCCGCCTGGGATCGTTCCCAATTTACGAGTCCGTGTATCGATCGCAATATCTTGCATGCGAATCGTTAATGCATCGATGGTCAACAGGCCCCGTATCTCGCCACCATTACTGCTGGATGTCGCATGCCATCGCTGATCCAGACCCCAACGAAAAGAATTGATGAGCCCCTGCACATTGGAGCGTCCAAATCCCGTCGCCCACACCTCTGGCTTTACGCTACCTGCTTGGCCGTTAAACTTTTCGGTATCAAGCCAATACAAATCGGGGGCAGCCGCGATCAATACCCCTTTTTCAACCAACGCTAATGCAGTCGGCCAAGACAGATGATCCAGCAAGGTCTCCACACGATCCATGGTTCCATCGTGATCCGTATCCTCCAAACGTCGCAAACGCCCTAGCGACTCTTTGTCCTGTTCGCTGTAGTCAAGCATCTCGATGACCAGCAAGCGGCCTCTTGGATCGAAAGCAAACGCGACCGGATCCTGCACCAAGGGTTCGGCCGCCACTAACTCAACCTCGAAACCACCTAATGTCTCGATACTGCGAATCACCTCTTCGATCGGCTTGGCCGCGACCCGTTCCAATTTCACCTCTTCAACAACCGCACCCGCACCTCCTTGCCAACCCCAAGCCACCGAACCGGTTGTCGTCATTGCGATCGTCAAGCTGATCGCCAAGAAAGCATAACGTGTGAGCGACCAGCGAGAAGTTACTGCGGAATAGGCTGATATCGGGCGAGCTAAGCCTGCACCCAAAAATACGCTTGCACTGGTGAGAAGGCCAAAAGGCTGGAGAAGTCGTTGCAGCAGTTGCATTACAATTCGTCCCAAATTGGGGAGGTAGGAAGTTGGGCGGGTTTAAAAATCATCCGTATTATTGTGACAAAATCGGAGGGCAATAGATAGTCTAGCCGCGATCGAGAGCTGAAATTAGAATCAGACTCGTGCCGCTGTTTTTCTTCCACTCTCAACCACGGGTAACTGACCGATGATGCAACACCGCTTGATTGTGTTCCTTCTGTGCGTTTTCGGTGTAGCCCAGCAGGTAGACGCGAAAAATTTTCGGGCAGGATTTGGTAAGCAGAACGTTACTCCATCGCGCCCGATGCCGATGTGGGGTTATGGAGCCAGACACGATGCTCTTTCGACCGGAGTCCGGGACCCATTGTTTGC
>JBIKMB010000057.1:0-28359 GCA_044359485.1 Pirellulaceae bacterium | reverse complement strand
AGATGACCTCCCATTCGCGTGATGACGGCAAAAACCCGTTCTTTTGGATTGAGCGCATCGCCGAGTTTCGAAAACCACTCCTGCGCTAAGCGATAGACGGCAAGCACATCGCGATCGTAATCGAATGATAATAGTGACTGCAGGGAATCGAGATGTGCGTTTTGGTCGAATGCAGGACCGACTATGATATGATCGATCTCGCCCAAAGATGTTAAGGCTTGATGATACTGAGCGATAAGTTCATCGCTGGATAACCAACTTTTTATACAAGCTATGGAAGCTCCAAAACTGCGCAGAGCGGAGGAGAGAATTGGGTGATTTCCGAGCAGCAAAATTTTCGAATTTTCGAAGGTCCTCTGCCATTGTGGTTTTTCCCGACCTAAGGCAGGTATAAGCTTCGGAACAAGTCGCGTGCAAATGCGGTCTTGATCTCCAAGGGGAGGTTGACTATTTACACTTACGCCCCCACGAATCAAATCATCAACCGTTAAAACAAGATTGCTGGGACTGCCAGATCGCTTGTTCGATATCGTATTTGACTTGATGACGGGTTCGTTCCCTGAGGAGGCTGTATTGGAAGAAATATCTTCGAAAAGCGATTCAAAATGTATCGTTTCCAACTGTGTTTCTGATGTTACATGGGAGCTGAACTGAACACTCAACATCATCGAGGTAGAGTCGATGATTGCGCAGAGAGAGCTTCCATGAATTGCTCGTTTTTTATTGGGATGTGATTGGTAGGACCATTCCTTCCAGAATGAATCCATATTCTCGAACCCTGAGTTCAGCGTGCTTCTAAGAGGACCAACAGCAACTTGTTCCGAATAGCTCGAAGATTTGCTGTTACCTTTTTCCTCTGATTGCTGCTGCGAGGACGTGTAGGTGAAAGCGGCGTTTACCTTTTGCCCGTTAAATCGATTCTTATCGATGATTGCATGCAGTGTTTTTTCGCCTGGCTGACTGATCAGCCATCTGCTCCCATCTAACAGGTCCTGTTTTTCTAATATCGCTACAGCTTCGTCCAATGTTTTGCAGGAACCTAAGCAGTCAGCCACAAAAATAGTTTGGGACTTTTGGCGATGGTTCCCCGCGTTGCTTGCGGGCTGTACGGGCAATGAACAGCTGACAGATAGGCGATGTTCATTAATGCCCATGAGTCCTCCTACTTGTCCACTAAGGCTCAGGAGAGCATATCGAATTCCGTGGTTGGAACGTCGAGCGTTCCAGTGGTAGACCGGTTTTTCAGTGATGATCGCATCGCGAAGTATATCAAAGACACCATGAAGCCGCCCGGGGATAGTGAACTCCGTTCGTGACAAGATGGCCTGGTTTTCAAGGAAATAATTTAGTTGAAGTAAGACCTTTGGGTTGACTCCAATTGATCTAGAGAGAGCGTGGATAGATTCCTTGCCATCATCTTCCAGGTAATCGAAACCCAGATTGGGAAAGAACGTGTTCGAACCGTGTCGAGCGCGATAAGCGACAAAGCGCTGCAAGATTCGTGAGGAATCTGGTTTTTGACGCGAAATCAATTGCGAGGAAGTTTTTCTTTTTGAGTTTGAACTGTTATGGATAGAAACGCTGGTCGAGTCATGAGAAACAGATTGAAAAGGTTGACGATTGCGAACCTCTTGCGTGCTAGATGATGAAGCTACCTTTTCGACAGCAGTGACGTTTTGGGCCGCTTTCTCTTGCTGAGAAGTTGATAGACGATTTGCAGGCGCGATAATTTCAGAGCAATGTTCAAATATTTCTTTGGCCGCTTCGACTAACACTAATTGGTCCACGGCTCCGAGTCGAGCATCATCAGTTGCGACGCAAATAATGTTTTCGTCTGTTTTGAAGATATTACGATTAAGGCCTGTGAGAATCTGATTTGGTCCCACTTCGATAAAGAAACGGTAGCCCTGGTCTTTCAGATCCGACATAAGTTTTGACCAGCGAACGGGCTTCACAAACTGTTCGCAAAGAATGTCGGGAAGCTTTGAACCATCGGATTCAGAAGTCTCGGTCACGGTGCTTATGAAATTTCGCTGGCAATTCTTGAATTGGAAGTTTCTGATCAGAAAAGACATGGTGTGCTTCGCATCTTCCATCAACGGAGTGTGGAAAGCAAAGGGAACAGGGAGGATTCGCATGCGCACACGCCGTTCATCCAGTTTGTCTTTTGCGATTGCGAGTCGATCCTTTGGGATTCCGATCACGGTCTGTTGAGGCGAATTGCAATTGGCGATATGGGCGTCAATGCTGTAATCAGCAATGATTTTTTTTGCGGAAGCCTCATCGCAAAACAGGCATGCCAACTGGCCTGGTATTACTGAAGAATTTTGGACTGCCTGAGCGCGACATACAGATAATCTTAGTACATCGCTTATATTGAGGCAGCCTGCAGAATATAGGGCGCCATATTCCCCGAAACTGTGACCTAAAGCGACATCGGGTTGTATACCGAGTCGCAGCAGCGAATCAAAAAGCATTATCTCGCAACTGAGAATGCCCAGTTGCGTTTTTTCAAGATTGGTACCGAATTCGTTGCGACGATCCGCCAATAGCTCTTTGAGGTTTACTTTCGCAAGCTTTTGAATCGACTCATTCACATCCTCGATGACTCTCGGGTTAGGAGCGGAACTTTCCAAATAGGATGACAGCATGCCTCTATACTGCGATCCTTGTCCGGAGAAGACAAAAGCTGTTTTGGCACCAACCAGACTACCGCGTTCGCCGAAGAAAATGCCCTGACTCTGTAGATTAGACATTTTGGAAGCTTGGGACAGTGCATGTCCGGCCATCGCGATTTTTTGCTTTAGAGTCGCTGGATTATTCGCGGCGATGTTGAGTCGGAAATTAGGTTTTTGTTGAGTGCTCGATCGATTCCGCTTGGAGTCGAACTGTGCGGTTTCAAGCCATTGGGTTGGATTGTCGCTGGCTGCTTCGAGTTGGTGCAAAATCTCTGAAACCGAATCAGCGGCGAAGCGGAAGATTTTGGCGGAGTCTGACGGTTCCGCGATAGAATTTCCTTGCCGTTCCCAAATAGAATGGGAGGCGGCGGAAGCCTGATTGCGAGTCTCCGGACTTCTGCCCGTGACGGCGGCAACATTGCCAAGTACAACTCCCGTTGCCAAGTCTTCGCTAATACTATGGACGATGACGGACGCCGGCACATTGTTGCCGGGGTTCCAACGCTGTTGCGATTCGTTTAGGGCCTGCAGGTGCTGTGGAAGACGTTTGTCGCTGGCCCCATTACAACCGGGTAATCGTCCCTCTGCCATGACTTTGCACGCACGAATGACGCTCAATAATGCCGATGCCCCAAAAGTTTCACCGATCTGTTCCTTGAGCGCAGCGACAGGAACTTTATATTTTCCAGCGTGAGTCAGTTCTGACTCAATCGCGGAAAATTCTGCATTTGCATCACTGGCTCCATTTGCGTCAAGTTCGACATAAGCCAAGTCCCCCGGGACAATGTGTTTTGCTAATTTTGCATCTAGGTCACGTAACGCATCGTCCATCTTTTCGCGGCGGACTTGCTCTATTCTCTGCACAATTGCGTAAATGCGATTGCCATCTCGCACCGCGTCTTTGAGTCGTTTCAATACGACAACGCCTGCACCTTCACCAGGTATGATTCCATCAGAATCGGGGGATGAGACATTAATTTTGTCGAAGGAACTTAGGAATTTATTTCGGCCGATCAGTTCATATTGGAACTGTCCTAAGCTCCTTTGACCGCACGCGCAGATCATGAGATCTACATCTTTGGATCGGAGAGCATTGACCGAGATTTGGAGGGCAGTCAAGCCTGAGCCATGACCGCTATCGATTGCCGCACCTCCCCCCATCACATCGAACGTTTTGGTGATACGCGAGGCGAGTGTCGAGCTCGTGAAGCTGCCCGTCTCATCGTTGAGACTCGGTAGTCTGGAAAGGAGCAGTGCCTGATAGCGATCAATCATCGATTCGATGTTTTCATCCGCGACACCTTCGAGTTTAAGATAGCGGGAAAGAAGCTTGGAGAATTCTGGTAGGCGAAGTCCCATTTGGAGCGAGCTGCCAAATTCACCCCCGAAAACGCTGCCGATAACAACGCCTGTTCGTTTTCTTTGTTCGGCAGTCAGGGTGATGCCAGTGTCATTGAGGGCTTGATCGACGGCGTCAAGCAGCATGAATTGCAAAGGATCTGCATCTGCGACTTGCTTGGGTGGGACTTTGTGTTTGCGCCAATGATATTGATAATCTCGGACAAATCCTCCCACAATTTTCTCAGGCCATTGAATCGAAGGATCGAAATTCTTTGGATTTACACGATCGATGGGGGGTTCGCCGATATGAACTTGCCCATCTTTGGTCAAGTTCCAAAAATCCTCTGCAGTATGACCGGCGGGGGCGATGGCCCCAACACCGATAATAGCGACGAAGTCATCTTCATCGGAGCGATCTTTCTCGATGACACTTACGTTTTGGGGCGTTTCGTGATGGGAAGCGGAGATCGATTGCGCAGAGTTTATCTTTTTTTGGCTTTCTGAGTCGGGCTCGAAGTATGTATGAATTTGGTTAGGCACAAATTCTTCGACAACCACATGCGCGTTCAGACCACCGATGCCAAAGGAGTTTACACCAGCGCGACGTGGCAAAGAGTCTTTGGGTTCCCAAGCTTGCAGCTTTCTGGGCAGATACAGCGGAGACGCGTCCCAGTCGATATTCGGATTGGGAGTGCGCACGTTAGCCACTGGTGGAATCGATTGGTGGCGAATTGCCAGCACTACTTTCGCAAGTGCTGCTAGACCTGCAGTCTCGAGCGTATGTCCGATATTGGCCTTAACGCTGCCAACAGGAATCTTGGGATGACCGGCTAATTTTTCTGCTAAGGCTTTGGTTAGAGCAGCCATCTCCGTGGCATCGCCCACGGCTGTGCTGGTCGCATGCGCTTCAATATAACCAAGTCGTGTGGGCGAGAGATACTCACCGTAGGCGCGCTGAACCGCCAATATCTGTCCTTCTTCTCGCGGGGCCCACAAACTCTTGCCCTTACCGTCGGAAGAGCAACCGAATCCTCGAATAACGGCCAAAATAGGATCGTTGTCGGCTAGGGCTTTATCGAGCGATTTTAAAATAAGGGCAACATAGCCTTCTGAAGGAATCAATCCATCTGCTTGGGAATCGAAGGGGCGCGAGCCGGTTTTTGAAACACTACCTGCCCGTGAAAAGAGAACGAGGCTGTCAAATTCAACAAACGATCCGCTGCCGACAACAGCAATATCGATCTCATTGAGTGCCAGTGCTTCACCGGCATAATTCAAAGCCGCCAGCGAGGATGCGCAGGCCGCATTGAGCGACAGGAATGGGCCTTCGAGTTCAAAGCCCTTTGCGATCAAAGACGCGGCAGAAAATGCGGCAAGTCGTTCGCTGCGAACACAATCGCTGCCAACATAGCGGTTCTGAACATCTCGAACGATGCGGTTAACAACACGTTCTTGGCTCACAGGGTCAAGAGAGGCAAACTCATCTAATTCCTGCAACCAACGAGCTGTTTGGGGTACCAACGTGCGGTACACGATTTCACCGCAGCGACCTGTTCCACGGGTATGACCTAAGTAAACACCTGTCTTTTTCCCCTTGAAATGATTCCGATTCCACCCGGCCGACTCAAGGGCATCCTCGACGACTCCGAACAGCTCCAGATGAGCGGGATCGGATTGTCTCACATCCGACATGTTTAGACCATGGAGTTCGCGAATCCCCTTGTACGGCGAAACAATACCACCCAGACGCGTCAATGTTCTAGGACGCTGAGAAACTTCGGGGCAATAATAAACCTCTTGATCCAAACGTTCGGGTGGAAGAATACGATAAGCCGTTCGGCCCGAAGCGATTAAATCCCAATATTCATCCAGATCGCTGGCGCCTGGTAAACGGCATCCCAGTCCAATAATCGCCAGGGGTCTTTGGTTCGGCGGTAATGCACAGGCAGCATTAGCGGCTGTTCGAGTTTCGTAGCTCATCGCATTTAATTCTTTCGCGTGAGATGAGAGATAATCGCATCCAAGGATTTGAAATCATCCATGGTTCGCCCTTTGTAATGGCTCAAGGTCAAGCCAAAATGATCATTCATTTCGCCCATCATTTGGGCTACTTTGATGCTGTCGATTCCAAGATCAGCCTCGAGATCAGCATCGAGGGTAACGACATCCTCTGGATAACCCGTTTGCTCAATCACGAAGTCAACCAAGAATTTCTTCAATGCATGTGCGTCGAGTTCGCCCGCGTTGGAATGCTCCTCGGCGGATTCAAGTACTTGAGTTTTCGAGACGTGGGAAGATGTGGTGGGTGTGGGGGCAACGCGCGATCCGTTGGGCGTCGGACTCGCAATATGGGAAGCGACCGGTGTGACCAAAGTTGCCTTCGGAATACTCGTTCCAGGAGCATGAACCGTTTCCTGATGGTCGACCGCGATAACAACTTCCACAATCGAAGCGATCGTCTTGAAGCTATCCGCTGACTGGTCACGAAGCGCCGCAACATTCAACCGAAAATAGTCATTCAGCTCACCCATCATTTGGGCTACCTTGATGCTATCGATGCCAAGATCAGCTTCCAAGTCTGCATCCACGGTGACAATATCTTCGGGATACCCTGTCTGTTCAATCACGAAATCGACGAGAAACTTGATCATCTGTTCGCGACGTGAGACGCTTTCAACGTGAGAGTTAACTTCGACATTCTTAGCCAACAATGGAGGGCTTACCGCGTTAGGCGGTTGGTTAGATTCTTGTTGTGCAACCGTTTCCTTCGGAGGGGAAACTGGAGCCATTGTTGAGGCTGAAGTCGAAGTTATTTCTACAAGTTTTTCGATGATGGTACCGAGGCTCTTGTAATCCTCCATGGCGGTCCCCTGCATCAACTTCATGTCAATTTTAAATTGCTCGATCACTTCGCCGAGCATCTGAGCGATTTTGATGCTATCGATTCCCAGATCGGCTTCCAGATCGGCATCTAAAGAGACAACATCTTCAGGGTAGCCAGTCTGCTCCATCACAAAATCGATTAGGAACTTCTGTAATGCTGCCCGAGAGATGCCGGAGGTGGCCACAGGGGTGTTAGCTGTAACCGTTTGAGTTACCAGGGGAGTCGTGGGCGAGAGGGGGGCGATTGGTGGAGGTGTAGGAGCGGCGGAGTGCGTTTTGGGTGTTGCATTCGTTATCGGAGCAGCTAACGGTTCGATCGGTTTTCCGCCAGTGGAGGTCGAAGTTTCAACCCGTGATTTCCAGGCGTTGATACTGCCGGGAGTTTGAGTGTTTGAAGCGGATTCGCTCCATCGATCTACTTTGTTGGTGGTGGCTGGATTAGCTTTCTTGCCATTTCCATTGGTATCCGATTTCGAGACCGAGGTCGAACCTGGCGCATGGCTTGACGTTGAGCTAGAGCCGTTGGTTTTGTGCGAGGTATTATCACCCGTATGGCTAGCCCGTTGCCGCATAGCTTCGCGACGAGGCCCCGTGGCATCGAAATGCACGATGTCATCTGCGATCACTTCGCGATAGTCAGCTACTTTGAATTCTTCCGAGGGATTAGGTTTGGACATTGGATACCGTCATAACATCAAGGATTACGCTGTAAATACATTCCCAAGGACTACCGATATTAATACATTCGCTCCCTGGAATGTCTTGTAGTCTCAGGTCATTTTCGTTCAATGCCGTTTGTTGAGCCTGCCATGCTAGACTGGCTAAGAATTCGACAATACCTGAGCCGCCGGTGAGGTGACCAACAGAGTCAACAAACGTAGATCGCTCAGGCACAGTACCCGTTGCCAATTGCAAACCAAAGTGGCATGGATTATCAATTGCGGGTACACCCATCGGGCTCCAGCGATGGGTGCGTATCGATCCATCCACAGCAGGCTGATAATCGCTGTGCTCCAGTCTATTGCGGTGTGCTGCATCGAATGCTCGTTCAATGGAACGCCGTAGGGAAACGCCACCATTTTTCGCGTAGCTATGACCGACACCACGGATCCAACCAAGTGGAGTGCGAATGGCGTCTCTACCGGGGGGAACAGCTTCCAAGAGAATAACCGCCGCGCCTTCGCCGGGGGCGACTCCCTGCTTCCCGTGTTCGTCGGGTAACCAACCATTGGCGGTCCAACCCTCGAACTTCATCGGTCCCATGTCTTGTTGAGCACCGACGCAGACCATGTAATCGACCATACCGCTGGCCAGTTGGTCCATGCAATACGTCAATGCTGCCCCCGATGCTCCGTGAGCTGCGTCGACCGCAACGGCACCTCCCATTAAGTCAAAACTTTTCGTGATTCGCGATGCGAGTGAACTGCTGGTAAAGCTTCCCGTTTCATCAAAGAATGCGGGCATTCGATCGAGCGTTAGAGATCGGAACGTCGCGACTAATATTTCAATTTGGGATTCCGATAGACCATTTTGTTCCCACAACGATCGAAGTCTTCGGCACATATCGGGAATGCGCAGGCCTACTTGCAACTGGTTAGAAAAGTCGCCGCCGAAGATGGTTCCCACCACGACACCAGTTCGTTCGCGACGATCGGGATCCTCTAAAATTCCGCTCGGCCGAATCGCTTGATCGACCGCCTCGAGAATCATGAACTGTAAAGGGCTAGCCCCTTTGATCTGTTTTGGCTGGACTTTATGTCTTCGCCAATCGTACTCAAAATTATCGATGAAGCCTCCCTGTGTCGAAGCCACTCGGGAAACGAATGTCAAGTCTCGCTCTGGCCCCGACACCCAGCGTCGAGGTGGAACGGTTTGGATTGCCTCTTGGCTCCAGTTGCGAGATTTAAATTCAGTCCAACTTAGAGCTCCAGGCAAAATACAACCTGCGCCGATGATGGCGACCTGTCGGTTGGCCTGATCGAAAGTTTGGTGATCGGCAGTTCGCGTCGATCGTCGATCGTTCAATGGTTGGGCTTCTACGATCGTTCCAGATTGGACAACCGCATGCGCGTTTAGACCTCCGATTCCGAATCCATTAACGGCAGCCCAACGACAGCCGAGTTCATCCGGTAACCATGGTTGTGTTTGATTGGGAACGAAAAACGGAATATCGTTCCATGGGATTTTTGTGCTTAATTTTTCCAAGCGTTGGTGCGCTGGAACGATTTCCTTTTCCATGCACAAGATGACTTTTAGCAGGCCTGCCAAACCGGCCGATTCCAAGGTGTGTCCGACAATCGCCTTGACGCTTCCGACGGGGAGCCTGGTGCCTTGAGGCACTATCGGTCCAAATGCAGTCGCTAAGGCTTCCATTTCTGTAGCATCGCCTACTTGGGTGCTGGTAGCATGCGCTTCCACATATTGAATCTTGCGCATCATCGAGTCATCGGTGTAGGCGCGGCGTATGGCGAGTATTTGCCCTTCTTTGCGAGGAGCCCACAAACTTTTGCCTTTACCGTCAGAGGCGACCGAAATACCTCGAATGACCGCGTGGATGGGATCGGCATCTCGAATAGCATCGGAAAGACGCTTGAGAATCAAGACGACTGCTCCTTCGCCGATGATCAGTCCGTCGGCTTGATCGTCGAAGGGGCGAGTGTCAACACCGCTTAGAGAGCGAGCTTGAGAAAAAAGTAAAAGCGAATCGCTGTGATAACAAGACAATCCGGCGGCAACCGCGATGTTGAGTCGTCCAGACTGTAAAGCGAGCACTGCCGCATGCAATGCTTGAAGAGAAGAAGCACATGCGCCGTTGAACGCAGCGAATGGTCCATCCCAGCCCAACATCTGCAAAGCGGCCATGGCGGCTACGGGAGCGCCCAGCGGAGGTCCTGCTTGATCACCAAAGTTCGGCATAGCCTCTCGAACTTCGGCAATCAATTGCTCGCTCCATCGTTTTGCCGTTGAGGGATCGATTTCTGGGAATCGCTGGGGCAATTCTTCGAGCAATGCAGCAGCTTGCGCGACGTAGGTAGAGTAGGCTAGATCTCCCGCGAGCGATCCACCTCGCGTGTGACCCAGGTATACACCTCCACGCTCTCCGCTCAACGCTTCCAGAGGCTTCCCAGCATCGAGACATGCATCCCGCACCACCGACAACAAATCTCTTAAAGCTGTTTCGGGGTGACTCCTCCAGTTGGTTGGCAGGGAGCGAAGCTTCGATTCGGGAACCGGTTCCACCAAACAGGCTTTGGAACAATAGGTTTTGAAATCCTTACCCGGTTCCTTATCGTAAAACATTCCACGATCGAAGCGTTCCGCTGGAATCTCCGCGATCGTGGGCTGATCGTTGAGAATCAACTGTAGATATTCAGCGATATTCGCGGCGCGCGGCAGGTGGCAACCGCGGCCAATAATGGCTATGGGATCTACGCTGCAATCGTCTGACATGGAACGCTTTCTAATTCTAATCTAAATCAAGCGATCCTTGCCTCGTTATGCTCCGTATGAAAATTTTCAGTTTTCGATCACGTGAGGGCTTCGACTTTCTCGCAAACACCAGCCACTACCCGCTCATCAATGCTATCCAGCACTGCTTGCACTTTTTTCGCGGTTTCTTCGGCCGATATCGACTCGTCGGCAGGAAACTGCAACGTCGATAAACCGGCTTCATCGAGGTTCCCAAAACTGCCCGCTTCCAGCAATTGGCGAAACCCGAACGTTAAGCATGGTAGGTTGTTCGAGAATCCACTTTCTTGCACCAACTTGCCTTGATCCGAGTAGCCTATGGTCACCGACATGCCGCCCGAGCTTAAAGCATTCAGTTGGATAGCGGGGCGTGCGATACAACCCGACACGATGCCCCGAGCTGTTAACCAATCGGTAAAGCGGTGCGGAACTACGACTATTCTTCTTCTAGGCCAACCGAAGCCATGGTCTAACGCAAAATCGCAAAATTTTTCCAATAATTCTCGATCCAAAACGGGGCACTCCAGATCGAGCGTTGGAAGGCTTGCCGAAAAAGTGCGGCGATGAGTCGCATCGAACACTGGATCGTCGCGCCAGTATTCTTGATAGGCAGATACTTGTTCCGCAAAAGCGCTGCCAAGTGCATTCCACTGCGAGACCTCTTGTGGATGTGTACTAGGTGAGTGACTGTTGCGTTGCTGCATGAGATCCTGCTGAGTCAGCGACTCGCTCCCCTTGGCAGCTTTTTGGGATTGCCGGACGAAAAAACGCTCGAGGGCATTCTGCATCGCGATGGCAACGTCCAGGGCATTCACTCGGTGCTCAGGCGTCAGGTGGTAGACAAGATTCCAGGCCGAGGGATGCAACACAATCAACGAAATCAGTCGCGAGACCCAATTCACTGGGACGAAATTTTTGGTTTCCGTACCGGAAAGGCCGAGTGCGGCTAGCATGGGAGCCACCGGCACTTTTTCTCCAGAGCCACTTTTCCGTCCGATTTGACTCAAAAGCGCCGAGAGCGACTTAAGCGGCGCATAAAAACCATGGTACGTACTGGTGTAACCGGTGTCGGAGTCGCCGACGATAATGGCGGGACGCAGCACCGTTAGATTCTCAAAATTCGCCTCTCGCCATGCCAATTCACTGGCACATTTACTGGCCTCGTATTCGGTGGCAAAACTTTGCCCGCAATCTAGCTCCGTTTCTCGAATGACTCCTGAACGTCGACCACAAACATAAGCAGTGGAGACATGAAAAATAGTGCTAATATTCCCGAGCTTACATACCTCGATCGCGTTTTGAGTTCCCAGTAAATTCGATCGCCAGGGCTCGCCATCTTCTCGATTGGCGTCGAATGTCAAACTTGCCGCATTATGCAAAAACGAATCGCAATGCTTGCGGATCCAGGCTATATCAGAATCGCTTATGGCGGCTCTAGGTTCCGTGATATCCGCTTCGATAACAACGGGCCGAGGCAACGCAAAATCGAGCGTAGTTTCCCAGCGGGCGAGCAAATCTTCAATCCGATCCGAAGCGTGAATTCCGGGAGCATTGCGACAGAGGACCGCTACGTTTCGGCTGGCCATGAGCAAGTCTTTGAGCAAGTACTCGCCAAGCAATCCAGTTGGGCCTGATAAAAGCAAATAGGTCATGGAGCATCACAATGCAAAATCACGGTGCCGAGTAACCACTAGGTAAGCAATTAATGTCAAGCACAACCGTTAAAATATGGAAAAAAGCTTTAGTCAACGAAATAATTCAAATCACTCGACAGACCCTTTTCTACAATTTCTCGAAGGCACTCATCGGCCCTTATTTGCGGCGTTTACAGGGTCTAACTACACTAGTTGGATGAATTCTTACTGTCAAGTTTATCTCCCATCCTCCCGCGTAGTCGCAATTCCTTTGAAAATCCCAGCTTCGTGACTCGATTTTGACTCCTATGCGAAACACCAGAACGATCGAGACTACGACTGTAGTGGGGGCAGGACGTTGCGGACGTCAAATCGCATATCTGCTGGCTAAGGGTGGAGTCGCAGTGACTTGCTACGAGCCCAATGATGAACTTCTCACGCACGCCAAGCATAACTTCTCCAAATCTTTTGGGGCGCAGTTTCTAGGCATTAAACCAGGACTTTCTGAAAGTTTCTCGGTCTTTCCCCCCACATCTACGGAATTAAACCTAAATTATTTTCCAGTGACAGGAATTGAATGGACGACAAATGTTTCTATCGCATCCAGAAATCAATTAATTATTGAAGCGGTTCCGGAAACGCTCACGTTGAAAAGGAGTGTGATGGAACCGTTTGTTCAATATAGTTCGCCTGAAACTATCATTGTTACTAATTCTTCCTACTTGCTGCCATCCAGTATTTTTCGAGGTTTTCCAAACCCTGAAAGGTTCGCAGCTCTACATTTCCACGTGCCGCCATGGTTCGCGACTGCGGTGGACGTTATGCCCACCCCAAGAACTGCTCCGGAAGTTCTCGTGAAACTCGTTCAATTGGTTCACAGAATTGGCCTTGATCCGATTCTACTCCGACGCGAGTTTCCCGGCTATGTTTTCAATAATCTTCTGAATCCCCTGCTGGTCAAGGCAATGGAATTGGCTGATCGACAAGTCTGTTCACCAGCAGAAATAGAGCGTTCTTGGCAGTTGATCACGCAGATGCCTGTTGGCCCATTTGGCATGATGCTGCAAATTGGCTTACATTCTCTACGAACCATACTCGATAGTGCAGTAACGCAAATCAACGACCCAAGTATCCAGAGAGCTCATCGGTTCATACACCAATGGGACGGGACTTTCGGTGAAGCAAATGCAACGGATACAACGTTTGAATCGGTTTATGAGTTTTTGCAAAATAAGGGCTCACATTTTTCTCATAGTTTTTCTCAACCATCTGTATTTAAGCGATATGAAGTGGTATGGTCAGAAACTGAAACCTGTATATCAACGCAAGATGATATTGTGGATCGCCTTCGCGAAGCAGTTCGAAGTGAATGTTTATTAAAACGCATTGAGAAATTTGCGAACGAGCAGGTTTTTCTGTGGCCGTTATCCTTTCCAGAGCATGAAGCAACTCTCGACGAGCGTCTAGCGCTATCGATGACAGATCCTTGCGAGGAATTGATTCAACAAATCGTAAGTCTAAAAAAGTGGCAGCAAACTCAAATCGAATCAGAGACTTACACCCCCATTTGGTTTGTGTCTCTTCGCAATTCGAATCGAAATTCCTCATCTGTCTGTTATGGTTTGGCGGGAATGATTCGTTCACTGTGGTTGGAACAGAAAGCACGGCAGCAAATCAAACAGATCGAAGGAAATACGACAGGCTTTTTGCCCTCAGTTCATCTGATAGAGGTTGATTTAAATACCATCCCCAAAATTCAGCGGAATCCCATGCCAGAAATTGCACTGCGACCTTCGCCTGCTGAATTAGGCGGCGAGAGTCACTTAGTCCATGCGTTCGCGCATCTTCATCAACGCTTTGAGGCTGGGACTTGGCGTCGCCCGAAACTCCGCCCATTACAGTTGCCAAAGAACTGGGTACCCGCCAAACAGTTGTTAGAGAATTCCCATTGGATCGTGAGCGGTGGCGGGCGCGGGATTACAGCGCAAATGGCTCTTTTGCTCGGCACACATGGGGCTCGGCTGGAACTTCTTGGCAGAACTCCGTTGCCTTCTGAATCTTGGTATGAGAAAAGCGAGGCGGAAATCAAAGCAATACGGGAAGCGGTCATTCGAGACGCTGCTGCTCGCAAAGAATCTATTCCTGCCGCTCAATCCTCGTTCGATTCCGAAGTCGAATTATCTCGTAATCTCTACACTTTCACCTCGCTGGGCATTAGCTTTCGGTATCATCAAGTCGATATCGCAAACCGGGATCAGCTTTGGAATCTTCATGCGGCTGTTTTTGAGCAAGGGAAAAGTGTTGATGGCATTTTGCATGGTGCGGGTTTCGAACAGACGACCTTGCTCTGGAAAAAGTCGATCGTATCCATTCGAAAAACGATCGATTCGAAGGTTCGTGGTAGCCTGAATCTTCAATCCTTGGTGGGGAAAGAATCAAGATGGTTCATTCAATGTGGTTCGCTCGCAGGATTTTTCGGGGGTATCGGTCAAGTGGACTACGCTGCTGCCAATAGCTTTCAGGCGGATCAAGCACAACAAATTAAGGCACAATGGCCCCAAATACAGAGCCTCACCATCGCTTGGCCAGGCTGGGAAGAAGTCGGGATGGCGGCAAGGTCCAGCAGCAAATGGTCGCTGGAAAAGGCTGGACATAAACTAATGTCTCTGGACGAGGGGAAGTGCCACTTCATGACTCTTCTCGAAAAGCAAATCAGCGGTTTGGTGCTGATTTGTAATCCCGAGGAAATTCCTCAAATTTTTCTGGAATAAGTTTGTTCGCTGAGAAGCGATGGCTCATCGACGAAACGACACCATTTTCTATTTCTCACTTCGGTAAAGTTCGAAAGGCACTATCAAAAGCTGGATGAATGCACCTCAACTGAATCTATCCGTAACGCCTTTTGAATGGTACATGCTAGAGGATGACTCCCAGAGTTACCCCATGGTGTTCACGGTCCATTTCCTGATTGAGGGTGACTTACACTTGGAGGAGATGAGGCAAGCCTTTGTTCAGACGCTTCATTCCCATCCGTTACTCGCATCGCGAGCCGTTATCGCCGGTGATGGCGCTCGATATCGATGGGATATTGAGCCGAATCCTCAGGTCGCCGCGTTCACGCATGCGTTTTCAGGCCCAAATGAATTAACGGATTTCTCGCATCGCATCGATCCGTGTCGGGGGCCGAATAGCCGGCTAGTCCTGTGCCGATTGTCAGATCTCCCGCAGCGAAAAAAACAGTATCTGCTCGCCTTCCAGTTTCACCATGCCGTTACCGATGGAATTGGTTCCTTCGAGTTTTGTTCGGATGTCTTTCAAGCCTATCTTCGAATGGTGAAAAAGGAGTCCGAGGAGATTTTCAACGGGGATAGAAGGCCGCGACGCGTTAGTCGTAAAGCATTATCGCCAGCACTTCTGCCGGATCGAGGTTTACTCGATCGTCGAATCCCTCATCCGGTAAAGCCATCAACCGCCTATTATTTCCTTGCTAAAGAGGTGGCTAAATTTCTCTTTTTGTTTCCGGCCCGGATCCGCAGCATCCGCTCAAGTAAAGCGTTACCACAGCCCCCGACAAATATTTCTACCGCTACCGAGATACAGCATTTCAATTGCGAGACATTTTTGGGAGTTCAGTGCGATGTTTCAGGTTTTGAAGTGAGTCCAGAAATTGTGGATATTCTGAGACGTTTCGCTCAAGAACATGAAGCAACCCTGAACCATATCTTGCTTGCTGCAACCTTTCGAGCATTCGGCGCGATGCCGGTGCGTTGGTCTTTATTCGCTCATCCATGGGTCGCCGTGCTACCGGTGAACATGCGGAGGCCGACCACCAACCGCATTCCGGCGCATAATGGAATTGGTTATGCGTTTGTGCGTCGTTCCAAAATTGCCTGCCTCGATTGGCGCGGCAATTTTCCGACGCTTAAAACCGAGTTAGATGCCGTTCAGGATTGGAAACTTGCGGGGTTGTTTGTGGATGCACTAGCCTACATTCGCAGCCTCCCCCGCTGGATCGCTCGACGTATCGTGCGCTCTATGTGTCCAGGATCTTTCGTGTGGAGTTACATTGGCGATCCCTTCCGTCGCTTTCCTGATAAGTTAGTGGAAAATGATCAGTTACCGCAACTTGATACCTGTGAGATTACAAACTTCTTTGGGGCTCCCCCTACTCGAAACGGTACTGAGACTGCCATACTGGTCACGCTCTGGAAAGATTCTATTCGCCTATGGTTTAGATTCGATCGCAAACGCGTCTCGTCCGAACAATCGTTGTATGTACGACAAGCGATTGCTAACGAGATCGTACGGCTCGCAAAAGAAGTACAATCGCATTCATCCGCTAACCGTGATTTGTCATCATGATGGAACGAATTCTGCCTCAAGGATTGTACTGTGTTTCGACAGTGGACCTGTCGAGTCCATACGAGCTTTTGCTCGAAGAGCGGGAATTGCTGCAGCACGCGAGCGAAAAAAGAAGGCGGGATTTTTCGGCGGGAAGGCAATGTGCGCGTGACGCGATTGGCAAGATGGGACAACCAATCATTCCAATTTTAGCCGACAAAAGTCGCATGCCATGCTGGCCCAAAGGGATTGTCGGAAGTATCACGCATTGCCATGATTACTGCGCCGCTGCCGTCGCTTATCAAAACGCTTATCTGAGCATCGGAATCGATGCCGAGAGATATCGCACGATCGACGATCGATTGCTCAGATACATAAGCCTTCCCGAAGAAAGAGACCATCTCGCTTCACTCCCCGCAGAACGAAATTGGCGGTTGTTGCTGTTTAGCGCAAAAGAGTCTGTCTATAAGTCATTCTATTCGATTCGCCTTCGCCGACTGCATTTTCATGATGTCATGATCTATTTCGATCTTGAGACCAGCAGTTTTAGCGCGAAGTTGACTCAATGCGACCAGGAGGATGCAAGTCTTTTATCGACGTTTGAGGGGCGGTTCAACGTCGTGGATGATCTCTATTTGACCGCCTCGTGGAAGACAGCCGAGCCGCCATTCATTTCCCCGTAAATCGCCGCGTATTGCATCAAGTCGAAATGTTGGTGCTGAGTGACTTACGGCTTGCATTCGATCAGCAGCCAGCCATCTTGGATCGCCATACTCGCTTGATTTTCGTTTTTACCTAGCCACTGGGCGAGCTGAAGCTGGATTGTTTGCGAATTGGCGATGGTTTGATTTAGGGCCCTTTCCAATACGCGAAAAGCGGAAATCTCCCGCACTTTAAGGCGATCTTTTGATGGATCGAAGTCGATCGGTAGCACTTTCAGTCGTTCTAAACGATCCAAACGTATTTCTTGGCCTTGCAAGGATGGCTGCCAATCAATTTCGATGCGGCAGTCGTTGAAGGTTGTACTGCCATCGGATATCGAATGGACCAACATAGTGGTTTGAATACGATCCCCAATACAGGTCGCATAAACAGGAGTGGTTGCTTGAAATACCACTTCGACTCTCTCACCGGAGTCGGTCGAAACCAGAACACCTTTAGCGCTCTGGGGCGAATCACCCGGTACATAGGTCATGCCAAGTTTTGAGTCCAATAAAAGACGATTCAGTGTTGTGCTGAGTAATGATTCATGAAGGGCGATCGTCCAGTAATCCGACTTGAAATTTCGTGGAGGTATACCGGCGATTTGCTTGGCTGTTCCCGAATAACACTTTACTCCGATTTCAAAATGGTCGCTGCTTGTATTCCAAGCGACGCTGAGAAGTTGCGGATCGGTTGCCATCAGCATATCCCGAAGCTTGTACATAGGCGTGAGATCGGCGGTGCGGGATGCTTTTTCAACCGCTTGATCGATTTGTTTTCGAAGTGAGCTTTCGGTCTCCTGCTGAGCCTGTAGTTCCGAATTGCGAGTTGAGGAACGGACTTCACTCATGATCTCACGCTGGGCAACACGTCCCCCTCTTGGAACAATCGAACCATAAGAGATAGTCGTAGGTGCGCTGGCAACTGAATCTCCGAAGGATTTTCTTCCCCAGCCGAAAATTGCAGCTCGCTTGGCAGCAAACAATCGCGACTCAGCGGTCGATTGGACCGAAACTCTTGAATTGCTCCCTTGACTTGAGGCAGAGGAAGTTCCTTGCAGTGATACCTCGAATTCCAAAGCAGTGTTACTCTGCACGAGAGTCACTTTTTGCGATCCTTTGACGGTACATGTTCCGGTGGTCTGCAGGCCATTGTAGACACCTGAGGTTGGAAAACTATCGTCGATGGCCACAGGAGCGCTGGGTAGCAACATTTTCTGAGGAACACGAATGATCAAGTTGGGACGCAACCACTGCTTCTTTATCTCAGCGCACAGCGTGGTGGCTTGGCCAAACGTTTCCATTTCTTCTGCGATCAAAATCACATCGCTGTGCAAACGAGTGGCTGGGGTGTTCTGAATCAATTTCAAATTGTCTTCAAGGCGTTTTAACCGATCGATTCGAGCAGTGGAGGACTCTGATTCTTTCCACTGTTTATAGAGTGCCTTAAACTCACGAAGCTGCGAATGAATTTTCCCCACCAGCGGATTGTTGACTGAATCTCGGGCTACCAACCAGTTGCAGACCACACGCTCGTTGAGCAGGAGTGCGAGCGAATTTTTATCGGGAGCGTTTACAGCCTGCAGCACCGCATCATAATTTAAAAATTTCTGCCAACCTGGATTCAATCGGATCCAGGCTTGAAGAGCAGCAAAAGATTGCCTGAGGCGGGCTTGCTCCTGATCGACGATGGATTCCGTAGGGGCTTTATATTTTTCTTCTAAGTCTTTCTGAGCCAAAATGACCGAGAGCCAGGACTTAATATTTTCAAGCTCAAATTGATTGCTGTTGTCCGAATCGACGGAGTTTGGCTCCTGACCGTAATATGGGAGCGCGATTGCTGGAAAAGCTCTAACCAGCAGAAGCAAAAAAAGAATTCGGACGAGCATCTTTGCGCACTTTCTTTAACCATGGGAGAAGAATGGATTGTTTTACCCACTATCTCTGCAGACATCCAAATTGATCATCCTTGATGCGAGTTTGTTTTGCAAGCATTAGTTGTTGCTAGGGGTTTAAATCCATTTTTTCCGTGGTTCAATGCGTTGAGAATGTACGCAATCTTGGGGATCTAAGTTAATTTTGAATCTTTTGCGGCTTGATGAAGCAGAGGATCGATGATCTGAACGAGCGACTGACCCGTTGGGGATGATTGCGAATTGAACAGCACGCACCATTGCAGTTGGTCGTAACGATGAACCAGCAAAGCCTCAGTTCCCGCAATGAAACCTGCATGCCATAGATTTGCAGAGAGAGCCGTCGCGGGTCCGCTGCGCTTTCGATTCAAAATGGGACGAACCATCCAGCCCAGTCCGTGATATGTCGCTCTTGGTTTTTTTTCTTCATCAAACCCCGCTGCGCCTGGAGGTCGCTCTGCAATAAATGAGATTGAATCCTGGGACAAAACCTTTTCCTGATTTTTCAGAGGCACCAGTAAGCTTGCGAATTTCAGTAGATCGGATGTCGTAGAAATCCAACCGCCGTGAGCTTCGAAGGCTTCAAAGTTTTCCGCTCCATAGGGGAGATCGACTTCCGCACCTTGATCTTGCGGATATAAGGAAGTTTGTCGGCGTTGCTGACGATCATAATAGGTTACTTCTTCGTCGCTCTGATCTGCCCGACGAGCTCGACCTAATTGACTGTGAACGCACCCCAACGGTCGGAGAATCGTCTGCAAAACGTAATTCTCATAGCGATCTTCTGAAGCTTGCTCGATTAGGCAACCCAAAACGAGATAACCGAAGTTGGAATAGGCAGCCCGAAGACCAGGTTCAAAATCGAGGGGAGTTGAGATCATGTACTGGATTATATCCCGCGGTCGAACCGGACTTTCAATGCCCAGGGTTTGGGCAATCTGTTTTGGCCGTGAGATCGGGTCAAAAGAGATGTTTCTATCCCAGCCACCTCGATGCTGTAAACAATGACGCACTGTAATATTTTCCCAGCGGCGGTCGGCGATCGCGGGTGATTCGGGAAACAGCTTCCATAGTCTAGGTAGTATCGGTTCGTCTAAGGTCAGCTTCTGCTGTTCCATCAATCGCAGAATGGCCATGGAAGTGATCGGTTTTGAAACACTCGCAATACGAAAAACAGAATGGGGCTGAACAGGTTTCTGCGATTCACGATCGCTCCACCCGAAGCCGCGGCAGTAGATGATTTCGCCCTCTTGAGCGACAGCTAAAGCGGCCCCTGGGACTTGATGTTGATGGAGGATTTTGAGCATTAATTCATCGAAGGGGAGCAATTTTTCGACCACAGTTCCGCTGGTGGGTATTTCTTGTGGCCAACGTCCCAAAACGTTTTTGCTGCAGAGCATCGCAGCCGAAAGCGAGGTCCCCTTGAGAAGCATGCGTCGGTTGAGCATCGATATTCCTCAGAACTGTGACAGCCAACGGATTTTGGATAAATCGTTGAGTGTTTGATTAAGAGCCTATCCGAAAACCGCGAATGCCGCTGCCAACGCCAAGGCGGCTATCGGCGATCGTATTTACTTTTCGCTCTTGTCTGAAAACCTCGGCTAATGCCGACGGCTACTGATTTTCGGATAGACTCTAAGTTTAACCACTTAAGGTTATCCCCGCATCCACTTTCTTCTGATCGGTAAGTAGGGAAGCTACGAAGAGATTGGAGGTGATCTGAGGGAATGTATTTGGATGGCGCGGCGAGTCGCGTCTGAGCCATCAGAGAATCTGTCCAGAAGACCAAAGACTATTGGATTATTTTTCTGGCAAGCGACTATTTTGGCGTTCCGCCGTGTTGAGTTGCTCTTCTAAGTCGGACATAGAGAGTAAGCGCAACGGGACGGCGGCATCATAATTGGATTCGATGCGGGCATAGCGTTCATGTTCTAGGGCGCGATCGACTTCTTCTTCGAGCGCTTGAAGCCATGCGGGGACATCAAAGCCGACGCCGGTAGGCTCTTTGGTCAAAACTTTTGTTTCCGAAAGCAACATATCGAATGCGGGTGTATCTTTACCGTTTCGAATTTGGCGAATGGCAGGGCGAATGAAAGCTCGCATCCGGTCAACCGTCATCGGCTTGATGAATCGTTCACTCAAGCGATCGGCCACAGTGGGCATACGCATCGCGTACTTCTCTTGCAATTTGGTGAGATGTTCGAGGTACATTTCGGCTTCACGGCCGATGCGTTCTGACAAAGCTCGACGCCATTGATTTGCGGCTTTGTGGCAACTGCTGCGCACCATAATTTCATGAGCCCAAAAGACGGGGCGCAAATTCCAGCTGACACGATCATAGCGGACGCGTAAACGCAAGAAGTCAAGCAGCATATAGAGCATTTCGCCGCGATCCGATTGGGTCGTGGTACTATTGTAATCGCGATACTCGGCATAGTGATCGATAATACCTTCCAAGACGATCGACAGTTGTCGTTCGGCTTCAGCTCGCGTAATTTCACCCGATTGCAATCCATCAAGCAGTGGTTGAACTTCGGGTTGGCCACCATCTTCGACGACTTGATCAAGCCAGGCGTTCACACCCTGATGCAAGATTGCACGCACGTTACTGAGGCGGAGAAATTGTTGCGTAAACAGTGCACCGCCATAGCGTTGAATAAAATCGACTAAGCGTTTCCAGGCTGAGTTATTTTCGACCGTTTCCAAAATGCTCAAACGCAGCGTGCGACTGTGCGATAACCAGCTGACAAGCATCACGCGGGTCAATTGCTCTAAGTAGGGAATCAACAGATCGCTGTGGGGTTCAATTACACCGACGGTATCTGCTTCATCGAGTTGATCGACCACAACTTCCATCGGTGTAGGAAAGGTTGCCCGATTTTCGAAAGCTTGCAGTGGTGAGGTTTTCGGTGGAATCTGACGTTGCCAGGAGTAAGCGTTTCGCACCAGCGAACGGACCATGGCTTTGTAAGCGATTTTGTAGAGATCATCGAATTCGGTGACCGCACCGCTGCCTACAGGATTGTTGTGTTCCATGTGGCGAGCGGTTTCGACCAGTTCCACCGCTTGGAAATAGAGTCCTGCTCTGGGGAGCCAGGTGAGCAGGTGCGTCATGACACGTCGCCGCAAGCGGACGGCCGATATTAATTGCGGATCACCACCTCGGGCTAAGGGGACATACAGTAGAGGTTTCGACCAAAAGGCTTTGACTAATTCCGGAAAATCATTTTTGATTTGTTCGGTGCTACCGCACATTAGTTGAGAGAAAACTTTAACGGCCAACCGGTCATCTTCAGGCAACGAGGCGAGTGTGGTTTTATCAGCCTCGCATCCATCGGTCGTGGCAATCAAGGTTGCGAGCATTAAGTGTCGGGCGTCGGAAGTTTCTACAATAGCGCCTATCAATCGATCGACGAGGGATTCTTTGGTGAGTCGACGTCGGTCATAGCGAGCCATCGCATCGGAGTCGCTACCTCCTCTTGGGATGCGATGGCCATGCACATCCTCAAGCAGTCGCATGAGTCCTTTGGCATTAAGGTCCGCATGTTCGCACCAGTGCTTTAGTGCCGAAAGCAAGTCGGTTCCCGATTTTCCTCCGCCGTTATCGTTGGTAGAACGGAGCCGAGGATAGATGGCAACCTGTTTCCACATCTGGGCGATCGCATTGAGGAAGGTCAAGTGCTGTTCGATACGGCGCGATTCCTCGATCAACTCATCTTCGCTATCGGAATTTTCTTCGAAGAGAGAACTGTCCAGTCCATCATTGGTACTATCCTGGTATACCACGTTTTCGTATGCGGAATCGAAACGGTCGGAATCCTCATCATTTTCGGCGCCGTCGTTGGCTGATGCGAGATCTTTGCTATCGACATCCAGTTTGTTTTTTCTTTTTTTTGCGACGAGGTTGAATTCAGGAGGCGTCCAATATTTTTCCGAGTTGGCTTCGAGATAGTCAAAGAACTTAGAGACTAAGGGCCAACCGAGGTTGCTGGGGGCATTTCCTTTTTGCAGTCGGAGTTGAAGTCGCTGCAGCCATTGTTGAGCGAGGATGGAGAAGGTTGTCGAACCGCTTTGTAGGCCAACCTTTTCCGCTTGGCTGAGCCAATGGACCAGCAGTGCCATGGAGGCCACGAAGTCTTCTCGTTCCAGGAGGGCTTCGATCACCAAAGCATAGGCTTTAGGCGAATCAAATAGTTCGGCGTGGGGTGCCCAGAAACGCACGTCACCTGCCGCTGCGCCCCCGGCATGCCAGAGCCGTAGGGCGGTGGCTACGAGCGAGGCGGATTGGTAGCTTTCCAGGGGATCGGTTGCTTCGAGATCGGGTACTTGATGAGGGGCGAACTTGCGCCACCATTCGGCGGTCGCGCGAAATTGTTCGGAGACGCGTTGGCAGAGCGATTCTTCATTTCGCGCGGCCGCTTCACGCCAAATGCGCGACTGCAACGCGAAGATGCTCTCCATCAGGGCGACCAAATCATCGACCCGATGGTCGCGGACTGCGCTTTCCGGGCCGTGAAAGCGGCTGAAGTTGCCGGCGAACCCGAGTATGTTCCAGGGATCAACAACGGCTCCACATTCGATTCCCCGCTGCAGCAAATCCATGATTTGTGTGGGGACAGCCGAAGCGTACTTTAAATTGCCTTGCTGCAAAGCTTGTGAGCCGGCCGTTACAAGGCAGTCGATTCGGCAGAGAATTCTTGCTGCGGGAACGGGAACATAATCGCTTTCGTCTTTGGCAGCCGAGGAGTTTCCCATGCGGGCAAAAAGTCTAGCGAGCTGAACATGTTCCAATTGGCTCGCCCGCTGTCGTGCAAGCTGCTGATTGAGATATTGTCGCGCTCCACCAAAGGCTTGCCGACGAATGGCTTGCTCTTCGCGCAGGCGCAGGGAATGATCACCCTGCATACTTTTGAGGAGTTGATCATAGAATTCATCGCGATATGCGGCGATGCCACTGAGAAGCGTGGCCATATTGAGCGTTGACGGAAAGGTGTTGGGACTATTACCGCTAACGCCGGAGGCCATCAATATCGTGCCCGCCAGGACTGCGGCGGCCTCGTAGAGCAGTTGATCTTCGGGAAGACTCTCTTGCTTGATGCGAGCGAGCAAAGCGTCGAGAGTGACTTGTTGGATAACAAATCTTCGATAATAGCCCGCGTTGTCGATGCAGTGCGGATCCCACTGACCGAAGTGATAGTTGGGGCGTCGATTGACGGGATGATCAAAATCATAAGCTCGTGGGTCGAGGGCCAGCTCGTCGAGCAAATCGAGGTCGAGGTAAGCACGATGCATAATATCGGCATCGGTTTCTTCGAGAATGCGAAGAGCGATTTCGATGACAGCTCGATAAGGTCCTTCGGTTACGCCAGCGCCTTTGACAAACAACGGTACTGGACGAATCCATTCATGCGGATAAGGCTCTAAACGTCGACCTTCCAAAACGGCGACGGGCCGGAAACCGACGTAGTCATTTAGCTTGCGAATGGCGGCTGGAACAATGCGATCCATTTCATTCCAAGGTCCTCCCTGCTGGAGCACCGCTTCCATGGCACGACCGATAAAAAATCCATTGAAGAGCGCTTCGGGTTCTTGGTGAAAGAGAAGATCGCGATGGAAATCAAGATACGACGGTAGAAGGTGCAGCCAGACCAATCGAATCACTTCGGCAGCTTGGTTGGATTGCTGAAAGGTGGGATTTTCTTGTCGAAGACGTGTGAGACGATCTTGAAGCCACTGCTGAATGCTTAGCCATGGGGGCATACCTGCGTAGGGGCTCCCCCAGATTGCTCGACCGTAGATACGGTTGAGGCAATCGAGTGTTTTCGGATCGGGTCTGCCTGACGAAAAGTTAAGGTAGCCAAGGACTTGCGTCAGATCGTCATCGGCTCCCGCAACGGGCTCATTGCGTTTCACGGTTGTAAGGGCCTATATTGTGAATCCACCAAGATAGACACACCACAAAGAGTTACTCATCGAGAAGGATGGGTAATGTTTGGGGCCGCCAAAGTTGCCTTATCGTAAGCACTTTGGTCTCGGTGGTCTATAGACTAATAGACATTTGTTCTGTTTTGGGGTGGCATGGACCGGATTTATCTCTCATTGGCTTGGGGAGTCTGGGACGCAGTCGCTCCATTGTTCCGCGTTGAAGGGATGTTGCCAGGAGCGACTCGGTGCGGTTTTAGCTGGGAGGGAAAGGGGTTGGGAAAAGAAATCGCACCATTCCTGCAAACTAATGGTGGGGCAATGGATGTTGACTATTGGCGTACGGAAGAATGTTGGCAATAATCGAAGGGATCCTGCCAGAGAGCACTCTGAGAGCACTTTTTGTGATCTTGCGAGATTCTCATGCCTGCCGTTTGCCGGACACATGGTCGTCCAGTCTTGTACTCTGCTTATCTTCATCGTTTGCCACTGGTGTCGTTTGCCGGTCTAGTAGTTCGAAGGCGCGATAGAGATGATGAGCCGAGTAGCGTGACCTGGGCCAGCGAAGAATTGTGGATTTGATTGGATCGTTGGATAAGAGGCTTCGTGACAATGTCACAATATTACAAAATAGGTCGCTTCGCGGTTTGGACGATTGTGTTGCTGCGATTGGGTGTGGGGTGGCATTTCTTTATGGAAGGCCAATCCAAAGTTAATGAGGGAGATTTCTCATCCAAGGGGTTCCTCTCGGCGGCCAAAGGGCCGCTGGCGCCGCTGTATCACCAAGCGATTTGGGATTATGAAGGGAAGATTCGATTAGACGAACCGGCAATCACCGAGTTGTTTAATGGCTACAAGAAAAAGGTGGTGGACTATTACGTTTTCACCGCGGAGCAAACCAAGGCGGCCGAAGAGGTCAATGAGTCCGCGATTGCTGAACTCGAAGAAGTTTTCGAACAGTGGGACGAGGATATTTTCAAGTTCAATCGAGGACAAGAACGCATTGAGCAAATGAACGGAGATCCAATGCGTTTATTCGTCGCTTCGCTGCGATCTCAAAAAGAGACCATCGAAACGCAGCGTTTGAATTCGGTCAGACCCGCGTTGGGGGCAATCGATAAGATCATGAGCAACTATGAGTTGCAGATAAATAAGATTGCGACCGATGAGCAGCGGAAATTGCCTGACAATAAAGGTTTGAAACCCAACCTTCCGATGGCCTTGCCTGGAGCCTCTTTTTTGCAGACCGACTTGGTCGACAAGATCATTCCCATTTTCGATATGGTGATCGGCATTTTGCTGATAGTGGGCTTGCTGACGCGGGTTGCTTCTTTGGCGGCTGCTGCGTTCTTGTTCTCGGTGGTGTTGTCGCAATTCCCAGGATTTGCGGGGACAACGCCCACCTACTACCAGGCGATTGAGGCTCTAGCTTGCTTGGTGTTATTTTCGACCGATGCGGGAAGATACGCAGGGTTGGATTTTCTGCCGTGGAGCATGTGGCAATTCGCAAGACAAGAGAAAACCGCGGTCGCTTCAAGATCGTAGGCACCGAAGTGCGAAAGTTCGAAATCGTTGTTTTTTTAAAATTGGTATTTGTTCATTAGAATCGTATCCCTGACGCAGGACCTAAATTGACAGGACCTAGATTGATATGGATCAGTTGAGCCCAGAAGATAAGGCAGTTGGTATTGAGAATTTTAACGAGGCCGTCGGGTTTACTCGACGAGATTTTCTCAAGGGTGTGATCGCCGCTGGCGCGGTATCGGGCGCTGGACTGGGGGCGATGTATTTTCAGTATGGTAAGGTGACCGATCCTGTTCGTGTGGGCATTATTGGCACAGGGGATGAAGGCAACGTTTTGATTGGTGGTTGTACACCCGATTACGTGCGGGTGGTCGCGATTGCCGATATTCGGCCTTCGAGCATTCATCGCGCCTTTTATGGCGACTGGGCATCCCCAGCGGCAATGGAGGCTCGGCCCGGTTTGATCAAAAAGCAGGGCTACAAAGACTTCAGCGAGGCTGCCAAGAATGTCAAAGTGTACGATGGTTCCAACGGTGGAATTAAGGCATTGCTGGAGGATGAAAGTATTGAAGCGGTGATCATCGCTTTGCCGCTTCACTTGCATGCTCCGATTGCCGTTCAAGCCATCATGCGGGGTAAGCATGTATTGACCGAGAAGTTGATGGCGCACAACATCGCGCAGTGCAAGGTTATGGCTCGCGTTGCCAAAGAAAAAGATTTGCTTCTGGCGACTGGGCATCAACGCCATTACAGCGTGTTGTACGACAACGCGGTGAAGCTCATTCAGTGGGGCATGCTCGGCCAATTGACGCACATTCGAGCCCAGTGGCATCGAGGCAATTTGCCTGGCAATGACAGTTGGCAACCACCGTTGCCGGGCGGAATGAAGTTGGTCGTCGACGGCAAAGAAAAGGTTGTCGATCAAATCGCTGCGAAACTCAAGGGTTACGAGAAATCCTTATCGACGGAGAAAAATCGAGACAAAATTCAGTTGCTCGAGGCACAGATCGCTCAGTGGGAAGCTCTGATTCGCGACAAAGATGTTGACGCGACGAAGTTTGGTTATCGCGATTTCGAATTGGCTGGCGGGCGTAAAGTTTCAGCTTTGGAAGAGTTGATTCGTTGGAGATTGTGGGCTCGAACCGGCGGTGGTTTGATGGCCGAGTTGGGATCGCACCAGCTGGATGCGGCGAGCATCTTCTGCAGCGCATTGCGAAAAGATGGCAAGAAGTCGCGACCCATTTCGGTGCATGCGTGCGGCGGACGACACGTCTTCCCAATGGATCGTGAAGCGGAAGATCATGTGTTCTGTATGTATGAGTTCCCTGGGCCTGAATATGATCCGAAATTTGTAGGCTACTATAGTGAAGCTGAGAATTATCCACCCAAGGGGGGCATCGTCGATCCATACACGGTCGATCCAAACAAGAAAATTACGGTGACTTACTCTTCGATTAATGGCAACGGTTTCGGGGGCTATGGCGAAGTGGTTATGGGTACCAAGGGAACGATGATTTTGGAGAAAGAGCAAGAAATTATGCTCTACAAATCATCCGACACTGCGACCAAGGTTGGAGTCAAAAAAGAGGGTGAGGGTTACTCGCTGGATACTCAGGCAAGCGGCTACTCCTCAGCTTCGGCTGTCGCAAAAGCGGCGGCGGAGGGGCCGGTCAGCCGCGGTTATACAGAAGAAATAGAACATTGGGCTTGGTGTATTCGCAATCGATCGGAAGAAAATAAACCGCGTTGTTACCCTGAGGTTGCTATGGCTGATGCGGTTATTGCCCTTACGACCAATGTGGCCATCAACAAGAGTATTCGGGGTGAAGGTGGCTACATCCGCTTCAAAGATGAATGGTTTGAACGCGACTCCGATGAAACACCCGATGGCAGTGATATCGCGAAGGAAACAGAAGCTTTGAGCAAGTTCGAAATATTATAACGACCAACAACA
>JBIKMB010000241.1:0-8723 GCA_044359485.1 Pirellulaceae bacterium | reverse complement strand
ATGCGGGCGCTAAGCCGGTCGGGACGAAGAAGCCGAATGCTTGGGGTTTGCATGACATGCATGGTAATGTCGCCGAGTGGACCGTCGATCAATACACCGAAGATGGTTATGCAGTATTAGCGGGCAAAAAACAGGATCGCGTTTCTGCGATCAAGTGGCCAACGGTCGCCTATCCGCGGGTGGTGCGAGGGGGTAGTTGGGAGTTTGATGCAGAAAAGGTTCGCAGTTCGTCGCGACTGGGATCCAATGACGAGGAATGGAAGGGTGAAGATCCGAATATTCCACTGAGTCCTTGGTGGTTTACAACGGATCCTGCTCGAGGAGTTGGTTTCCGGTTGGTACGTTCTGCTCGGCCGTTATCAGCCGACGAAATGAAAAAGTTTTGGGAATTCGATCATGAAGATATCCAGCTCGACGTGGAGATTCGATTGCAGGAGGGGCGGGGAGCGATTGGAATATCCGACAAGACCTTGCCTGAAGACGTCCGCAAGATCAATGGGCAGTGATCGGAATGAGTGAGAAGAAGTCTGTGCCACGTTGGAAATTGTGGGCACAACTGATCCGTGTGCCCACCTCGATGACATTGGTCGCGGATGTCTTGGCGGCCGTAGCGATTACGCAGTGCGAGTTTCCTGCGCGGAGTGTTGCTTGGTTATTGCCGATCAGCCTAGCACTCTATTGGGCTGGAATGATTTTGAACGATTGGTTTGATGTGGAGAAGGATCGCCAAAATCGAAGCCAGCGACCGTTGGCTTCGGGCGCGATTTCGATACGTCAGGCTGGCATTGCGGGGTGGGGTCTTTTATTGTCGGCATTGATCGCAAGTATGCTGGCAGTCTTGTGGATCAAGCCTGAGCAGTGGGGCTCTGTTTTGCCTTGGTGTTTAGGGGTGATAGGGGCAGTCGTTCTATACGATGGACCGTTGAAGCAGACGCTGGTCGCACCATGGCTTATGGGATTATGCCGTGGTTTTCATTGGCTGTTCGCGGTGCATTTTGTGATTGCGGTGGGGGGAGCAAGCAGTCCGTATGCTGTGCCTATGTCCTATGCGATCGCAACGACGATGACCGTTTATATCGCGGGTGTCACTTGGTTTGCTCGCCGCGAAGCGGACTCGAAGCCGAGTTTGACACTGCTCTGGTTGGGTGCCTGTTTGATGAGCGCGGCTTTAATCGCGCAGGCGTTGCTGCCTCAAAGCTTGGCCTACTGGTTTCCGGAGTTGCCCGAGCCATCGAACTATGTTTTTTTGGTGGCGATGTGTGGCGCGCTGATTTTAAGACGCTTATGGATGGCGATTCGGCAGCCATCGCCACTTTCGATGCAGTTAGCCGTCAAGCAATCTTTATTGAGTTTGATTTTGCTGGATGCTTTTGTGGCGTATTGGTGGCGTGGCCCGTATTGGGGCGCGGGGATAGCGCTGCTGATTTTGCCGGCGCTGTGGTTGGGGATACGTTTCCGCACGACATGAGAGCTCGCGGCGAAAAGGGGTCCGAAACTCACGGAGCCTTTTGGTCGCTTCGATGTTGGGCAACGATCTGCACGAACTGTTGGGCCAGGTGGGTAATACCCTCAAAATCGCCACGCTGCAGTAAATCGGGAGGCATCAAGGAGGCCAGAGCACCGACGGCGCATGCACCTGCGTCGAGATAAGCGCGGGCTGTTTGGAGATCGACGCCACCGGTGGGCATCAAGCGAATTTGCGGGAGCGGGCGCAGGACGGAGCGAAAGTACTCGGGGCCGGTGAAATCGGAGGGAAAGATTTTGACCACATCAGCGCCAGCCTGCCAGGCGGTCAAAATTTCTGTCGGTGTGAAGGCTCCCGGGAAGGAAAGCTTGTCGTAACGCCGGGTCATCTCGATCGTTTTCGGGTCGGTGGTGGGGGAAACGATAAACTGTGCGCCTGCTAGCAGAGCGGCGCGCGCGGTTTCCGCATCGAGAATCGTCCCAGCGCCAATCACCATGGAATCCCCCACTTGGTCTGCGAGAAACTCCAATTGCCGCAGTGCTTTGGGCATCGTGAAGGTGATCTCCAGGGCCTGAATACCGCCAGCTTGAAGCGATTTGGCGAGCTGGACCAAATCGACCGAAAGCTGTGTGCGAAGAATCGCCACGACACCTGGACCCAGTGCGGCTTGGAGAAGCTGTTCGCGATGCATGAGTAGTCTGACTTAGGGGGGGAATGAAACTATTTTGCGTAGTTTAGTGTTTCTGAAGTGTCTCGACAAATCGGGGATACCCCAAAGAGAGGTGAAGCGGGCAAAGTTGTGCCAGAAATCTCGCTAAAACTGCTGGACTTTTTGGTGCCAACAGGCGTAGGATGACTCGACGTTTTGATTGCACGTATTGTTGTTGTCGGTTCTGCAGCGATGTTGGAAATACTGAACAATCCGATTGCTCAGTTGGCGTTGAGTGTGCTGTTTCTTTCGATGATAATCGCCTTGGGTTACGCGGGAGTGTCAAGCTTGCGCGATTGGTCACGAAAATCGGAGAACTTAACCCCAGAGCCCCTCAGTAATTTCGAAGAAATGCGACGAGAAGGTGACATCAGCGAGGCGGAATTCCGAAACATAGAGGCTGTGTTGGGAAGAAAAGGGGTCCAGACGAGCGAACGGAAGGAAGAGAAGCCTTAGGGAGAAAAACCTATGGTTTTCGATTTGTTTGTTTCGCGATGTCTGAACTTTGAACTCTAAGAGGGCGTAATGGCCAATCTTGGGGAGTGCGAACGAGCCTCTTCTTCTGCCGGTCTGGGAGACCGGTTCGACCAGCTATGACGAATCTTTCATGCTCGACTCCGCGGACACGGACGCCCCGGCTCGGATGCTGAATCAACGGCACTGATGTCCGCTGGTTGGCTTCCGAGACGACTCGAGCTCCCACTGCGTGATTTAGATCGCAGGCTGTTGTTCATGATGAGCTAGGCTCAGCCCAAACAACAACCTGCGGCAGAAGCTAAGGAGTCGTGTATGCCTCAAGGTAAGGATGTGATGGCCGGTCGTCGAAGCGGCGGTAGCACAACCAAAAAGAATGCGTTCTGTTCGTTTTGTCGCAAAAGTTATCGCGACGTCGGGCCGCTGGTAGAAGGTCCGGGCGATGTCTATATCTGCGGCGAATGTATCGAGCTTTGCCAGTCGATTCTGGATCAGGAGCAGAAACGCCGCGGTCCGTCGAAAAAGCTCTTTAATGAAATTCCCTCGCCCCGAGAGATTGTCTCTCATTTAGATCAATATGTTATCGGCCAGGAATTCAGCAAACGAGTTCTCGCAGTGGCTGTTCACAATCACTACAAGCGATTGTCGGCTGACTGGTCTGGCTCGGATGTCGAGATTGAAAAGTCGAACATTTTGTTGGTGGGTCCTACGGGCAGTGGCAAAACACTCCTGGCTCGTACGCTAGCTAAAATGCTGAATGTGCCATTTGCGATCGGCGATGCGACGACTTTAACCGAAGCCGGTTATGTGGGAGAAGACGTCGAGAATCTTCTCTTGAAATTATTGCATGCAGCGGACTTTGATATCGAAGCGGCCCAGCGTGGTATTCTTTACATTGATGAGATCGACAAGATTGGCAAGACCAGTCAGAACGTTTCGATCACTCGCGATGTGTCAGGCGAGGGCGTTCAGCAAGCGTTACTGAAGATGCTTGAAGGGACTGTAGCAAACGTTCCACCGCAAGGTGGGCGAAAGCATCCAGAGCAGCAGTATATCCAGTTGGACACGAGCAACATTCTGTTTATCGTAGGTGGAACGTTTGCCGGAATCGATGATATCGTTCGCAAGCGACTGGGTCGCAAAACTTTGGGCTTCAATCAAGGCTCATCGTACCGCGAAGAGGGCGACGTAGCCCAATTGATGGCGCAGGTAACATCCGACGACATTCTCGAGTTCGGAATGATTCCCGAATTGGTAGGACGTCTCCCGGTTGTTTCCGCTTTAGCTCCGTTGGATGAGAAAGGCCTGATCCGAGTTTTGACGGATCCCCGTAACGCCTTGATCAAACAGTATCAGGCGCTTTTTGCGATGGAAAATTGTGAACTCAATTTCTCCGAAGAGGCTCTCAAGGTCATCGCGCGGCGCGCACTGGAGAAAGCTGTTGGGGCCCGCGGATTGCGAAGTATCGTAGAAGAGGTGATGTTGGATTTGATGTTTGATCTTCCCGAACAACAAGAAGGTACCAGCTTCTTGATCGATGTTGATCCGAACACCGGTAAACTCATTCACCATAAGGCTGTGCCTGTACGAAAAGAGACAGCCTGATCTGGGTGAAATCGAGACGAAAACGGCGCGTTGGTGGCCAGTTTTCTATGAGCGGTTGAACAATCTAGCAGCCCATCTCCCGAAATTTTCGCGAGATGGGCTGCTTCTTTTTGCGTTGATCCGACAATCATGTTAGCCTGATCAGAGTTCAGCCAATCGCGGCACTTCGCGTGTTGTTGGGCACTACGAATGAAGGTTAACGGATGATTGTTTTTGAGAATCCCGTGATGCAACGGGAATTGATCACCAACTTGCGAACGCATAGATCCTTTATCTTAATGTTGGTCTACCAAATTGCGTTGGCTGCTGTCGTTTTGATTGCCTACCCGCGAGAAACTCGAATTGATTTGACCGATGAGTCGTCGGCCGCTCGGCGCTTGGTCGATTTCTTTTTTGTGGGGCAGTATGTGCTCGCTTCACTCATGGCGCCCAGTTTTGCTGCAGGCGCGATCAGTGGCGAAAAGGAACGCAAGACGTATGAAATGTTGTTGGCGAGCCCGCTTCGTCCAGTGGCGATCGTATTTGGAAAGATGGTCGCATCACTCACGCATCTGGTGATGCTCATCATCGGCTCATTGCCAACCGTTATACTCTGTTTGCCTCTCGGGGGCGTGTCGATTTATGAAGTGTTCGCTGCCTATATCGGCCTGATGGTATCGGCCGTTTTGTTCGGAGCTATCGGTTTGGTATGTAGCAGCTATTTTCGACGCACGGCCGCATCGCTGGTTGTAAGTTACCTCGTGATTTTACCTCTGGTGATTATGGCGGTTGGTTTTTGGTTAGGCTTCGCGAATCAAGGTCAAACGCGACTTATCTTGTCGGTCACTCTTCTGCCGGCCTTGGCGATCATTGCGACCCTAATCTTGTGCCGCAAGACGGGCGAGCGATTGCTTTATCCTCCGGATGTTGGCAGTGGCGGAGGTGAGGTGATTGATTTGGAACGCGAGCAAGAGAACTCGGTTGGGCTGGTCATCAACCGCGATCAATTTCCCGACCGACTTTTCGCTCCCCCGCGGCGACCGGGTTTGATGACCGATAATATCAATCCGATTTACGATAAAGAAATGCATGCGGAGCTATTCAGTCAGGGAACATTGATGTTGCGTCTGGTTATTCAGATCAGCATGATATTGGCAGTCCCGTTAATGGCTTGGCTTCTGTTCATTCAAGCTCAATTGACCGGCGTTTATATGATCTATGTGATTATCTTTAACATGCTGGTGGCTCCGGTATTCTCCGCGGGTTCTATCACGAACGAACGCGAGCGACAAACATTAGATTTATTGTTGACCACAGTGATTACACCCTGGCAGATTTTTTGGGGCAAGCTTCTGGCAGGTTTGCGCGTATCGTTTGTGTTGACGATGTTCCTGCTTTGGCCCTTTCTCTTGGCTGCCATTCTCAACAGCATGGCTGATGTTGATAATTACTTGACGAAGTGGGCAAACTTGCTGACATTCGTCGCGATCGTTGTGATGTGCTGCGTCACCAATTCGGTGGTCGCTATGTTCTGCTCATCTCTACTGAGAAAAACTTCGGTCGCGATGATGGCCAGCTATATCATTCTGCTGGTGCTGTATACCTTGCCGCTAGCGGTATGGGGCTTGGCTGAAGCCTTTAGCCAAGATCCAGCCTTCATCGACGCTGCGCGATGGTGTGGGGTCAGCAGTCCGATGGCTGCCTGCTTGAATGTTCCCTTTGATTTGACGGGCAATTCGAGAACGTCACCCGAAGAGATGATGCGAAGCTGGACTCAAGTTGCGGGCTACTTTGCAGTCACAACGTTGTTCACCGGCGGGCTGATAGGTCTCATGCTCCTGCTATTTCGCAATCGCTGGACGCTGAGTTGGCGCGAAGCGTAGGCGAGAAGGCAATTGCTCGCTCAGTGAGATGTATTACTGATGTGATGCATTTCTGGCGGGCCGGACTTACTTTTCACCACTACGGAAATAAGCGGGCAACATGCGTTCAAAAAGGCCTATGTTATTGGCCTTCACAACCACAAGGTCGCCTGGGCAAAGAGAGTAGTTCTGGCCGGCATTAATATCTTTGCCGTCGGCCGAAACGGGAACATCGAGCACCAAGGGGGGCTGGGCTGGTCCCACCGTGCGAATGATTTGGATACGCGTAACGCCGATGCGTTTTTGGATCTCGGCTTCATTGACCAAGTCTTGAACAAACCAAGGGCGATCTGTCGGAAGCGGTATCCGTTCCATGTGACGACCATTGTGATGGACCTCAAGCACGATCGACGGTTTGCTCGATGGCGGCAAAGCGGCCAGAGCGTTTTGTGAACCGAGGGCATGCACATCATAGCCTTCGGTCTTCAGTGCGGTTGTATCGAATTGACTTTTCGGTTTGTTCCAGACCAAAGTGGAACAGCCTGAACTACTGACCAAGGTAAGAAGCAACGAAGCGGACAAGGCCATTGAATGCTTGCTAAGCCAAGAGAGTAACATGCAAGGAATCCTTCCCGATTCAGTTTCAGCCTAAGCGTTTTGGGATACCGTTGGACAAGGGTTTATAGAAAAACGCCA
This sequence comes from Pirellulaceae bacterium, assembly GCA_044359485.1. Lineage (GTDB taxonomy): Bacteria > Planctomycetota > Planctomycetia > Pirellulales > Pirellulaceae > JAFLCP01. The sequence continues at coordinate 1,933 of JBIKMB010000241.1, read as the reverse complement.
TTCAAAAACGAAGGCGTTACGCAAACGCCCCACAGAAATGTCATCGGCGTTCGGAAGTGGGTGGCTTGAGAAAAGTTTGCCTAACCGTCAAAGTCTAAGCTTCGAGGAAGGTTGAAATTGCTAGCAAAGGCAAACCCATGGAGATGAGATTTCCAGCTTGCCGTGGTGCTGGCAAGCAGGATCATAGGCCGAGAACTTTCAGCGAGTTGATGGTGATTTTTGTTCCTGGGTCATGACCTTGGAACATCAGCGAACCGGGGTTGAGCCGGAGTCCTTTACGGGGATTGGGGTCTTCTTTTCGGGTGTCGGTGAAGTCTGCGATTGGAACACCGTTGACCCAGGTCGCCACATGGGGTCCTTGGGCGACGAGGGTGACAAAGAAAGGTTGTAGTGGGTCACCTAAAACGATGCGAGCGTTCTGTCGTCGGAAGATTGCGCCTAGGCCACCATCGGCCGGTTTGGTTCGGTCACTGTCGAGGAAGCCTTGGTGGAGTTGGCACTCATAGCCATTGAGTGGATCGTTGGGAATGCAGCGAAAGAAGAGTCCGGAGTTCGATTGGTTGTGGTCGAGGGTACCTTCCAATTGCAAGACAAAATCGCCGTAGTGCTGTTTTGATTCGATTTGTCCTTTGCCACCTTCGATACGAAGTGCTCCGTTATCGAGGCGAGTGAACTTTGCGCTGCCTGCTTGGGTGGTGATCCAATCCTCGATACTTGGAAGTGGAATGAGGGAAGTGAGTTCTAGAGGGCGAATGAGGATGTTTCGAAAGGCGGCTCTTCCTTGATTATGTTGCAGGCCGATGTGTCCCGGCCCTAAAGGTTTGGGGTCGACATAACTGAGGATTTCTTGATGATCGATCCACACGGTAACTGCGCCGGCGATAACTCGGATTTTGGCAACGTACCAGTGTTGGGGATCGGTCTGGATTTCTTGACCCTTCGCGACCCGCGATCGGCCCACGATACTGCCAGTGGGAAAAGGATTTGAGGGTGGCGCGATGTTCCATTCGTAGCAATCAACCGCTGGGTTGGTGGGTTTCGGTGGCGTTCTCAGGAAAACGCCGCTATTGGAATCGGTATCGCTTTGAAATTCAAATTGCAGTTCATAGTTGTGCCAGCGCGAAGTGGTGATGAGCAAACCGACATCGCCGTCGGAGACGTGAATGGTGCCATCTTGAACTTTCCAATTTGCGGAAGCGGCAGCTTCCCAGCCGGTCAGTGTTTGGCCATCGAACAAACGGATCCAACCTTCTCGCAATTGCTCTGCCGATAGTTGCTGCGCGACCAATCGTTGGGCATCAATTGGATCCTGAGCGACCATTTGTACTTGCGAGAAGATGAATGCGACCGAAAGTGCGCATGCGAAACTCAGCGACTTGAGTGAAGCTTGGAATTGTATGAGGTGTGATAGCATGGGGGCAGTTTCCTGAGGATTCGCGGGGAGTCAAGTTGGCAGTTGGCTTAACGCTGATACTCTACTCCTTTTCGGATTCGGAGTGTATTTCCAGAACCAGATTTTCTAGAGGCCATAGCAGATCGGTACCGGGGTTTCGTTGGTATGTACGCGACAGTTCGAGGGTTAGGTGATTGAAGGGTTTCAGATAGGGAGTAAGGTTGACGGAAATACTAGTGCTGTTGCGTTGGATTTGTAGATGGACTTCATTCAACAGCACTGTGATCGAGAGTTCTTCTGGCGAAAAAGTTTGAGCGATATTTGCCTTGAGCAAGACGCTATCTTTTTCGAGAAGACCTGTGGGGCAATGGAAGGATCGAAGAAAGCGGCATTGCAGCTCGTTCGAACTATCGCGTTTCCATTGGGACTGAAGTCGGATTCGATGCATGGAAATTACGATAACTGCGGCGTCGCCAAGTTGAAAGTAAGTAGGGCATTACTCGGCATCAATTTATTTGAAAAATCCTCCTTCATGCACAA
>JBIKMB010000240.1:0-8739 GCA_044359485.1 Pirellulaceae bacterium | reverse complement strand
CTGATGGCAGTCTACAGACTCGACGCTTACCCATACATTCGCAGGCTTCCTTCCCACGGTCGGTCGCCCTTCCGCAGTTGCCTTCACCTCGTGCTTGTTCCCTTGAAGTGGTCATTTGGTATACTGAGCTCCTAGAGATTCCTATCTCGCACAGGGGACTTGAACCCCATAAACCAATTCCCATGACGGGCGTACCCCAAGCGTTGGACGCGGAGCCGCCGATCGCGTCGTTTCTGAAGTCTATGTTGATTGGCGGTGGCCCGGTCAACGCGAGCGTTATCCGACAAGCTTATGACAATCGATTCATATCTCAAGCGACTTTACGTTGAAGGTCGTCAGAACGACTCTTCAAATACGAGGCGTTCGGAGATGATGCTCAACATCACCCCATCAACCGGCGTCTTCCTTGACCTACTCGTGTCGGAACTGAAGCCCAGGCGAATTCTAGAACTTGGCACCTCTAATGGGTTCTCGACGATATGGATTGCACGTGCAGCTCGTAAAATTAACGCTCAAGTCGACTCTGTCGACATATCACGCGACAAGATTCATCTAGCAAGAAAACACTTGACGGAGTGCCAACTACAAGACATTGTCGCGCTTCATGTGGCCGACTGTGGGGAGTTCCTTCGCGCTTGCGACACCGAAACCTATGAGTTTGTTTTCCTGGACTCCGATAGAGCTGCCTATTTCGGTTGGGCAGTTGACCTGGCCCGAGCAACTCGATTTGGGCTAATCGTGGTCGACAATGCAACAACCCATCCCAAGGAACTTCTGGACTTTAAAAGGTGCCTTTCTGATGAACTTGGCCTCTCTGTTTCGGTGCTGCCAATTGGAAATGGCCAAATGATCGTTCAGAAGGTCGGATAAATCGGTTAGCCGCCGCCATTGCTGACGGCAGCCGCCACACCACCTAGCATGCGGGTCCGCCTTGGTCCCCTTCGATACAGTGCGGTTCCGCGAAGAGAAGCCTCGTACCAGAGTTGCTTTAATGACACCAAGCCTTGTTGCCCTGAGTGATCCAATACAGAGCCACTCGTTAGTCATCGCAAAGCGTAGTGCGGGCGTACCAGACAAACCATCGCTTCGGCAAGACGATTTTCCGCTGACGAATACACCTTTTCGCTGGATCCAGGAGTTTATCGATGCATCGCTCCAGTAAGGGCCAAGGAACAAAGGATCGTTCCTGAATGAATCCAAAAGTAGTTTTGAGGAGAACCAAGATGGATTGGTCTCGAAGGAAAAATCATGGGCAACTTCGTACTTTCTATGACGGAGCTAAGATGATTGCCGGTCTGAACCGCCTGCCGTCGAACCCGCTCAGGAAATAAAAGTCGGAGCCGGCCAGATGGTCAATCAGGTCATCGATGCGAATCCTTGCCCCATCTGGAGAATCAACGATATCGATGTCTTGCGTCCAACGAGGCTCGCCATAGGCTCAACTGATTGGCCCGACAGCGTTAGCTGCGGTTTTCTCGGTCCATCAGCACCCGCGTCACGGTTTACACCCAGCGATGACTATCTTGCACCGCCGGCCGCAGCCATGACTCTGATGGTGAGCGTGTACCCAGGGAACCTAGCCTGGCGGCAACGGGTTAAACGATTTCGAGCCAAGCCAGGCACGCGCCGCCAAATTCACCAGCGGAGTTGTCTAGGAGGTAAACCTTGACGCCAAACAAGATGGGACGGTAAAACCGCGGCTAACGCTGTCGGCAAATCCGCCGCCGGACATAAGCGCGGTTGTGTGGATAAACTTTTGGGATTCCATGCATTTGGATCATGACACTTTGATTTCGCAATATTTGGAGTAGAGATGAGCCAACATCGGACGATCATTGAGCCATTTAAGATCAAGACAGTGGAGCCACTCGCCCTATTATCACGACCGGAACGAGAAGCACATTTGCAGCGGGCTGGCTACAACCTTTTTGCTCTTCCATCTGAAGTGGTTACTTTTGATTTTTTGACCGACTCTGGAACCACTGCGATGAGCGCTGCCCAGTGGGCAGCGATGATGGTGGCCGATGAGTCCTATGCTGGATCTCGATCTTTCGCGCGGTTTGAGTCGGTGGTTCGGCAATTGACCGGGTGCCAATATGTGATACCCACCCATCAAGGAAGAGCGGCGGAAAGATTGCTGTGCCAAGCATTAGCCAAGCCAGGCATGAAGATTCCCTCGAATAATCACTTCGATACGACGCGTGCCAATATCGAGTTCATCGGTGCCGAAGCGATCGATTTGGTCATCGCCGAAGGACGCGATCCAAGCTCAAGGCATCCCTTCAAAGGCAATATCGATTTACGGCGACTAGACGCCTTCTTATCCGATCATCGTGATTCGGTCCCTTTTGGAATGATCACGATCACGAATAACACCGGGGGTGGACAACCTGTTTCGTTAGAAAATATCCATGAAGTAGCGAAGATTTATAAACGCTATGGTCTCACCTTTATCATCGATGCTTGCCGTTTCGCCGAAAATGCATACTTCATCAAAATGCGGGAAGCAGGGCAGGGGAATCGCAGCGTTCGCGATATTGCACAGGAAATTTTCTCTCTGGCTGATGGTTGTTATATGAGCGCCAAGAAAGACGCTCTGGTCAATATCGGTGGATTTATCGCGCTGAAAAGTTCGAACTGGATTGAAAAGCTGCGAGCTCTGCTTATTTTGACGGAAGGATTTCCAACCTATGGTGGCTTGGCCGCTCGAGACTTAGAAGCGATGGCCGTCGGCTTGGAAGAAGTTCTTGATGAAAGATATCTCGAGTACCGTATCGCGGTGACTCGCTATATGGCAGAAGGATTTAATCGACTCGGAATACCTACCGTTCAACCTCCGGGCGGTCATGCGGTCTATATTGATGCCAAGTCATTTTTGCCTCACATTCCCCCACAACAATTTCCAGGGCAATCTTTAGTGTGCGAACTTTATCTGCTGGAAGGCATTCGCGCATGTGAAATCGGTTCGGTAATGTTCGGCAGCTTTAGCACCAGCGGCGTGTTTGTCCCAGCCTCCATGGAATTGGTGCGACTCGCATTTCCGCGCCGCGTCTACACTCAAAGCCATTTCGATTACATCCTGGAGGGTATGAGCGAATTGGTGGCTAACAAAGAGAAGCTTCGCGGCATGAAATTGGTCTATGACCCACCCTTTTTGCGACATTTTACCGCCCAATTTCAGCCCATATTAGATTAGGCTATTCCTTTTTCTTTTTCTCAGCCCCCTTTTGAAGTTGTTTGATCTGTTGCTGTATCGACCTGCGAATGGTGCTTCGCATCGATTCCAGTTGCTGTCGCTCGGCAGGATTCTTGGGGAGCATCACGGTGATTGCATCAAGCCACTCGACACTTGTTTCCTGATATCCCATTTTTTGGAGGCTTTCCTCCAAGTCGGGCATGTGGGCTCCGCCATAAATGATACCCACATGTTTGACGGTCGGCTCGCGCTGGATAATATTCGCCAAATCATCGATGACGACTTTGTTTCGATCCTTCAAAATAACGTCCATCATTTTGTTTGCTCCCGGCATATTGACCATTAACTGATCAGCACTACCCATGGCCTCGATGATCATCAGTTTGCCCGATACCTGCAGACTGGGCATCAACTTCATGAAGCCAAGCAGAAGTTTCAGAACGCCAGCTTGCATCGAGGATCCATTGAGCATCTTGAACAGTTCATCGCCATCAGCACCGGAGGCTGCTAGACGCTCTTGAACCTGATCGATTGACAGATCGCTGTTTCGCCAATTCGATTTATCATGCTTCATGGCATTGAGTTGGAAGACGAGCCCAAGAGCTTCAGCGAGATCCGCCTGAATCCCTTGATCTCCTTCCTTGGGAACATCGCGAGATGAAATCGGCTTCTGGTTGGAAAGCAATACATCAGCGCCAGCACCTTCGCCCCCTTGAGCTTTGTCTTCTCCAAGCGAGATGATTTCGAATCCGGGCTTTTTGCTTTTGGTCGCACTGCTATTTTCGCCGCTATCTTTTACAGGTTCCGGCAATAGAGCATAAAGGAACTCATTTCCCCAGCCATCTTTGGCTAACAGATTCGAGTACATTTCCAATTTGCCGTCGACACTTTTCAGTAACTCCTGCATATCGGCGGGCAATTTTTTATTTTTTCGTTCAAATGCCAGCGCTGCAATGCCGAGTAACCGAAGTCGCATTTTGGTCGTTGCGATCTTAAATTCGCTCGAGTCAGCCCCTGTGAGCGAATGTTCTGGGCGTCCAGCTCCTGGTGGTTTCACACTTTCAAATAGCACCACATCTTTTTCATCCAACAGCTTTTGAAGCTTTTCGTAGAAGACTTGATCGGCAATATGGATCGCGCTATGCATGGTCACGATCGGACCGGCTTGCCCGTTCCGTTCAAACCGGCGAATGGCCATCTGCAAAATCACATTTCCCGCTTCTTTATTTTCCACCGTGCGAATGAAAGCGTCATCGGCAGCAGGGCCAGCTACCGCCTCTTGCGCTCGCAATGGGCTTCCCAGCATGAAAGTCGAAGAGATCGCAATGGCTGTGGAGAAAGCAAAAAGAGATCTCGCAGCTAGACGTGGTATACCGCTGAACATATTAGCGTCGTCCTCGTTGAAGAAACCGTATTTGAAACGGCCAGATTATCGCAGAAAGTTGGATTCTTAGCCTCTGGCCATCCAATACCGCCCCTACTCGCAAAACGCTTGTCTAGTTTCAGTTGCGCGAAAATATGGGCAAAATTCGGCTAGTCACGGTTTGTCTACCTAAAAAAAGGGCTGCAGGCAACGCCTAGCCCAACGAATTAAACCGGAAAATTGGCCCAGAAAATTGGCCCAGTTCACCAAGGCCTACCGACGGCGTCGTTCGCTCACATCTCCCTCCAGGCTGTGGTTCAATTGTGGGAATGAGTGACAAAATTTCTTTGAACATCCTGATGCGTTTTCTTCTTCGGATCAGACAAAAATAAAGAGTAAAGGGCCGGAAGCAAAAGAAGGGTCATTCCACAACTGGCAATCACTCCGCTGATAACCACGGTCGCCAATGGTCTTTGAACTTCGGCGCCTGAACCCATGCTGATTGCCATAGGAATGAATCCAACGCTGGCAACCAAAGCGGTCATCATGACGGTGCGGAGCGATGTGAGCCAGGCTTGCTGGATCAGGGCACTGGGAGAAGGGAGTTCATGCTGTATGGATCGAAGATAACTTACGACCAGCATGCTGTTGAGCACAGAGACGCCCGAGAGTGTAATAAAGCCGACCGCGGCAGAAATCGAGATTGGCATCTCTCGAAACCACAAACCAAAAATACCACCTGCGCACGCGAACGGTACGCTCGCGAAAACCAGCAGCGTATCGGTCATCGATCGATAAGTCACAAACAACAGCGCTAGGATCATCGCCAAGGCAATGGGTACAACGATCATGAGCCGACGCTGTGCGCGAATCATATTTTCGAATTGACCACCCCATTCAATCCTAAAACCGTCCGGCAAGATTATCTTGCGTTCAATCGCTTGCTGTGCTTCCGCCACAAAACTCCCTATATCGCGTCCACGCACATTGCATTGAATCGCAATCCGCCTTTTACCCCATTCGCTGGAAATCAGCTTCGGACCTCGAACTTCTTCGATGGATGCCAGCAGACTCAGCGGCAGTTGTTCGCCGGTGGGGGCGGCGACCATTAAATTGGCGATTGCATCTGGTGAATTTCGACGACTTTGAGGAAGCCGTACGACAAGTGGAAATCGCAATTGATCCTCCACCACATCGCTCACTCGAACACCGCTGACGCTTTGCAAAAGATCCAGCACAGTTGTCGCCGAAATACCATACCGCGCAAGTTCATCTTGATTGAGCTTAACTTGTAGTATCGGTTGCCCCGCAATTTGCTCGATCGATAGATCCGTACAACCGCGAACTCCCTGCAAGACATCTTCTAATTCACCCGATTTTTTGATCAGCGTATCCACATCACTTCCAAAGAGTTTCAATGACAAATCGGATCTTGAGCCCGTGAGCATCTCATTGATTCGCATCTCAATGGGTTGAGTGAACCAGGTGGTTTGTCCCTTAAAAACCTTTAGGTCCTCGGACAGCGAGTTGACAATGTCGGACTGTTTTTTGAATTGCTTCCGCCATTGGTCTACCGATTTTAAGGTAACGAACATATCGGTGGACTCAGGACTTCCCGCATCGGTATTGATTTCGGGTTCACCAATTCTGGACCACACATCTTGAACTTCCGGATAGCGCTCGCGGATGAACCTCTCCATCGAAAGATTCATTTCGGCAGACTGCTGAAGTGATGTCCCTGGAACGCGCAACACGCCGATGACAATTGCCCCTTCGGATAACTGTGGGACAAATTCCGTACCAAGTTTAACGGCAATACCCAAGGCGCATACCAAAAAGATCATGCCGATGCCGAGAGCTGTCATGCGCAGGGCAAGCAATTTTTGTAACATGGGCTGATAGATGTTTTTGGCCGCTCGGACCAGCCAAACCTCGCGCTCTTCCACTTTAGCGGGTAACAAGAGGCTTGCCAAAGCGGGGGTTAATGTTAAGGCAAAGATCAACGAACCCGTGAGAACCAACATGACCGTCAGCGCCATCGGCCGAAACATTTTTCCTTCGACACCCTCGAGAGTTAAAATGGGAATGTAAACGATCATGATGATAAGTTGTCCAAAGACGGTCGGTATACGAACCTCGTTGGCGGCATCTTTAATCACTTGACTGCGTGTGCGCGAATCGCTGCTGTCGGTTTGATAATGTGCTAAGCGGCGAATGATGTTTTCAAGCATGACGACACTGGAATCGACGACAATCCCAAAATCAATCGCACCCAAGCTGAGAAGAGTACCCGCAATACCGGCGGGCCACATACCGATAAACGCAAAAAGCATCGATAATGGAATCGTAACAGCCGCGATAAGTCCAGCTCGCAGATTGCCTAGAAAAAGATACAAAATGACAACAACTAATAATGCGCCTTCGCAGAGATTGGTTCTTACGGTTGTGATCACCTTGTCGACCAACTCCGTCCGATCATAAACTGTCTTGACTTCGATATGCGGAGGAAGGTGCTTCATCGTATCATCAAGTTGCTTTCGCAGAGCTGTGGTCACTCGGTAACTGCTCTCCCCAATTCTCATAAAGCCGAGGCCCAGAACCACTTCGCCTTCGCCGTTGGCAGTGACCATTCCGCGAACAATATCGTGGCCGATTGCGACCGTGGCCACATCTTTGATGGAAACCGGGACACCCTGACTCGATTTGATCACAATGTTTTCAATTTGCTGAGGCGTTTTGGTTCTCCCGATACCATGCAGTAGCAACATATCGCCCTGACGATCGATATAACCGCCGCCCACATTCAGGTTACCATCCTCAACCGCTGCAAATACTTCTTGTAAAGTCAGCTTGTATTTAAAGAGTTTGTCTGGGTCGACCAGCACTTGATATTGTTTCTCAAGACCACCCCACGAATTGATTTCTGCTGCCCCTTGAACCGATTTCAACTCGCGTCGAATTCGCCAATCCTGAGTCGTTCGCAACTCCATCAAGTTGCTATCGCTAGGATTTCTGGATTTTACATGATAGTGCAATACTTCGCCCAAACCGGTCGCGACAGGCCCGAGTGTTGGGCGAGGAATCCCTACTGGAAATTCCAGTGACGACAAACGCTCCTGGATAAAATTCCTGGCCCGATAGATGTCGGTACCATCTTGGAAGGTTAAGGTTACCTGCGAGAGACCAAATTGCGAAATAGAACGCACATTCGATAAGCCAGGCATTCCACCCATAGCTTGCTCGATCGGAAATGTAATCAGACTTTCGATTTCGGTTGCGACCAAAGCGGGGGCCGTTGTATTGACCTGCACCTGAACGGGGGTCGTATCTGGAAATGCATCAATATTGAGGTTGGCTAAACTCAAGCCACCCAGCAAGGCTAAGAGGATGGAGAGCCCTACGACTAGCCACCGATATTCGATCGCAGCAAATAAGATTTTTGTCAGCATAGGTACTACATCATCTCAAGAAGTTAACCTGTTTGTTGCGTTTAACTTCCAACTAATGACGACCTCAGCATTTCGGATTTTAGGATAAAGCTGCCGCGAGTCACAATCTCCTCACTTGCGCGAACTCCCTGAATGATTTGTACATGGCCGTTCCCACGGATGCCCGTCTTGACGACACGCGGCTCGAAGATGGCGGGAGTTCCAACCTTGACAAATACAATCTCGCGAAGATCGGGCATTTTTTGCAGCGCCGCTTCTGGAACGACAACCGCTTGTGAATGCTCGGCAACAACAATTCGCGCATTGCCGAATTGATTCGCGCGCAAAGGAAAATCAATATCCGCTTCGCTCGCCGACCCCAGTGTTTTGTTTTCTACTTCGCAACCTGCCTGTACGGTGCGGGTCTCCGGATCAATCCCCGAACTTATCCAAGCAATTTTGGTGGAGATCGGCTGTTTCATACCCACCGCGGTGAAGGTCACAGGTTGCCCGATCGCCAACCGCGCTGCATCTTCGCGGCGAATCGATAGATTGAGCCACATCGTTCGAGTATCCGCGACGACAAACATCACTTGCTCGGTACTAACCACTTCACCAACGACGCCTCGCTGCTCGACGACAGTACCATCGAATGGACTGCTGATCGAAATCAGATTCGACGTAGCAGGTTTTTGGCCAAACGAGTTCAACAAGCTTTCGGGAATTCCCAGGTAGCGTATTTGCTCCGCGAT
>JBIKMB010000239.1:0-8782 GCA_044359485.1 Pirellulaceae bacterium | reverse complement strand
CATGACCGTTCTTCCGGCAGCATCGGAAATGGAGAACTGAATCTCATCTTCGGCATTGATCACGACACTAGCTTTACCTTTGGCCGTGGCATCAAAGGTGAGACCCGCTCCACCTTGAGCGGTTGTCCCCCACCTCGGCAATGGCACAGCCTCCAGCCGTTGTTCCTTCTCCTGATGCGACCGTGAAGCTCGATACCTCCGGGGAAATCGATCTTCGTGCGCTAGTAGAGTATGTTTCTCAGAAGATGAATTTGAAGTTCATGTACGACCCGGCGCTAGTGCAAAAGAAGGTCAACGTGATTGCGCCTGAGCCAATCCCTGTCAGTTCTTTGCTCGAAGTGCTTCAGAGTATTCTCAAGACGGAAGGTTTAGTTCTTGCCGATGCTGGTGTGGAAGGGTGGCGAAGAATTGTGCCACTGGAGCGACTCCCAGAAGTGGCCAGTTCGACCGATGCGCAAACCGATTTAACCAAACTCGGAGCTGCCGAGGGAATTGTAAGGATCTTTACGTTACGAGAGGCGGTCCCATCGGAAGTTGCAAGGCTGATCACTCCGATGCTCTCTAAGAATGGGGCCAGTGTAGTTGCTGTAGATCCACAAAGATTACTGATCGTCACAGACATCGCGGACAATATTCGTCGTGTCTCTCCGATGATTCTGCTGCTGGATACGAGCAAGAACCCTATCAAAGTCAAATTCGTGGCGATCAAAAACAAGTCCTCCAGTGAAGTGGCGGAGCAACTGCGAGCTCTGATCGATGCCCGATCCAAAGCCGTAGGCAAGACGGAGCAAGAAGGGACAGGTATCGAGGTTGTGGTCCAGCCGACGGCGAATCAGTTGGCGTTGATTGGAAACGAGGTCGAGATTGCGTTAGCTGAAGAGCTCATTTCGACCTTGGATCAGGAAATGCCAACCAGTAGTGCGGTGTTTCGATTGAACTACTTTTCACCCGACAAAATGGATGAGATTCTGCGACGCATGGTCGAGGAACGCAGTTTCAAGCCCCCTTATCGCTCGCGTGTTGAAGGAAGTGATCTCGTGATTGATTCAACTCCCGAGATATTACAGCTTGCCGAACAACTGAAGTCCCAACTGGATACCAAAAACGTTCCCGAAGAACAAAGTCCTATTCGGTTCTACAAGATCAAGAATGTACCGGCAGCTGAATTGCTTGAAACAATCCAGAGTATATTCTCAGGTGGACGTATTCCCTCACGAAAAGAGCTTCCAGCGAGTGCTTGGGGGCGAAACGATGGTCTTTCGACGGGGCCGAACTATCCTCCCCTTTACGGGCAGAACTGGGGCAATCCTAGTTTGGGGCCTCCTTTAACCCCTGCTGTTCGTTTGCCACTGGGCATGGAGAATTCACCGCAACAGCTCACCTCACCCAACGGTACTCCCGAGACGCAAGGTTCGACCGAGTCGGACGCCTCGTCGAATGCCGTCAATGATCTGATTGGGGAAGCCAAGGTAACGGTCGACATTCATACCAACAGCATTATTGTTTTGGCGAAGCCGGAAGTGCAGAGGTTTTATGCGACCTTGATCGATGAACTGGACAAACGCCGTCCTCAGGTTTTGGTGGAAGCCAAAGTTGTCATTATCGATACAACGGATGACTTTAGTTTGGGGGTTGAAGTATCGGGTGGTGGACGAAACGGACTGGAGCGACTTTTTGCCTTTACGTCCTACGGCTTTAGCCAAGTTAATCCGGTCAATGGTGCATTGCAAATCGTGCCAGGGGTGGGGTTCAACGGGACACTCGTTGATCCCAATACTGCCGATGTGGTGGTTCGTGCATTATCTTCCCATCGACGAGCCCGAGTGTTATCGGCACCACGGATCTTAGTGAACGACAATGCCGAGGGAGAGCTATCGAGCGTGCTCGAAGTCCCGTTCACCAGTGTAAATGCATCTCAGACCGTTGCGACCACAAGCTTCGCTGGTTTCGCACAGGCCGGTACCACGATCAATGTGACTCCCACGATCAGCGAGGATAACTATCTTCAGCTAGATTACTCCGTGACTTTGAACTCGTTCACTGGCGATGGCAGCCAGGGTGTACCACCTCCTAGACAAACCAATGAAGTCCGTAGTCGCGTATCGGTTCCGGATGGCTATACGGTGATAGTGGGTGGGCTCACCAATAAAAATGATTCACAGCAATATCGAGGTTTACCTTGGCTGGAATTGGTACCCGTGGTTCGCGAACTTACCGGAGCGACTTCCAATAGCTGGAAGCAAACCTCTCTGTTTGTATTCCTGAGGCCTGTCATTTTACGCGATGACAAGTTCAAGGATCTGAAATATGTCTCCGACTATGACATGTCCGCTGCAGGTTTGGAAACTGAGTTCCCTGATTCGCAGCCGGAATTGATTCGCTGAAACCAAATCTAAAACACATCAATTTGTGAGTGTAACTGACGCTTGAAGAGTTGCGTTAAGCCATCCGATTCGCGCGCGCTGCGAGGGGCGGCAGGGCTAATAACCCGCACTAAATTGCTGCTTCATCGATTCCAATTCAGTTAATGCTGTCTTATAAAAATTCTTGCAATCCATCAATTCTGCGATAGGATACTTGCGCAGGATTTTCTCGCCGGCCAAGCATAAAGCGATCGGATGGCTGCTTGATTCTTGCAAACGGTGACCAGCGTACGCCCAAATTATCTTCAAAGGAACGGAGTTATCCAATGACGAAGCGACCGCATCTTTTGGCTGCATTCTGCTTGCTCTTATTAACCATCATCCTCAGTAATCAAGCGTCGGCTCTTTACGATCCGGGAGTGGGACGGTTTTGCAGCCGAGATCCCATCGGGTATGAAGGAAGTCCATTTCACCTACACCAATTCTTGGACGGACGCGGCCTATCTGGTACAGATTTCAATGGCCTAAAGTGCTGCTTGCGTACCTATTGGCGCCGTAGTTATCGAACGCCATGGGGATCGCACTCTGTATTGAAATGTGGCGAAGACTACTACTCGTTGTACCCTAATCGAAATAATGACGATGGAAGCACCTACGCGGATTTCGGGACAGAGGAGGATGACAATGACGGTACTCCGATGACAGAGATTTGCCTAGAATGCCTTGATGAGACAGCCATCGGAGCAAAATGGGATAATGAACTCAGCAGGATACAGTACACAAGCTGGCGCAACTGCTCTTGGTTTACGTGGCAGTTACTTCAAGCAGGAATAAAAGATGTAAAAAGCAGCAAATGCTCAAAACAAAAATGCCCATGCAATTTACAGAAAGAGTGTTTAGACACCTGTAGGATGGGCACTGGTATCTTCGACTCACCGCAAGGCACCGAAAAATATGCAAAATGCCTTAAAAAACGAGACTGCGATCCTTGGGAAGCCTACTGCGTAAGCTATTATCCTGATTTGTAAGTTCCTGAATTTCGTATCTATCTTGGTTCTCGACCATTGCGACAATTTGTCAAATCTAAACAGCGTTTCATGTCTTCAGGACTGATGCCGTAAACTGAGGTTTTCACTGCAACTATCCTTATGACGACTTCACCGACTAAAACCTTTAGTGCGACAACTATGATTGGATTACGATTTTCAATGAGCTTGCTGTTGCTAGCAACTGCTTTGCTGTCAGCTCCTTTCGCTTACTATTTCTACAAGATACGTTCAAATGAACTAATCTCGACGGATCTGTTGCGTTCCAAAGCAGGCACTTTGGTTCTTTTATACCTGGAAGACAACCATGGAAATTGGCCGTCGAGTTGGGATGACCTAAAGCCCTATTATAAGGCGAATCCACGAAACCCCGAAAAAGAGCGTGAATGGCAATACTTCCGGAGTTCTGTGCATATCAATTTCAATGTGGACATAAACGAATTGCGTGCAAAATGCCTTTCGGGAGACAGCAATTTTAAGGTTGTCTATACAGACCTCGATCCAACTGGATATGAAAAAAAACTAGATCCCAATCTGAGGATCTACATTTATTTGCGACAGTCGAATAACCTAAATGACTTGACGGAACGATAGAGCCACCAGCGGAGAAGACATCGGGACAGAGTGATGCTTGCTGCATCGTCTCCCTAAATTACCAAGCAGTAATGAAAGCCTTTAATTAGAGGCATCCGAGACCGCGGCGTTTTTTGATTCCAATTCCCGAATTCGAGTTCAGGTTCCGCAATACGAAATGCAAAACGATTTTGGCTCGGTTTGTAACTCATTCAAAACCAGTCTTGCCAACGTCGATATATGTTACTCAATTTTGGCGACACTTTGGACTCTTGGCGAGACTGGGAAAATGGTTGGCGAAACTTTGTTTAATTCGCGAGAAGATACTGAGGGGCGAGACAGCTAAATGACTCACTGACAAATTTATTGCGCGATGTTGTTGAATGGATGGATGGAATACTTTAACGCATGGTTTGCGATCAGCTTGGGAAATCGGGAAATCGCCGTTTACTTCAGGGTAGGTCCGGAAACCCGTCAGACCTGTGCTAGGGAAATTCTGTTGGATGCTCTTGTCCGACTTTGGCTTTTCAGCAGAGTCTGCCGTCTCGCCATTTTTTTGTGCTTTGCGATAGTTCGTTCCTACTTGGCGAGTCAAGAGGAGTCATACGCCGCGTCCACGATCCGAGAAATCTAACGAATTAGCATGCGACCATAAGACTTAGAAAAGCTCCGACCAAGAAGGATGCTACCACGACTTCAAGGAGCGTTAGTGTTGTGCGTGATCCATTGTCGTATCGATGTATCCGACGCTGCGCTGGAGTCATGAATTTCGAGATCTCCTGTAAGTCCATGACAAATGATCCATCGTGCCACTCCTGCGTTGGGCTTGATTTTGATCGCCCAAGTGGAACAGCGCCCCAATCGATACGGTATGGTAACTTTCCCACTGCGATATTCTGCATCGCTTGTCACCAAAACTTCGATATCGCTCGCCACTTGCTCTACCGATGATGATTTTGGACTGTTGGCCTCTTTCTTCGCAATGGTGTTGCTATCCAAATCCCAATACAATTCGCAATTGCTACTTTGTGAATGGCTTCTTCCCCATTGATCGCAACTCGAAACAGCAACAAACACAGCATCTCGCTGATGTTTTTTTAACCAGCTGGCAAGTGTGACGATCGTGCCCATCGTCACCAAAGAAATCAAAGTGAGCACCACGATCATTTCTATCAGACTTAAGCCCACGATGCGCTCTTTTTTGCGGAATAAATCGCCCATGGAAAAAGCAGTTTTGAGCGGCATCTTTAAACCCAATTTTGAATTTCATATTTCTTTTTTGCGGACTCAAATCAAGACAGAAACACAACTTACAGTCGAGATCCGGAAATTTCGAAATTAATTTTCTTGCAATCCAAACAACGCTCGGTATAACCGAAACACCCTGCTCTCGACACTGCACCCTTGAGCTACCCACGAGAAATACCACGTTAGAGCGGTCTGTAACGCATTTCAGTCGCTTTGGTCATCTTTTCCAGGGAAAAAAGCATGAATCGACTACCGTGGATTCTTTCCGCAATCGTGGCCGTGGTGATTTTCGCCGTACTTTGGACCGCCTGGAACAACGCTCCCCAGCGCCAACCCAAACCCGAAGAGGTAGCTGAAACCACTCCAGAGACACCTGCCAACCCACCTAAGGCTGCAAACGAAACGCCCAAAGATTGGGTGTCGATCGGTGGCGTACAGCGTCCCAAATCGGATGTCGCGTTTAATAACACCGACTCTAATACATTTGTGCCACCTAAACCACGTCAAGGATTTTCACCACGTCTGAAGCCTGATGAAAACCCTCAAGTTGCTGCCATCTATAAGACCCTTTTTCAGGATAAGAAACCGGAAGAAGTAAGTTCGTTCTCCGCTCCGAAACCTTTTGATGCAGAGGCCTACAAAAAAGACCCTCAAGCTTATCTTTCCACAGTTGAACCCTCTCGTGTATTTGGTTCGAAGCAGCCAGGTGAGGGGGTGAAGCCAATTCTGGCCAAGTCCTCTCGATTCCACCGCGTTAAGCAAGGTGAAAGTGTTCGCTTACAAGTCCAAGTGGAAGGGAATGCCCCTGTCACGATGACCAGCAACAATCTTGGTTCATTTGCTAACGGCTTGACCAGTATCACCGTGGCAGCCGACTCCAGCGGTCTTGCCGAAGCCGTCTTCACTGCCAGTCGCGGCACCATTGATGACATCCAAATCTTGGCAGCTAGTCCGGTCACCAGCGGCCAAATCGCCTTTACAGTGAACGTCCAAGTTCCGTCGGAATAACCAAAGAAACCTTTGTTTCATTCGCAAGATCCAACCTTCGACTCAAGTACGACGTTGTCTGCTTGGACGAATCCACGAAATTTAACTCAATTAAACCACAATAAAGTCTCCACGTGTTGGCGTGTATAGGAGTCCGGAGATGTCGAAGCGTCTCGCTAGTTGGTTCCAGTCTTTACTCAATCACCGCAAACTCAATACAGCTAGGAAAGTGCGAAGTCGTAGCCTCCGTACCTTACTCGCAGGTCTTTTGTTGCTTCCGGCAACCACTTCGTTTGCTCAGCCACCGTTACCGCCTCCAGGAGGCTCTGGGGGTTCGGGGGGAACGGGAGGTGGAACCGGCTCCTCCATTTTGGGCAATTCGGGACTGAATAGTGCCGCCCCAACACAACATGAGTGCCCTGACCGTGGAGACGGGATCACCACACCCGATTGTATTTGCCTATCTGTACCACCACTCACTGGCGGAGGTGGCGGACCGGGGGATGGTAATCCATGCAAGCCAGACGCTAAAACCTGTGATCCTGGCCTCGGAGTCACTGACGGGCCAATCGGCGGAATCCCGGGAACAGGCGGCGGGCTCACACAAGGAGGCTGCTCTACATGCAGTTCACCTGCAAGTAGCGGTAGTGGCAACTACGCTAAGGGTGAACCACTCAGCATGCAGCGATTTTTTGCTCCATACAATCGCGTGAACTACAGTAGCTTTTCACCGGGTTATTACTCCCAATACGACAGTCAACTTTTGATTTACCCTGAAACCAATGGGGTTCGAATCGCTTACTTTGATGTCAAAGCACTCCGTGTGTTCCATTTGGTCGATGGCTTGGATAACGATCCGCAAAACGGTGTCTTCAAAGACGTTCGCAATAATCACGTCAAGCAACTGATTCTTCGAGACTCCTCCGGAAACCAAACCAGCAATCTCACTCAAGCCGTAACAGCCGAGCTCACCCGCTGGGGTGGCGATATCGAACGTTTCGGCATCATCGACCTTGATCCAACTTCTTCAGTGTTTCAGGCAGGTCGCTTGATTCAATCGGTCGACCATAATGGTTATGGCTTGACCATCAACTACAAGACCTGGACAACGGCCCAGTTTGAGGAATCGCCAGATCGCCTGTGGCAAATCGATACCGTCAGTGATTCTTACGGCCAGTCAATGACGTTCACCTACAATTCCACACAGCAAAGTGGACGCTGGGCAGTCAGCCAAGTTAGCATGCCCGACAATCAAACCCTGACGTATGCTTACACGGACGGAAAGCTATCGGGGATCACCTACCCAGGCGGAACTCAAACGTCCATCAGCTATGGTCAAGACACGGTCGCTCAAACGGCTACCGTTTCGATTACCGATATGGCTCAAGGTGGGGTCTTTAAGAAATACCACCTAACCAATGACTACATGGTTCTCAGTCAAGGCCAGCAGCAACAAGTCATTAACCAACCTTCGGGTGTGTTTCGCATGGTTCGCAATGCTGCCGAAGAAACAGAATGGATGGTGATTCCATCGCAAGATCCCAATGTGGATGCGAAATTCTTCTTCACCGGCGGTAACCGAGCTTATGTGTACTACGGCAACGGTACTGGTAAAGAATATGATTCGTGGGAAGCATCCACGGTCTATATCACTTCCATGTCTCTTTTTCCTGGAATTGATGGGGTACTTTCTAACATAACAGCCGGTGTGCAGGGTGGTGCAACCACGACCCAGCTTTACAACGGTCAATATCCGTCACTCACCGATGCCAACAACCGAACTCAAACCTTCCAGTACTCCAGTGATGGCTTCATTAGCAAGCGAACCTATTCGGCGGATAACACCTACGAGGATTTTGCCCACAACAGTATCGGCCAAGTCACTCGTGAGCGTTCCCGAACTGGCGAAGTCAGCATTACCGAATATGATGCGGCAGGACGCATCACCAAAGTCAAGAAAGGGATGATCGAACAGGGAGGAAATGACGTGGCCGGTGCAGGCTACGCTGAAACTACGCTTGAATATTATCCTACCGGCAGCGCACACGCTGGCTTGCTTAAGGCCAAGATGGACCCACTGTACAATCCAGCCACTCCCACTTTGCACCGAACCGATTACATCTACGATACCGCTGGACGCTTATCACAAATTCAAGAATCAGCGGATGCCGCTGGTGGAGCACGCCCTACAACGACTTTTGCCTACAATGCCAAAGGCCTTGTCTCGGATGTGACCGACCCTCTCGGTCGCCAAACGACCTATGTATACGATTCCGCCAGTCGCTTGATCTCCACGATCCATCCCGATGGAAGCACCGATCAAGTTCTCTATGCTGCATCCGGTGCGGACACAGGACGCGTTATCAAAACCAAGAACCGAGTCAATGTGGTCACCAGCTATGGTTATGATGCATCCGGTCGAGTCGGTACCATCACCACGGCATCGGCCATCGACAGCAATATCCTCGATGGACAAGCGGATGATCAGCCTATCACCGACACCAATCTTCAAGGCAACACGACCTTCACTTATCTCGCAGGGGACGATACCAAGATTGCAACCGT
>JBIKMB010000056.1:0-28710 GCA_044359485.1 Pirellulaceae bacterium | reverse complement strand
CTCTGCAGTTCGTCGAAGCCAATGGCGAAGTTTGCCCAGCAAACTGGAAAGAAGGTTCGCGAACCATTAAGCCAACCGTGGATAAGAGCAAAGAATTTTTCCAGGCGGAATACAGCAAGTAATTCTCCGTCCGCTCTGGCAAACCCCGAAATTGCCCCTCGAAACTATTCATGGCAACGAGGCTTTGAATATTCGAGGGGTTTTTCTTTTGGGTGCTCCCAGAGCGCGTCTCGATTTGGTGCTGCGTCTGCTTTGTTGTCAAGGTTAGCATGAATGTCCTAAGGCTAGCGAAAGTGCATTCGGACGAATCTTGCCTACCTGCGATTTGGGTTTGACTGAATGTGCAACCGCATCCACGTTACCGCCGAGTTTAATATTTCGTTCGCCTCACCAACCTGCATAAATTTCCTGCTTTGCATACTCCCGCTCAACCATAAGCGGTGTTCGCAATCGATTGATCGGGTCAGGTTCGACTGCGACGACCAGTTATTCAGAATGCGGTGATTGAGCAAGAGTTCGAAAATCACAACCGAAAACCGCGATAGCAAGACCGGCAATATGCCAAGCGCAAAGCATTTCGGCTGAGGTTGAAACCGTCCTTTTTTATTTCAGCCTCTGGTTAGGGAATCATTGCTATCCCCGGGCTACTCCCTAGCACCAGGTGGAGCGTTATTTGGCGGAAAGAATTTGGTCGATCTTGGCTGCCAAGATAAAGTCGTTTTCGCTAAGACCACCGATGGCATGGGTCCAGATTTCGATCCGCAAGAAACGATAATTTTCGATATGCACATCGGGATGGTGGGCTTCCTCTTCGGCTAAGGCTCCGATTGCATTCACTTTCTCGAGGCAGTCGAGGAAATTTTTTCGTTTCCAAGACTTGGCTATCTTCTTTCCTGCCTCATCCAATTGCCAATCCTGTAATCCGTTCATCCAATTTCGCGCCTGTTCGATCGAACAAGCATCGACACCTCCCTCGCATGGCAAACATTTTTTGGCTCGCAGCGTCGCGCCTAAAACTTCATCGCTCATGGACGATTTCCTTCTGGTTGGACCGTGTAAAATGCATAGATCGGAATGATAAAGTAATTGCCGTCGGAAGCCTACCACCACCACCGCTTTCACGAACGAGTCCAGCGTTGACAGAGAGTAGACTCTTTGTGCTGTTCTCGAATCATTCAGGCGACCGGCTGGGGGATTGCGGAGCGATTTTGCTACCGAAAAGACTTTGAGGTCATTTTGCGTCAGCGACTGCGGTGCGATACAATAGAAAAGACTCAATGCTTTGGGATCGATTTCGGGGTTTCAACCCATTTGAAGTATTTTTTTGGGGCGTCGGATTTTGTCCCCGATTTTATTTGTTTTGAACGAAGCCAGAATGATTTTCCCCAACTGTAGCCTGACCTTATCGAATATTGGCTTAGCAATTCTTGTGTCGAGCGCATTTTCGTTGTCGGCCCAGGGCGAGGAGGCCGATCTGGCGAAGCAATGGGCGACGATTCAACCGCTGTTGTTGCAACATTGCGGCGATTGCCATACTGGTGAAGAAGCTCAAGCGGGCATTCGCCTTGAGAAGTATCGATCGCCAGGCGAAATTCTGCAAGCGAGAAAAACGTGGCTCAAAATCCACCAGCAGATTGAAGCGGGCATTATGCCGCCGGTTCAAAGTGAACCGATACCTGCGGCTGAGAAGGTTCAAATTTTGGAGTTTATTCAAACTGCGACTCATGCCGTGAATTGTGTCAAGGACCCCAATCCCGGCAAGGTGACGGTTCGGCGTTTGAATCGCTTTGAATATGCCAACACGGTGCGCGACCTAACGGGTATCGAGTATCCCAAGGCACTCGAGTTCCCTGGTGACGACGTCGGCTATGGCTTTGATAACATCGGTGATGTACTAACTTTGCCACCGATTCTTCTAGAGAAATATATCGAAGCGGCAGAAGAGATTTCCCAAAAAGCAATTTTGATTCCACCGCCGAGCAAAAAATACAAGAGCGAATGGACTGGTTCGCAATTGAAAATCGAAAAAGGGGGTGGAGCCAGTGGTAATTTTGCATCGCTTAGCAGTGCCGGCGAAGCCTATGTTTATGAACAAATTCCTTGGCCTGGAACTTACAAATTGAATGTAACGGCCAGCGGTGATCAAGCGGGTGATGAACCGGCCAAGGCAGCGGTGTTGGTGGACGGCAAGCAAGTCAAAATTCTCAACGTGCCCAACAAACGGGGAGAACCGAAGGATTACCCTGTAACTTTGCGATTGAAATCGGGGCGAAGAAAAATTGCAGTGGAATTCCTGAATGACTTTTATCGCGATGATGGTTCCGGAAAGAAACTCGATCGAAATCTGTTGATTGAGCATCTGAAATTGGAGGGAGAAAAAGCGGGAGCGAAAATCGCTGAATCGGAACTTCCGGAATCTCATAAACGCCTTATCCCACAAGTGCCGACTACCGCTGAGGATCGGCAAGAAGCAACACTCAACGTTGTGCAACGGCTCGCCAATCGCGCTTTTCGACGCCCGGCAACCGCGGAAGAAATCAGCCGCTGGGTCGGTATAGCCGAGAAAGTCCAGGAGGATGGGGAATCGTTTGAAGCATCGATCCAAGTTGTGCTGCAAGGCATGCTGCTGTCGCCGCAGTTTCTATTCCGTATTGAAAAACAGCGTCCTGTCACCGGACCCGAAAAGTACGCGCCGTTGGATGATTTCGAGCTGGCAACACGCATTTCTTACTTTCTGTGGAGCACGATGCCCGATGATGATCTTTTTCGTCTGGCAGCCAAGAAGCAACTGCGCGATCCGCAAATTCTTCGTGGCCAAGTTGAACGGATGTTGAAGGATCGTCGCGCCAATCAATTCGTGGAAAACTTTGTGGGGCAATGGTTACAACTTCGAAAGTTGGATGAGTTCCAGCCGAGTAAGCAACAATTTCCCAGTTTCAATGATTCTTTGCGCAGTGCGATGAAACGAGAGACTTTCACCTTTTTTGCATCGGTGATGCGCAACGACGAAAGCGTTTTAAACCTGCTCGATTCCAACTATACCTACTTGAATGAATCGCTCGCCAATTTTTACGGAATCGCAGGTGTCCAAGGAGATCAATTTAGACGAGTATCGCTAGAGGGTACCGTGCGTGGCGGACTACTCACACATGCCAGTATCTTGGCGGTGACCAGCAATCCCACTCGAACCAGTCCAGTCAAACGCGGCAAATTCGTACTCGATAATTTGCTCGGCACACCGCCACCTGCTGCGCCGCCGGGTGTACCCGAATTGAAAGATAAGGGAGAACTGACAGGGACACTCAGGCAACGGATGGAGCAGCATCGCGCCAATCCGGCTTGTGCAGCCTGCCATCAATTGATGGATCCATTGGGCTTTGCATTGGAGAATTTTGATGCCATCGGTCGCTGGAGGGTTAAGGATGGCCAGGAAATGATCGACGCAAGTGGAGAGTTGCCAGGTGGCATCCAAGTGGATGGAGCGGTCGCATTGCGACGGCTCCTCAAAGAAAAATATCAAGATAAATTCCTGCGCTGCTTCATCGAAAAAACGTTAACTTATTCCATCGGTCGCGGCCTCGACTATTACGATCTTTGCACGGTAGAGAAAATTGAAGAAAAACTGAAACAATCGGATTATCGCTTTTCGACAATGATTTTTGAAATTGTTTGCAGCGATGCGTTTCAAAAAATAGGAAGCCGGGAATGAGTGCAAAAAGAATTTCCAGACGAACCGTATTGCGAGCCTCGGGCGTGTGCATGGCCCTGCCACTGCTGGATGCTATGGCTCCGCAATTGCGCAGCGCCATGTCGATGGCTCCCGAAGGAAAGTTACGGATGGGATTTTTTTATGTCCCTAACGGGAAACATATGCCTGATTGGACCCCAGCCGAAGAAGGTCCCAATTATCAACTCACCAAGACTCTCGAAGCGATTGCTCCATTTCGTAAAAAGGTGAGTGTTCTTTCCGGTCTAACACTGGATGGAGCGCGGGCACATGGTGATGGCGGGGGTGATCACGCCCGTAGCGGAGCTGCATTCTTAACCGGAGCTCATCCGCGCAAGACCGACGGAGCCGATATCCAAAACGGTATCAGTGTCGATCAAGTGGCCGCACAGGCGATCGGTAGTGAAAATCGCTTTGCCAGCATGGAACTCGGTTTGGAAGGGAGTGCTCAATCGGGGAATTGCGATAGCGGTTATTCATGCGCTTACTCTTCGAATTTGTCGTGGCGGAATTCAACCAGTCCACTGGCCAAAGAAAACAATCCAGCTGCCCTGTTCGATCGATTGTTTGGTAGCAATCCGAGCAACGGCAAGGTCGACGATAGTCAAGATCCAGCTCAACGTTATCGCCGATCGATTCTGGATTCGGTTCTAGAAGAAGCCAACGGATTGAAAAAATCGCTGGGCCAATCCGATCAACGCAAACTCGATGAATACATGTATTCGGTTCGCGAAATCGAAAACCGACTGAGCCGGAGTGATTTAGTCGTTCGCACCGATGGTGACCGTGTCGACTACGCTCGCCCTGCCGGCGTCCCCAAAGAATTAGACGAGCATTGCAAAGTAATGCTGGATCTCTTTACTCTCGCATTGCAAACCGATAGCACGCGGATCATCTCCTTTATGTTTGCTAATGAAGGGAGCAATCGCGCGTACACCCAAGTCGAAATATCGGAGGGGCACCATGAGTTGTCTCATCATGGAAAGAGTGCCGAAAAACAAGAAAAGATCGCGAAGATCAATCGTTATCACTTGTCAAAATTAGCCTATCTGCTGGCTAAACTCGATGCCGTGCAGGAGGGTGAGAAAACGTTGCTGGATCATTGCATGTTGATTTATGGCAGTGGCATATCCGATGGCGATCGCCATAACCATGACGACCTTCCCATATTATTTTGCGGAAATGCTGGGGGAAGGATTCGCCAAGCGGCCCATCATCAGTTTTCCAAAGAGACGCCGCTCTGCAATTTGTATTTGTGGATGTTGAGACAATTTGGGCTAAAGCTGGATAGCTTTGGCGACAGCAACGGAGTTTTGAAACTCGCTTAGCGAGACGAAAAAAGGCGTGTCCACTCGAACTGAATCGAACAGACACGCCTAGCACGGGGGGTGAGAAAGCGATTTCAGCAGCCTTGGGGTAACCGCCGAATCGATAAGTAACCTTAGTTTGCAGAAACTCTTTATTCAGTAAAACTTTACGAAAACCTAAATTTATATCCCTTGCATCCACAGCAGGGTTCTGGCTGTAACGATTGTGCAATCGGCAACGATTTTGCGGTCCAATTTAGGCTTGCGCTGAAGCTGGGAAATTGATCCAAGATTGAATCGGGGCTTGATTTTAAAACCAATTCTCGGCAAACAGCTTCTCAGGTTGTGTAGTCGGAGTTGAAGCGTACATAGGCCTCGTTAAGGTCGCTGGTCCAGTAGCGACAATTCCCAGATCCATAACCGACTTGCAATTGAACATGGGTCTTGCGATTGGAACGAATCGCGAGACTAACTTCTTGCTCGTCGAAGCGAGTCGGTTCGCCGCGATCAAACAGTAAGTGTCCATTGACGACGAGTCGCAAAACGTGAGTCTCAATCGGAATGCCTGCGTAACCGGCAGCTGAGACGATACGCCCCCAATTGGGATCAGCTCCGGCAATAGCGGTTTTTACCAAGTTACTTGCAGCGACTGTCGCCGCAATCTTATGAGCTGCCGCATCATTCGGCGCACCTTGAATATCAATTTCAATCAAATGCGTAGCACCTTCGCCATCGTCTGGGATTTGTATGGCAAGAGCGATGCAAGTTTCATACAGATACTGGGAGAAGATCGCCTCTTCTTCCGCATTTAATGGGACGGGACTTGCGGCCCCGCTAGCCAAGAGCAACAGTGTATCGTTGGTACTGGTGTGACCTTCCACACTGATGCAATTGAAGGATCGATCAACCGCTTTTCGCAATAACCGCTGAGCTTGTTCGGGTTCTAACGGCGCGTCGGTGAGAATACAAGCCAGCATGGTGGCCATGTTTGGGCCAATCATTCCAGCCCCCTTCGCCATGCCCGCGATTCGCACTGTTTTATCTCCGACTTCGACTTTGCGATCGATCACCTTTCGGAACGCATCGGTGGTCATGATGCCATCGGCAGCATCCAAAAAACCATCCGCGCTCGCCCGCAATTGTGCAGCCGCTTCACAAATACCCGTTTCAATTTTTTGCATCGGCAAAAAACGTCCGATCACTCCGGTGCTCATAACGAGCACTTGATTTGCTTCGATTTTTTCGCCGCAGGCGACATATTGACTAACCAATTCGGTCATTCTCACGGCATCTTCCATGCCGCGGGTTCCGGTGCATGCATTCGCGCAGCCACTATTAACGACAACGGCTCGCAACGAATTCGCAGGGGTTCGACCACGATCCAGGACAACGGGTGCAGCGACCACTTGATTGGTTGTGTATACACCAGCAGCTACCAGAGGGCCATCGCCGACAATCAGCGCGACATCTTTGGTATTAGGTTTCTTTTTGATGGACGCAGAAACACCAGCGTAACGAAATCCGAGAGGCAATTGCATGAACAAATTCCCGATGTAAAGCGAACGTTGGATCTAGTTTTAGTCTCGATCAAGCAACCCGGTCGTTGGGTTGAGACCGAACATTACATTCATATTTTGAACCGCTGCCCCCGACGCTCCCTTGATCAGATTATCAAGCGCTGAAAGCAAGATGACGAACGGACCATTTTCTCGGACTGCGATATCGACATAGTTGGTATGAGCAACAAATTTTGTCGAGGGTAAATGCCCGACAATGCGAACGAAGGGATGTTTATCGTAGAAGCTTTGGAGGCAATCTCGAATTTGATTGGTTGTTACTCCACTGCGGGGCTTCACATAGATGGTCGATAAAATACCGCGATCCATGGGCACGAGGTGAGGCGTAAAAATCACTTGACAGGGATTGCCCGTAAAGCGTTCCAAGATATCAACGATTTCTGGCTGATGCCTATGGTGTCCTACGCTGTACGCCGAGAAGGATTCATTGCATTCGCAGTACAAGTTCCCTTGCTTTGCTGTTCTCCCGGCGCCACTCACACCGCTTTTGGAATCGACAATCACTTGCTCCAACTCGATAAGTCTCTCTTTGATCAAGGGTGCTAGCGGCAAGATTGCTGAGGTGGGATAGCAACCAGGATTGGCAACCAATGATGAGGATTCTATTTGGCCGTGGAACAGCTCGGGAAGTCCATAGGGAACTTGTCCTAATCGTCGAGGATCAGGATGCTCTTCGCCATACCAGCGCTGGTACAGAGCATGGGTACCCAGACGATAATCGGCCGAAAGATCGATCGTTTTTACACCAGCGTCTTGAAGCTGCATGACGAACTGTGCAGAAGTTCCATGAGGGAGACAGCAAAATACGATTTGACACCGATCAGCGATCTGCTGCGGAGTGAGATCTTCGACCGTGCATTGCAGGCGTCCAGTGAGTTGGGGGTGCAAATCTGTGATCGATCCGCCAGCACCTTGTCGACTCGTGGTTACGCTCACGGTAGCCTGTGGATGCCGCAACAATAACTTGATCGCTTCGACCGCCGTATAACCTGATGCACCAATGATACCTACTTGAATCATCGTCCTACCTTTCCATTGCGACTGCTGCAGACTTCCGGCAGCGATTTAAACCGGCGAGTAATATAACGTCTGAAATGCAATTCAAGAACTGGCCGAACCACTCGCGAGCACGTGCCGAAACTCATTTAATATCATCGCCGTCGCTCCCCACACGACTTCATTTTGGAAACGCCAAGCGGGGAAGGTCAAGCGTACATTGCCACGCACCAAGCTTTCGCGAGCGGGATTTGCCAGAGCAGTCAAAGCATCTAAGGGGACTTCCAAAATCCGCTCAACCTCCTGGGCCGATGGTCGCCAGATAGGCTCTTGCTCACAACAGGCGACGATCGGCGTGACATAATGCCGACTGGAGTATACATACAGTGGTGTGAGCCGCCCCAGAATGACGTTCGCTTCTAATTCTAACCCAAGCTCTTCGGCCAATTCGCGGAGCGCTGCTGCTTCCACCCTCTCCCCGGTTTCGACACGCCCCCCTGGCAAAGAGATTTGCCCGGGATGATCGGGTAAGGTCGCGGGGCGTTTGGTCAGCGGCAGATACCAACCCGATGGCCCCTTCACCAAACATAGTACGACTGCGGCTGGGAAATGTTCCTCCAAAATTGGACCGAAATGCCGACCGTAGGCCCAATTGGGACTGTAGGCCCGGTGAGAATCGCGACCAGGCAATCGGGCTTCCGTCAGTCGAGTCCTCAGGGCATGCAGCCAATTCTCGTCCCCATCCCAACGCTCAGCACTCATGGAACGATCTCGAAGATGGCATAGTGATCATTCCACTCATTATTCGTCGGGTAGAGCAGGGGTAGTAAGGGTGGTTGATCTTGTATACGTCGATCAACCAAAACGTAACGAATACCATACTTCGCTTTCAACTCATGCAATCGCTCAGTCGACCACTCTTTCCATTCATCGTTTTCATCTTTTTGGTATGCCTCTTGAAGTCGTTGCCACCATTGCAACATATTTTTCGAATCTTGCGGAATATCCTTCCAGCAGGCGAGTTCACTGCGTCGCGCATACCATTTGAATGTCTGTTGGTGTCGAGGGGTAAGCCACAAGGCATCCTCGGGCGTATTGTCCTTGACCCACGCACAAACCCGCAACCAATCTTGGTATATCATGGCTCGTTCTTCAGGAGTCTTGTCCCTTACCGGCAAGGAGCGAAAATTGGCTTCCGCCATACTTGTTTGAGTAAGCTGCTGGAAACGCTGATTGAGCACAAAGCCACCCAACCCTATCAAGCCGATCCAGAAGGCAATAGAAAAACCGTTCTCAAACGCACTTGCGCCGCGCGGGGTTTGTACCAAGTTGCGACTCTGGGCAATCAACGTGAGCGCGAATAAAGCGGACATGGGAATCACAGGATCAATCAAACGAAACCAATAGAACTTTAACAACTTGGCTGCGGTTTGAGGCGCTTCGACCCACCCCGCTGCCGCACCGCTGGAACCAATCTGTTCAATCACGATTCCCATCGCTGCTAAGAGCAAAGTGGAGGCGCCCAAGGCGAGCCAAGTTCGAGCGTTCTCTAGATATTGTAAGGGACTAGAGGTGTCCTTTCGTCGTTGGTCGACATTTACCTCATTTTTAGCATCGGCTAACTTTTTTTGACCTGCGATCGAGGATGCCTTACGCAACCTCCAGTACAAGCCCGCGACGGCGAAGTAACCGAGCAATGGAACCAGAAATGCAGTGCGTCGTTGCTCAGAAAATTTGCTGAAACAAAGATGATGCGGGATGCGCTGATAAACATAAATTTGGGAAGCTTCCGCATTTTCAGCAGCGGATACACCCGCTGTCGTTTGCAAAGCGGGTATCAAGCCCGGCAGCGACAGGAGGCCACCGAGAAACAAAAATAACAAATGCTTCTTCCACTGCTCCCGAGTTGCCTTACGGTCCACTAGGAGCAGGGTGATTGCCGTCGCGATCACTCCCCAGCCACCCACCAGCACATGGAACGCGGCGGCAGCCCCCAGCCATGGCCATGCCCAGCACTTCTGCTTGGTAAAAAGAAAACTCCAACCAACAAACAGCCCTGCATACGCGATGACTTTGGCTTCAATTCCCCCAACAACCCATTCTCCGGACAGCTGTCCATAATGCATTCCGCACAACCAAGCGGCCGCCAAAAATGGAGCGACAATCTTGGGAATTCCCGAACGACTTACCAGAAGCAGCCAACCTATGGCCAAAAGACCCCACCCTAGAATGCGCAAGATCCAAGCTGTCGCGTCGAGGGAGCAAAAAATCGTGAGCGGCCCCGCCAAGCGAAAGAAGAGCCAGTGCGTATCGGCGGACCCCAGAAAAATATCGTCCTGCAACGGCCCGGGATGATAGGTAACGTAGGCCTTGAGGAGATAATGAGACTCGTTCACTGCCGGAACCGGCTCGGCTGCGAAAACAAAAAAAACGCAAAAAATCAGGAAAAAAATTCCCCAAAAAACCGAGCGATTTTTTGCTTCCTTTACACCCTTCTGGGCCTCCTTTTGCTGACTCATAAAGCCCCCCAGCTCTCAAAACCCCTCCATCGGGTATGCTTATTAAAATTTCCTTCGGATAATCCGGACCAAACCGTGAACAAAATGGCCACCTGTTGTGAGAGATTTCTTGACTTGGGGGGTATTGCACGTACAGTAAATCTATGGATTGACTCTCGTCAACTTCATTTTGGCCGGAATTTCCCTCACCGCTGGAATTATCTTCGCAGCTTGTGAGATTGGGTAGTTCACGCTGGTTCAATTGGGAAAAACGAGAAGTTTAATCGAAAATTAAATCGGATCGCGAATTCAGACAGCGTGTTAAAAGAGATCGTCTGGGAAAGAAGACCGTCGAAATAAGACCGTCGGAAAAAACTTCCCGGAAAAAGTTAAGCTAGGCAACTTGAACCTGCAAACATGTTCAAGCCAAACCTCGCTTGTAACGCAAACGGTGGACGGCTTCCAAACTAGCGAGGTTTGTCCAAACCACGTGAGATGTAGGTTGGCGGGCGATCAGGTTTAAAGGTGCGTGATCAACTTTGAAAAATGTTTCGGTGGGTCATGCAGGGTAGGATTTACGAGTTTTAGCCCCGAATTGAAGCGAGGGCAGCAGGAAAGGCCGCCGGCGTTAAATGGTGCCAAAGGAAGGGAATTATGTTAGTACTGTCCCGAAAAAAGAATGAAAGTATCGTTATCAACGACGAGATTACGATCGTTGTAGTAGAGATTCGTGGCGATAAGGTTCGTCTAGGGGTGGAAGCACCTCGAGAAGTACCCGTTCATCGTCGCGAAGTTTACGAGGCGATTCAGCGAAGCCAAAATGGTGAAGCGAAGGTTGAAACGACAGAGAAAGAGTCTGACGAAGAACATAAGTAATCTTCGGAACGACATGAATCTGTTTCACAGACTTCTTTTTGCTTCTGCCGCTTCTCACGCCTTGACCAAATAGTAACTTGGCACTACAAATCTCGCGGTTGCGGAGACGTCTTTACTATTGAGACGTCTTGGCCATGGCTGCTCGGATCAAGATCAAACAAATCTTCCGCGAGAAATTTGTCCAGCGTCTCTTCGAATCCTTCGAAGTTCTCAAATTTGAGAAGCGCATTGACCTTGAGTCATTTCAGAAATGCGTTATTCTGTTAGCAATCGGTTTGTTGCTGCAGACAAGTTTTTAGTGACTTGGCTGACGCAGTAGCGTGATTAAGGCCCCGTCGTCTAGTGGCCTAGGACATCGCCCTTTCACGGCGGTAACACGGGTTCGACTCCCGTCGGGGTCATTTCGAAAGCTCACTCGTAGAGAGTGGGCTTTTTTTCTGCACATACTTTCCGGTTGTATTTTTCGGCCCTATGTCCATATCTTCCGATATCGCAGGGAGCTTAGAATCCTTCGGGCCCGGTCGAATCGCTGTACTGATCAGGTTTGGCATTTCGTAGGATCCAGTCGCCGTGGACTCGAATCGACCGAGACAAACTGACACACGTCGCCGTGATAAGCGATCCAGCACCTGCCCATCTCCGGCGTTGCTGCGGGAATTGATCCATGAAACTCTAGCCGATCACTTGGTCCAACCAACAGCAGTTCATGTGGAGAATTGTCGCCACTGCCAAGAAGCGATCGAGCAATGGCTAGACAAGAGATGGCAAGACGATGGAGGACAAAATGACCCCGCCAAATCGTTCGCGATTCCTGGCTATGCGATAAATGCTGAAGTAGGGCGTGGTGGTATGGGGATCGTCTATCGCGCTCTCCATCAAACAACCGGCGAAGTGGTCGCTCTCAAAGTACTATCGCCTCATGTAATGGAACACTCCGATAGCCTCAAGCGTTTTCAGCAAGAAATCGAAACGCTCCAGCGTTTGAATCATCCGGGTATTGTGCGCATGATCGATGCGGGGTTCCTAGGAAATCAACCGTGGTTTTCGATGGAATTCGTCCAAGGTCCTAGCTTGGAAAAATTTCTTAGTAATCGGCCGCAGCATCCTCTCGAGGCCGCTGAGTTTATGCTGCGAGTTCTCCCTGCTCTAGAAATAGCGCACCAGAGCCAAATTATTCATCGAGATCTCAAGCCGCACAATATTTTGCTGCAACCTTTTCGAAACGGGACTTTAGCCGGCGAAAACTCTATACTCGCCTTCCAGCCCAAGATCGTCGACTTCGGTATCGCCAAATGGCTGGGCAAGACAACGCAACTGACGCAAACCGGTGACTTCATTGGCTCTTTGGAGTATATGTCGCCAGAAGTTCTTTTGGGCGATTCTCATGGAGATTGCCGCAGCGATATCTATGCACTGGGCGTTTTGCTCTATGAGCTTCTTGTAGGTCGAACGCCATTTCGTGCCCCGACCATTGCCGAGTTCATTCGGCGTATGACAACCGAAATTCCCACTCCCCCTAGTCGATTCGATAATAGCATTCCTGCGTCGCTTGAACAGATCTGCTTGAAATGTCTTCATCGAGCTCCCGCGGATCGCTACTCGAGCATTCAGGATCTGAGAGAAGATATCGAAAGGTTTTGCAAGGGTCAGCGAATACACGCCCGCCCCCTCGCTTGGTCAAAACGCTTGTTCATGTGGGGTAAGCAAAAGCCCGTAACCTTTACTGCAATCGTTGTGGGGCTTGTCTCACTTATCGTGATCTTTTCGTTGATGCTTCGACACCAGCGGCAACTAAACGTCGAGAAAAAACAAACAGAGGATTCACTGCGAATTGCGATCGACACCGCTGAAATAACATTCGATCAATTTTTCCGATTGCTGGGGGAGTTGAGTGATGACAACAAAAACTTCCGTGCTGGAGGCATTGTCGATGAAATACTCCGGAAAATGTCGGTGATTGAGAAGCAGCGACCGAATGATGTTTCCTTGCAATTACTCTTGGCAAAGCTGGAAACGACACGCGCCGAAGAGGAGATGAATCAGGGTAGCGCGAACTTCGATCCCAATAGTCCAAACGCTCACCTTGAGAAAGCGAAAGAGTTGATTGACCATTCCCTAAACAGGACTGAGAAACTTATTGAGGGCGACAGAAAGATCGCTGCGCTGCAACAGCATGAATACAGCTGTAAGCTAGCCTCAGAAATTTATCGCAGTTTGCGCGAACCCGAAGTTGCCCGCCGAGCTTTAGAAGAGGGATTTAAGGCCATCGCTCAGCTCAGATCGGCTGAGCCGTCCGAGGGAAAACATGTTTGTCGATATCTATTTTTTTTGACGGAGAAGTCTTGGCAAATCTGGGACGATTGGGACTCTCAGCGATCCAGTGATCTTTCGATGCTCGATGCATTATCGCAGTATGAAAAAAATTTTGAGCAGGCAACGAAACAATTGCAGAACCTGCGGTTCGATAATGATCCAGTCGCTTGGAGGGCGATGGGGAGCGTGTATGAAGATTTAGCGGAATGGCATTTCCAGCTCGGCAAACTGCGAGACCAAGCCTTTTTCAAATCGGCTTTAGCCTACAACCAGAAAGCCATAGCCTTGGCCGAACAGGAGTATGAATTCATACCCACCTCCAGAAACGCTTACCGCGTCGAAAAATTGAGAATGAACTTTTGTCGCATCCTTCGATTCAGCGATACGCCTGATACTTCTTGGCTAATCCAACGCCAATCTTTTTACCAAAAAGTTCAGTCGCTGGCCCCGATTGCTATGGCAGGGAATCGATGGCAGCATCTTCAGCGAGCGATTCAATATGAACTCGATGTGGTGGAAAAAACTCTGCCTGAGCGATACTTTTTGCCGTTATCGCGGTGGCAGCAACTACGTCGCCAAATAGACGAAACCTACCAATCTTTGAGTAAAGAATCTGCTGAATCTTTTGAGGCGGATTTCGACAACGTAAAAATAAGCCTCGACAAACGCATAGAAGCAGGGTCGAAGACGGCCCCCACAGAATAATCCGATCCTGCGTTTCTACGCCACTCTCTTCTGTCGACCATTCTTTTTTGGCGAATCGATTGGTAGCCCATCGGTTGATTTGGGCCATTCGCTCTTCCCGCAATCTGGTCGCGGGCCCATTCGAGATCTTTTTAAGGTCTGGACCAAAAATATTCTCTTTTTTTGTCCAATGCCCAAGAAGCCTACCTATTGGAAAGTGTCAGCCGACTCGCTGTTGAGTCGATCAACCGAAATCCTTTTTAAGGAATGCTTTCTATGTTTCCATTCGATTTATTTGGCTCCCCAAATGAGGAATCCCCCACCGACCCAATGACCCAGACACCCGAGTCAGAGTCGGACATTACGCTCCCTGAGTCGATCGTACTGGTCAATAACATCACTGGAGAAGTGCTGAGTCCCGACGAAGTCCTAATAGACGGTTTGGGCAACATCTACCGCAATCCATCCGATTATATCGATGGAAATAACCCCCATGTGCTCGATCCGATGGCCCTACCAGGGGAGACCAATGTGGTTCTCTATTCCGCGGAAGAACTGGGGTACTCGCCGGTCGCCCCAATCTCTGAAGTGAGCGATGAGGTGGGAACAGAAGACGTCACGTCGGACTCCTTCTCTTCGATCGATTCATACTCTGATAGCTACGAAAGTTCTGATAGCTACGGCAGTGCTGAATCCAGCTTCGATAGTTCTTATGACAGTTATAGCACTTCATCATCAGACTGGAGCAGTTCGACCTCGAGCTACGACAGTTACGATTCCGGCGGGGATAGCTCATCGTCGGACTGGAGCTCAGGCAGCGATGATGACTCTTCCAGCGACTGGTAGATTTTTTTGTCGCCCAATCATAACGAAGACCTTTGATGGCTGTCGTCAGAATTTTTCTGATGGCTATTGATCCAAAATCTTTTTTTGCTGAACACGTATTTTTTGTCACTTGTTGATCAGGAGCTATATCCCATGTCTCAAAGCGGATTTTCCATTGCCATGCTAGGTGGCCGAGGCGTTGGCAAGACAAGTATGCTGACTGCCATGTGCCATGATTTCGATCGATCGACCGACGATGCTTCCTTGCAATTGATCGCTGAACCTCAAACCCAGATGATGCTTGACCAACGCATCTGTCAATTGATGCGAGTTGCCGAATCAAACGACACATTGATTGACCCTGGCAAGTTCGATGGCGGAACATCTAGTCCGAACGAATACCGTTTCGAATTGATACATCTTTCCTCCGATACTCAATTCGATATCACCTTCCATGATTATCCAGGTGGTTATTTGACGGAATTACCTCATCAAGAATATTTGCGCAGCGTATTGTCGCCAGCCTCAGTGATTTTGGTGGCGATTGATACGCCCGCTTTGATGCAATTGAATAGTGGCGACCATGAAGCCATCAATATGCCTTCGAATTTAAAAAATATTTTGGCGACAGTGCTTGCCAAAGCGGCACTTCTGAGACGCTTAGTCATGTTTGTGCCGATGCGAGGTGAAAAATGGTTGCTGGCGAATCAAGATGGCTTGCTTTTGGAGGCGTTTCGTATGCGATTTGAAGCCGCTCTCCGTGTGTTGTCGTATTATTCTGATTCGGTGGATGTCCTGTTTTGCCCTGTACAAACACTCGGTTCTGTTCAGTTTCACAGCTACCATGAGAAACGAGCTTTGTTTGAGAAGGTATTGCAGCAAACATATCGTCCACTCGATTGCGAACAGATTCTTCGTCACTCCATCCGCCACCTTCTGCTTCGCTGTGAACTGCTGATCCGAAAGTCCGCCGATCAAGCCCAAGAGAAAATCAACGGTATGGCATGGTGGAAGCGTTTTGCGTTGGAAGCGGCCAATCTGATTGGTGTTCAATCTAAAGATTTTCGCGAACGAAACGCAGCAAGATCAACCAGTATTGAAATGATGCAAACACTTTTCTCCTACTCCCATCTCTGCAAGGTAGATCGCCCTTTTCATTGGATTCAACAGGTCTCGGAAAAACCCATCGTTCAAAAATCGTCTGCAGGTCAAGTGGTATCAGCTTAATCCCTTGCCACCACATGCAGATCTCAAGCAAAAAAAGGCCCTCTAGTCATGTATAAAATTTCCTCGCTTAACATCTACGCTCAGCTAGCCACCATCGACGATGATTACGAATGGTATGCTGTAGAAGATTCGAACTGCAGTCGATGCAGTTCGACACTACTCTTTCATGATGAATTATCTCGCTATCCCTTAGATCAACAATCGCTGCTGTTGCTGGTCCGACGTCCGCACGGAAAAGCTACGCTCCCATGGATGGTGACACTGGGGCCTATTGAAACACCTTGGTGCGATCGTTTTTTTGGACGACCAATTCGAATTCGACTGGTCATCGAGTGTGAGCATGTTGAAATCGCTTTTGGTATTTTCTCCTGG
Organism: Pirellulaceae bacterium; assembly: GCA_044359485.1. Taxonomy (GTDB): domain Bacteria; phylum Planctomycetota; class Planctomycetia; order Pirellulales; family Pirellulaceae; genus JAFLCP01. Next base: position 12,308 of record JBIKMB010000056.1, on the reverse strand, counting down.
GGATTGCAGCAGTGGTGGGAGCAACGCGAGATTCGACCACTTCCCGATCCCCATTTGGCAACTTTGCCGCGGCTACAGCAACCAGCAGCCATCGCCGACTGGATTAAGAACGTCCCACTGACAGAGATGCTCTCCTCTGACATAGTTCACGAGCCTTGGCCAAATTCACTCCGCGAATCCCCTGCCGCCGAGCAAGTTGCGATGATTCGGCAATACTCTGGGGAAGCGAACTCTGAATTGCTTGAATGGTTGACTGGCTATCTGCAGTCGACAGCGTCCATAACGACATCGATGAACGTCAATCCGATGAAAACGTTCCAATCACAATTCATAGCCGCGGTCTCACAAGGGATGATACCGCGATACCATCGTCAAACTTTGCGGGCTTTAGGCGCAGAAAGCTTCTTCCCCGCACAATGGCAGCACCACAGCCTCGAGGATGAATTATTCGCGCAGCGCGACCGCCGCAGACGGGCGAATGCAAAATGCGCGCTGCAGCCCACACCGAATTTAATGACAAACATTCTACATTCCTGCCAGCGCTATGTGATCGCATCGCTCGAAGTGATGCAAAAGGTGATCGCTCGGAGATTAACACCAGAAAACCAGCCAGAGATGAGCAGCGAATATAAACCTCGCAAGAGCAAACGGAGATCCTCATGAATGCCGTCGAATTGATCCAACGAATTGATACCCTGATCCGTGGCGTGACGCCAACAGCGTCAGCCAAGGCGACTTCTCCAGCAGAGATGAATTCGAGACCTGCTAGTCCAGCCAATCGAACGCCTGCTTCCCTACCAGAGACTGACGCCGAACCAAACTCAATCTCATCCAAGTCCAACACAACAAATCAAGTGAGAAAAGTATGAATGCTCTAGCTTCTCCTAAAAATCCGCAGAAATGCATGGAACAAGTCTTCGAATATCTAACCGGCATGGGTTGGAACGGTGGTGCTTCCGATACGGCAGTTGCCCCTATGGAGAGCCTCCGAGCGACTTTCTTCACACGTCCTCAATCCTTAGTTCTCCTCTGCTATTTGCAAATTATCCGAGAAAAGTTTCCCGCTCTGCAACACAAGGTGGAGCAATGTTGCGATACGATTGGATACAAGATGGAGGATATTCATGCTTGCCAGCAATGGGCTGGGCCTGTTGCGGAAAAATTGGCTCGCTATCCTCTCGAGTTGATATTTCGCCAACCTCCAAGTGGTTTGCAGCATGATATTGTTCAGTGGGTCGCGCGGCGCTGGGGAACTGCGGGCCAGCAGCCGATCAGGCTTGCAGGATTGCAAGCAGATGAGTTTCGGTATCCCGGAGAAAGTGGTCTGCTCACCACTCTTTTAGATGCTATACCTACTCTACGCTGGCAACTTTCGCTTGTCAGCCGAGTTGGAACATCTGTGAGTCAAACTTTGGATATGCCACAGATTCGTCTCAACTCGCTGGAGGTCACAATGCGGAATATTCCCCACATCGCCAGGTGCTGGGAAAAGGCTCGCGAGGCCTTGGCAGTTTCCGCTCCCATTTCCCTCTACTTGAGTCCCAATCGATCCACGATGGTAATGCTCGGCATATCTTCACCGGTGGTGCTGTTACCAACTGCTATGGCTTCCACTTTTGACCAAGATGAACTTGTCTTTCTATTAGGTCGTGAATTGGGAAAAATACTTTGTAATCACCAACAACTTCTCGGCTTGTTGGAAACATTTGAAGGAGCCGCCGATCAAGCTAGCCTCGGGATTCTCGCTCAACTCGCCACCAATTTAACTTTCGATAAGTGGCGTCGAGCAGCCCAGCTATCTTGCGATCGTGCAGGACTATTAGCTTGCCAATCGACAGAAGTTGCGGAACGGGTTTTCTTGAAATGTATGGGCTATCCAATTCGATACTCTCGCCAAATTCCAGCTTGGACATTGCGAGAGTTAGTTGCGGAACGGGCCGAATTTTGCGATCAATCCAGCATCACCAGTACAGTCGACCAAGCGCTCGCTTGGACTGGAACAATCACCGGTCCAAACCTTCCGCTGCTAACCCGAGCATCGATACTTTATCAGTGGCTGGACTCCGGCGAATTTGCGGAGGTGATGACGCGTAGCAAGGGTTACTCGGCTAGCGAAGAATTGCAGGATATTTTGAAGCCAAGCACTAAGGGACATTACACGGACGATCTCTTGCTAGCTGCAATGATGAAGCCGAAGAAGAAATAGGAAGCTTGCCAAAGAAGCTTGCTTGACGACCAAACTGATGTCTAAGATGGGGCTTCTTTCAGTGGCCCCAGAACTTTTGACGTCAAGCAAGCAACTATGTCCGATCCTTGGTTTGAGCGAACGCGGCAATCGCTATTGCTGCGGCTACAAAATACTAATGAAAAAGCTGAGTGGAACTCTGCTTGGGAAAGATTTTACTATTGCTACATAGGAATGATTCACGCGTGGTGTCGCCGCTGGGGACTCAATGAAGTGGACGCCGAAGATATCGGAGCCGCCGTAATGGCCATTCTGGGAACCAGGATGAAAAGTTTCGATTATGACCCAAGTCATCGTTTTCGTGGTTGGTTGAAAACAGTCGTTGAAAACGAAATAAAAGCCTTTTTGATTCGCAGGAAAAAAAGACCTGGCGATTATGGCAAAGGGTCACTTGGCGAGGATGAAGGCGCAACACTGGAATCGATCGATCCTGCCGCAGAGGCGGAACGCCTAGCGGAAGAACTGGAAGAAAAACGTTTACTTTTAAGAAGGGCGATGGAGCAAGTTCAAAAAGAGGTTCAGCCGCAACATTGGCAAGCGTTTTATTTGATGGCTGTGGAAGGTCATGATGGAAAGAATACAGCAGAAAAGTTGCAAATGAGCGTTGCCAACGTCTACAAAGCGCGAAGCCGAGTGCAGCAATTGCTGCATGAGGCGGTGGAGCGTTTTCTGGCCGACAGCCATAAAACGATAGAATAAAATTTTCTAATTTTCCCGGCAAGCGAAATCGATCTCGCAGGATTGACTCTCTCCCTCTTTACGTTTCGCTATAATGTCCGAAGAGATCGCTAACTTTTTTGAGGGAAATCGGATAATGCCTGAGACCTACGATGCTATTCTTTTTGTCTCGTTTGGCGGGCCGGAAAAAACGGAGGATGTGATTCCCTTTTTAGAAAATGTGCTGCGGGGGAAAAATGTCCCACGCGAACGAATGCTGGAAGTGGCAGAGCACTATTACCACTTCGGAGGTGCCAGCCCTATCAACGAGCAGAATCGAGAAATCATAGCCGCGCTCGAAAAAGAACTGGCGACTCACGGGCCAAATCTCAAGATCTACTGGGGAAATCGCAATTGGTCCCCCTATTTAAAAGATTCGATTGAGGAAATGAAAAATGCGGGCGTAAAAAGAGCTTTAGCGTTTTTCACTTCTATTTTCAGTTGCTACTCGGGTTGCCGACAATATCGTGAAAACATCGCTGCAGCCCGAGAAGAGGTGGGTGAGGGTGCACCGGAAGTCAACAAAGTTCGCATGCCTTACAACCACCCACTTTTTATTGAAGCTCAATCCGAACTTACACGAGAAGCGATCGAAAAAATTCCTGAGGCATCACGCTCACAACTCAAAATTTTATTCACCGCGCACAGTATTCCAATGTCGATGGCGGACAACAGTCGATACGTTTTGCAACTCCGCGAAGCGGCTCGCTTGGTGACCGAAAAACTTGGTGAGATTCCCTGGGAATTGGTTTTCCAAAGTCGCAGTGGTCCACCGCAACAACCGTGGCTTGAACCCGATATTCGAGATCGCCTCGACGAATTGAATGCCGATAAGCAGATCAGCTCTGTTGTCATTGTGCCGCTAGGGTTTGTATCAGATCATTTAGAAGTACTTTATGACTTGGATGTAGAAGCGGCCGATAGATGCAGTGAGCTCGGAATCCCTTTTGCTCGAGCTCGAGCGGTTGGGACGCACCCGAAGTTCATTACGATGATTCGAGAACTGATTGTCGAGCGAATGAATGGGTCGGAGATACGGCCAGCCCTGGGGGGCTTTGGACCGAGTCACGATGTCTGTCCGGTAGACTGCTGCCTTTACCCTCGTCCGCAAGGCCGACCCGGAGCAGCAGGAGCCCAGAATACCCCAGCCTCCCAAGGTGGACGCCCCACTTGAACACGCTTTTGGTTACGTAGACATGATGCATCCCAATTCACAGCGGATACTGGGGAAGACCGATTTAAAGATCTCCGCAGTCGGCCTCGGTTGCTGGCCCTTTGCCGGCGTCACAAGTTTGGGTGTTGACGATGCGCAGAGCATTCTCACGATACAAACCGCTCTGTCTTGTGGAATCAATCATTTGGATACGGCTTTCAGTTATGGCGCCGATGGACGGAGCGATCGGGTTCTAAAGCAGGCCTTGAAAGATGTGCCGAGAGAAAATTATGTGCTGTGCAGTAAAGTCGGAACGCATTATGACAAGGCCGGACAACGCGCGGTCGACGGCCGTGGGCCTACACTGATCGAGCAAACGCAACGTTCGCTCGAACGGATTGGGATTTCGGTAATCGATCTTCAATACCTGCATCAACCTGATCCCAAAATTGATTTGCGTGAGTCGGCTGAGGCTTTATTGCGAATGCAGGAAATGAGTCTCATTCGGCACGTCGGATTGTCGAATGCAACCCTAAAGGAATGCCAATTATTCCATTCGATATGTCCCTTAGCGGCAGTACAGATACCCTTTAATATGCTGCAACAGGCAACCTATGTGGAACTACTGGAGTGGTGTGTTGCCAATCAGATTTCCATGATCAGCTTTTGGGTGCTCATGAAAGGCTTATTCGCCGGAAAAATAGGGCGGACTCATCAACTAGCGAAAGAGGATCGTCGCCGAACGTATCCGATGTATCAAGAATCGCAGTGGGATATGAATCAAGACTTTGTCGATATTCTACGGAGGCTAGCGGCGCAATTAGGTTGGTCTGTTGCTCAATTGGTGGTGAGTTGGTCGATGGCGCGACCTGGCATGACAAGCTGTCTGGTTGGTGCTAAACGCCCCGAGCAAATCGTCGAATCCGCTGCCGCTCTGAAGACTCCACTCCCAACGGAGATCGGTCAAGCTATCGAAGCGGCTATTGAAAATCGACTTGAACTGGGAGATCCTTCAGGATCGATTTAAAATCGGTTACGGAATCCGCTCGAGTATTCTCCGCTGTATGGAGTGATGCGCTAGCGTGATCTGATGTCGCATCGAGAGAAATGGCGAATAATTTTCTGAGCCACGTATCGATCGATTTTTTTCTGTTTCTAAATGCATTACATTTGAGCAGGTGGTCTGATGTTGGTTTGGGCTCTCCCGTTTTGCACCTTCGCCAAGCTTTCGCATGTCTAGAATTCTGCGAACTACACTTGATCCTAAAGAACGGCGTCTGCTGATTTGGACAAGCGTGGCTTCTGTTTTGATTTTTTTGAGTTCGTTTGCTTGGATCTACGGCCCGGTTGCGATTGCATATTGGACTTACCAACCACAGGAAGGCGATATTCTTTTTCAATCTCTGCCGAAGTCACTTCTTGCGAAAATGATGGAAGGAGCGACCGATTCACCCTATTCGCACTGTGGCATCCTCACCAAAATCGATGGGGAATGGATGGTTTGCGAAGCGTACCAAAAAGTGAAATCGACTCCCTTGTTGGAGGTGATTTTCCGGGGCAAGCATTATGGCTTTGCGATCTATCGCCTCAAGCCAGACAAACGCCCTTTTATTGATCAAACGCTTCGACATGTACGTGAGCAATTTGATAAACCCTATGACGTACGTTATCGCATGAACGACGATGAAATCTACGCTTCCGAACTTATTTTCAAGGCGTATCAACAAGCTTCCGGAGGAGAATCGCTCGGAAAACTTGTGTACCTTGGACAACTTCGCTGGAAACCTTATGAAGAAACCATACGTTATTTTGAACGCGGTCCCGCTCCGCTGCGCCGTGAAATAATCACTCCCAAAAATTTATCGAAAGCGGAACAATTAGAGCTAATTTTTTCTCATCGAATCGCTCCCCAACGCGGCATGACTGGATCGGAGGATACGTCGAAAGACAACGAGAAGCCCAATCTTGAATAAGCCCATCGCGAATAGCCCACTTTGCTTGCAGATCGACTCCGCGGGGTCCAATGGATACCGCGGCGAAAGAGTAGGGTCCTCTGAGAAAATTTTTCGAATGAAGGTTGGTTATCACTCTTGCATCGGCATGGGCTGCTGTGGACCCGTTATGGCTGGCAGGTTTTCGCATCGACGGGACTGCGGGAAATGGTTGCCGGATCAAACATTATTATCATTCGATACCGTTGCTCTGTGCTTTCATCCCCTGGATAAATCGAAATTTTTTGCACTTCGTCTGCTTGTTGGTTCCTTGCAAAGCCTGTGAATGCCGATGTGCACTGCCGTGGGATATTTCGCCAACAAAATGCTCAACTGCAACCTTGCAACGTAGCGATGAGCGATCGTTGCCCACCTCGATTGCGGTGCTCGCAGAGATAGATGCCCTGCCACGTTCCGAATGCCAATAGTCCATTGCTGATCGGTATCGACAACGCCACACCTACTAAGGCCGACTTGATATGTGCGGGCATGTCATCGGGCCCTTCGACCGTATGAATAAATCTCTGCTGCTCCGGCACAACACGATTGAGTGCCGTCTCCATATCCAGGCGGACATCAGGATCAGCGTTTTCGTTGATCGCCAGCGAAGCCGAGGTGTGCTGTAAAAAAAGATGCAACATCCCGATTCGAATCTGCTTAAGTTCCGGGAGGTCTCGCAGAACCATCTGCGTTACCAAATGACAACCACGGGCATACTCAGGAAGAAGAATTTTTTTCTGAATCCACATCATTGTGTCACCGGAAGGGCAAGAGTGTCTAAAAACAAATATGGAGTGCGCAAGCCTCGCCACAATCACCGAAAAGAAGCAACCTTCCTAGAGTACTTCCGAGTGGGTAGACCGCTACTTTTGTGGTTCAATGCACTGAGGAAAGAAAACACACCATTAATCGCTCCCAATGAGCTACCTTGCAACACTATGAGTTTGGCCAGGTCTTGTCGAGTGCCGGCGCAACAACCTGAGCCGCTGAACTTAGCGATATTCGCCTAAACTGGCTAACCAGAAAGGTTTAGCCAAGTGTAAAGTGCGGCAAGAAGACTCAGGCATAACCCTCGCATTTACTTCACATTTTCTTGACTTTGTCCCCCGACCTGAAATAATCTTAGGTACTGCAGCCTTAGGGGGATTGACAACCCTCTAACCTACCGAGTGATCCGATTTTTTCTAAAGTTGAGAAATCTGTCGCCAGACGGGGACGTCTGCTTACACGGAAAAGAGAGTTCTCTTATAGCCGTTTGCTCCTCAAAGCGAGAGTTTTGATTAGTGATTGCTTGTCAGAGAGACGATGACTTTCCACAGGCGAGGACCTCCGAGACACTGGATCTTTAGGATCTGGAAGTTTTGGGATCTGAAAGTTTTGGGATCTGAAAGTTTTGGGATCTGAAAGTTTTGGGATCTGTAATTTTTGGGAATGTAAATTTTTGGAAATAGGCTGAGACGACGATTGCTGTTTGCCGGGATTTTAACTCGGCAGCTGCAGTGATTAACAACGAGTCTTGCGGTCAGAAAACAATTCGGCTGTCTGGTCTCGACTCGTAGTGAGTCTGTTGCCAATCGTGGGTTAGCACAGCTAAGTTTGTAAATGATAAGTTCGTAAATAATAAGTTCGTAAATAATAAGTTCGTAAATTATAAGTTCGCGGCGAGGCTAACTGTCAAGCTTGCGAGCGGGGAGATATCCAAATCCTTCTTCTTGACGTTGGAACGTTTATGAAGGGTGTGGGGCGGTGGGGAACCAATCGGAAATTCGATTGCCAACGCAGTAAATCGTTCACAAGTCCGTTTACCAGACGCTCTGCAAGATGCTGGCGCGGTGAAAAAGCCAGAAGTTGAATAGAGTCGGAGTCTGTAGACGCGAGAAGCTAAAGAAGTCAGAAAAGTTTAAAGCCAAATGTCAGGCCTGCCGTTCCTAACGGGAAAGTGTCAGATTGGCGAGGGCTCTTCTCTAGTAGTTTCTTAGCTCGCAGGTGCTCAGTGAAAATTGGGCTAGTCCAACAGTGATCACAATGACTGCAATCTCTGGAACTGGAAATTTGTCCGTCCAAAACGCAAGCGTTTTCTGGTTCACAGACAAAATAGTATTACGAAACAAACAATGTGGTAAGCAAACAAGTGTTTGCTTCAACTAGATTCCAAAACAATTTGAATAAGGAGTAAAGCAATGTCGAGCATCAAAAATGTGTTCGAAGCGATTCTGAAGTATGGTCATGACGAGGATTTCGATCCAGCAGAGACCTCTGCATTTTCGCCAACCGACGCACCGGCTGGTTCGCCAGAAAAAATTGAAGTGCTGCGCAAACGCGTCGAGCTTGGTCAGCCGTTGTGGCACCGAGATGACCGCGTCGACTACGCTGGCTTGACCGGCGCTATTCGGCCTCGCGAGTAATATTTTGAACCACCACGACTACACCGTCGACTCAATGTCGGCACCGAATTGATTCAAGGCACGAGCCAAATTTTGCAATGCGAATAGGCCCCTGTAGAGATCATGTCTCTCCAGGGGTTTTTTGTTTGCAAAAGGCTTCGCTTAAAATTCACGGCGATGGCTCCTTTGTTCGACCCACAGAATCAAGTGAAACCGAATAGGGACCGATGGGGTACCGGAAGACGCATTACCCGCAGAGCCAAAACATCGATGAATCAAAACATCGATTTGAGTCCATTTTTCGTTTTCTCTAAAGCAGGGTTTATTTCAAGCCGTCTGATAGGGAATGCGTAAGTTTCCGGGAGGTAGAGCTGGGAGGCAGCAGTTGCTGGCGACAGGCTGGCTTGAAGCGATCGCCATGCGTTACAATTCCAATATAGTTCTTTCCGCGGGCATTTCTAAAATTCGAGGTTAAGTTTTGTGGACTTCGGATCGATTCTACGGGCTTGATGAGGTGAAGTGCAATGAAAACGTCTCTGCGCGTGATGCTTACCTTGACTTGCATCGCGAGCCTGATTGCGGCGGGGACGATTTGGTTTCGCGGCCCACTGAATCGCACTCAGCGTTGGAATCGGATTTCCGAACTGGGCCATGCGGAGCTTATGGAAACGGTAAAGCAACTTGACAATGTCTTCAACGACTGGGCGAAAGCGTCCAACGCCGCTTTAGCACCACAAACAGATTGGCTGAATGCTTGCCGCCGCATATCGTTGGGATTGGTGGGATCTAGCATGTCGTTGGAGGAAATCCGGCAACTAGAAAAATTCCCTGAGTCGGACCGTGTTGCGATTTACACGGAATATCTCTTGAACGATAGCCGCTGGAGCGACAACTTTTCCGAACGCTTGACGCGAGCCTTTGTGGGAACCGACCAAGGACCGTTTCTGTTATTCCGAAGACGAAAGTTTCGAGAGTGGCTGGCGGAACAATTGGAAAAGGATATTCCTTTTGACGCAATTGCCCGAACCTTGCTGGAGGCTGAAGGTTTGACGACGGACAAGCCGGAAGTCAATTTCGTCACGGCACAAATTCCTCCGGCGGGAGGACGTAAGGCCGATGCAGTGCGATTAGCCGGGAGAACGAGTCGCGTTTTCTTAGGCTTAAGAATGGATTGCCTGGAATGCCACAATGACTTTGTGGATAAAATTTATTTCCCAAAGGATGACGGCGCGCAAGGGGGTGAGCAAAAACACTTTCATCAACTAGCCGCATTCTTTTCGGGCACAACCTTAGCTGAAAATGTTTTTCTGGGTGTGCGTGATGAGGGGACCGAGTATCGCTATAAATTTCTAGACGGAGAAACCGAAGAACTCGTAAAACCGGCGGTTCCCTTTTCGAGCCACTTGTTGCCTGCGGAAGGTAAAGTACGTCAGCGGTTAGCGGCCTGGGTGACCCATCCGGAAAATAAAGCGTTCAGTCGTGCAGTGGTCAATCGAATATGGGCATTGGTGGCAGGCCGACCCTTGCATGAACCGGTCGACGATATACCGCTCGATCGTCCGGTGGCTCCCCCACTACAATGGTTGGCGGACGATTTTACCGAGCATAACTTTAACATAAAGCGATTGCTTCGCCTTATTTCAGCAAGCGCTGCTTTTCAGCGGAGCAGCAGTTATCGAGAGGACGAATTACGACAGGAGCAACTCGATTGCTGGGCGGTGTTTCCATTGACTCAATTGCGGCCTGAACAAGTTGCGGGAAGCGTAATTCAATCAAGTGAGCTGAAAACATTAGACCGCGATAGTATTTGGTTAGCTCAATTGGTTCGTCTGGGGCAGATCAATGATTTTCTCAAAGCTTATGGGGATCGCGGTGAGGATGAATTATCGCCCGAAAATGAAACGATACCACAACGATTGCTTTTGCTGAACGGTTCGATGATTCGCGAACGTACAAAATCGGATCCTCTGGGGGTTCCGTTGGCGAGGATTGCCGTTCAAGCCTCCAGCGATTCGCAATGTATTGAGGTCTGTTTTTTGAGCACCTTGAATCGTCGTCCAACGGCAGAAGAACAAAAGTACTTCATGGCCAAGATCGAGGGACTGCGAGGGGAGAGTCGCTTGCGCAGTGTGAGTGATATTTCGTGGGTCTTGATGAACTCGACAGAATTTTTGTGGAATCATTAGATTATTTCCAAACCAGTTGCAGGTAATCGATGCCTGTAATAACGAACGATTTGGGTGATGAAATCAGTGTGGCCTGTGCGAGGCGAAGGGGGAGAAAAGCACATGTGTGAATTCGATATTAACACAATTGCGTGTGATGGCTTTTCACAGATGAATCGTCGTCGCTGGCTAGGACTTTCCACGTCAGCAGCAGTGAGCACCTCCCTGGCAAGCACATGGCTTACTCTGGCGGCAGAGCGAATTGCGATGGGACAAACTCGCCCGAAAACTGCAGTGCAATCGATGATTTTCTTGTGGTTGCAAGGTGGTCCGAGCCAACTGGAAACTTTTGATCCGCATGCTGGGTCAATGATCGGCGGAGATACGCAAGCAATCCAAACGAGTTTGAAGGGAATTCAATTTGCGAGTTCTTTGCCGAGGCTTGCAGAGATCGCGGATCAATTCACCGTGATTCGCTCGATGGTAAGTAAGGAAGGTGATCACGAGAGGGCTACTTATCATGTGAAAACGGGTTGGCGTCCGGATCCAACGCTGATACACCCTTCGATAGGTGCCGTGCTTTGCCACCAGTTGACCGATGAAGTTGAAATTCCTCGGCATATTTCCATCTTGCCGGGTCTGTGGGGGGCGCGAGGTGGATATCTGGGAAGTCGCTTTGACGCATTTCAAACAGGCGATCCAAAGTTTCCTCTTCCCAATTTGGATCGAGTTGCCGCGCATCCTAAATTGAATTCCAAGTTGAGCGATCTTGAGTTTATGGAAAAGAATTTCGCTCGCGGCAGGCAAGTGCGTTTGCGGGACTCGGTCACAGCGCATCAATCGGCAACAGATCGCGCGGTGCGAATGATGTCCAGCGAGCAGATTCGAGCGTTCGATATCAACGAGGAATCGAACTCAGTGATCAAGTCGTTCGGCGACTCCGGGTTTGGCAGGGGTTGTTTGGCTGCAGTCCGTTTGGTGGAACAGGGGGTTCGCTGCATTGAAATCGAATTGAGTGGTTGGGACACGCATGCAAACAATCACGAATTGCAATATGCTCGAGCAGCGGTATTGGACGAAGCGTTTGCCGCCTTGGTGGCACAACTGAAAGAACGCGGTTTATGGGAAAAAACTCTGGTTGTCTGTGGGGGAGAGTTTGGTCGCACACCCAAGATCAATCCTCTTGGTGGTCGCGATCATTGGCCTCATGGATTTTCGGTTGTGCTGGGGGGCGGTCCCATTCGAAGAGGCTATGTGCATGGAGCGACGGATACCACCGTGAAGGAAAATATCAACAACAAGACCGAGCATGTCGCGGATTTGGTGGACGTTCCCGACTTTCATGCATCCTTGCTGCATGCCATGGGCATCGATGGAAATCTGGAACTGCAGACGCCGATTGGCCGCCCATTGAACCTTAGCTTTGGCAAACCTGTTCCGCAATTTTTTGCGTCTTAGGATCGAATACAGTTGGCAGTGAGCCTGCGAGCCAACTTTCTATTGCATTTGGCTGCTGCAAAATTGGATTGCAAAATTGGATGAAGTGTTAGCTCGGGAAAAACCGCTGCAAGTGGTAGTTTAAAGCTTTTTTTGGGCTAGCGACATGCGATGGTCGATGTTGTTTCTGCGCGGAATTTTCGTTTTCGCATCGAC
>JBIKMB010000238.1:0-8803 GCA_044359485.1 Pirellulaceae bacterium | reverse complement strand
CCTATCATGCGAAACATTCGCAGCTCCCCCTCGGCCCAAACTCAGGTGAGAAAAGAGTTTTCCGAGGGGGCTGTTTCATGGATCTGGAATCTTTTTTGCGATCTTCCCATCGAGGTTATTTGAACCCCAATCTCGCTGTGAGCAACCAAGGCTTCAGGGTTGTTGAGGTTCTCGCACCGGCGTCCCTCCATCCTCCCACAAGTCGATAGCCAATTACTGAAAAATTGCCTTCGTCTTCTGACTCTAGAGCCATAATCATTGCAATGCACGCTCCAAAACAGGAAACCTCAGAATTCAGAAATAACCCAAAGTATGCATCACCTCTCTCCTAAAACCTCTTACACAAAAATTCCTTTTTTCTGAACCAATCTGCAGCTCTACAGTCTTTCTAACTGAATGAATCAAAATAAATTCTTCTCCTTGCGAGTAACCATATGAAACTAGCCGACGCCTTGCTGATCCGTTCTGACATCAATAAGAAACTGGCTTCATTGACGGATCGCATAAAGGGCAATTGTCGCATTCAAGATGGTGAGGAACCGGGAGAAGATCCACAAAAACTCATGATCGAAGCCTTTCGTCTTATGCAAGACCTGGAAGTGCTCGTCGGGCGTATCAACCGCTCCAATCTGGTAATCAAGTTAACCAGCGGTAAAACAATGATGGAAGCGATTGCTGAACGCGATCGTTTAATGAGCCAGCACAATCTTCTAAAAGTAGCGGCAAATGCTTGCCGTCTTGATACTAATTACTACAGTCACAGCGAAATCAAATGGAAAGTATTACTTCGAGTTGACAGCCTCGAAAATCAAGCTGACGATTTGTCAAAGAAGATTCGAAATTTGAACTCAGCAATTCAGGAAGCGAATTGGAATAACGAATTGGCTGAAGAGTGATTTCCATCAGCCAAGAATTTTGATAAAATCATACAAAAAGGTACATTAAAAAAATTTTCCGGGCGAGCGTGGAGACCTGCTTCATCGGGTTGAAAACTAGTGAGAAATCTTTTCGTTGCGGGCCGGCGATATTAAGTCACATCTTCAGGCCACGTACAAACGTATCAAGCACTTTGCACCAAGGTACTTTTTACTACCTCACGCTGACGGAAAAGTTTTTTTGTGAGAAAGTGATTCGATAAGAAAGTGAGGAAGTTTTAAATGGTGGTGATAACAGCATAAAAATAGCCGCTGAGGTATATCGATCGATACGTGATTGCCGTAGCTTGAAAAAACTTCTGGTGATTTTGTTTGGCTGGGAAAAACGGCGGTATGCTACCACCAGGAAAAATACAAAGATTCTAAATAAAAGTTGCTACAGGTCAAAGCTGCAACTGTGGTTCCCTTGGTTTCATGGGGCAGTCTGCTTCTTGTACCGCGTATCGAAACATCCAAGAATTTCTTCGCAAGAAGCCTCTTCAACGCATGCTTCCATGACGAACTTTTAGTTATTCGTTACAGCCGACTGCCGCACCGGACTACCGGTTGATTTCATGCATTAGCGTAGCTGCCAAGCCGCTCGCCAACTGATGCAAACGCGTTCTAGGCAAAGCCCTCGCCAGCCTTTAACGGAAATGCGGTAATAGGGTGCCCTGTTCATCTTAGCAGGGCGATTGCACCACAAGTTTTTAGCCTAACAGGTCTTTCTCCAAGTAGTTTTCATGCCATCCCGCTTGGAGTCGCTTACTCTTTATCCCATTTTGGCTGTTTTTTCATTCTTTAATATACTTAAGGATGTCCGACGTAGGGTACTGAAGTTGGTGTCGGCATGTCCTTTTCGGATTCGGCTTTGGTCTTGGTTGAACGTAACATCGAGCTGCCAGTGCAGATTGTTCTCAACTGCCCAATGTTGCCTTACAGCATCTCCGAATTTTTTGCCTGATAAGTATTTGCTTAGGATATAGTAACGAACCTCATTGCAGTCTTTCCCAGCTCGAGTGCTGTTGTGAATCGCGATTCTAATGGCCTTCAGATTTGGCCACCGTGCCCTATCGGGAAGCTTTTCGGGTAATGGGCAGATGAAATACCAACAACTGTCTTCTCGGCCATGCTCTTGTTCGTGAGTCTCATAGCGACGTACCTTTACCTGCTTAAAGTTATTTTCTGAGTGTGTCTTGAAAAACTCTTCAATACCTTGGTGTAACTTCGGTTGATTTCCTTTGACCACAAGGCAGTAATCCGCTTCTTTGTCGACAATCTTCTGAGCGATTTCAGTTTGGCATCCCATGGCATCGATCGACACCAAACTGCCTGATAATTCGAGGACCTACGAGAGTCTTGGAATCGCTGTAATCTCGTTGCCTTTCGAGTCTACAACGGTTTGTCCAAGGCGAATGCTGTTGGCGGTTGGCCAGGCGCTAATCATATGAATTGCCGATTTGCTGTTGGCGGTATCGAAACTTCGCCTTAGCATTTTACCGTCAATAGCGATAACTTGCCCCCAGATTATTTCCTGAAGATCAGTAATCCAACTGAGTAAACACTTTTCAAATTCAGCCGGTCTGATTACAGCAAAGATGGCATTGAATCGATCATGCGACGGTATACCAGCGTTCAAGTCCAAAAACTTTTCGAAATACGCCTTCTTGTTTCTTCCAAAGTTAGCAATCGCGACAAAATCATCCGCACCACAAATCACGGCACAAATCGCGATGACGACAACATTAATGAGCGGATAGACACTTTTTTGAGCGCGAGGATCAGTAAGATCTTCGAAGTGGCCTTGGATACTAATAGAAGGTTTCGACGACATTGACATGCGACTGACTCCTGGCTTGGCATTACGAGCTCAGTCGTCCAACAACCAACGCTCAAAATTCAGTGCCTAAGTCTCGCTTATTACCTAGCATGTCGCAATCGCGCTGAATGATTACCCCCGCGACGTTTCGCCAGATCCAAGCAAAACTCGTAAGTATTTTCCTGGAATGATGATACCGCGAAAGAAAACACAAAAACCGTCGATAAGCCCACTGGAAACAAGCCCTATTTTTCCTTACTTTTTTTCTCTTCGTCGATATTCTTTTCTCTAAACAGCGACTTCTCTTAACTTTGACGGTATCTTAACTCAAATAGTTCTTTCCCAGAGAAACTAAATTCCCCCCTGTTGCAGCCATCTCGACAGCTGCCCTTTCAATTCGCATGGTTCGAAAGCGAAGGACGCGTTGGTATGAACAATGTATTCCGAATCATAGCTATTGGTACTGCTCTCGGATTATTTCTACAAACCAATTCACTGCCTCGTTTGCACGCGCAACAAAATGACGACGTGCCACAACGGTTTTTAAACATATATTGCGTCGCATGCCACAGCGCGGAAGTACAAAAAGGAGATTTCCGAATCGATAATCTATCGGAAAAGGTTGGGACCGAGGATACGCCGCAGTGGTTGGAGGTCATGGAGCGAATCAACTCCGGAGAAATGCCACCGGAAGATGCGAAGGCACTACCTTCGGCTGCAGAAAGCGCACGTATTGTCGAGTGGATTGCAGATCGGATGAAAGAGGGCGAAGCGACGCGACTCGCCAAACGAGGAAAAGTTTCCTACAACCGTCTCACGCGGGAAGAGTATGTTAATACAGTGCGCGATCTTATCGGCGTACACTTCGATGCATCCGATCCTGGCGGTTTCTTGGAAGACGAAGATTGGCACGGATTCGAACGCATCGGCTCGGTTCTGAATCTTTCTGCTTCCAATGTAGAAAAATACTTTAATGCAGCTGAAGTCGTACTCGCCGAAGCCTATCCGGCTGAGAAGCCTGTGTTTATTGAGTCGACGCATCGGGCTGTTGACGGGAACTCGGTTCCAGCACACTATCGCGAAGAGTTGGCAGCCCGCGGTTTACTCGACAAGCTGCGTTTTGAAATGTGGCCACGCGATCTTTTTCGCGGAACCGTTCGCCAGAGCCTTAATGTCGCTGGAATTTACGAGATCAGCTACACACTCAGCGGCTTGAAACCAATCAACGGCCGAGCACCTCGCTTGAAAGTCGTTGAAACACAATTGGATCGAGTGCTGTTTGAACAGGATATTATTGCATCCGAGGATAAGCCGATCACAGTATCGTTTCAGGCACACCTTCCAAAAGGTTACCCTCAGATCATAGTTTTTAACGATGTCCCTGGCCCCTCCAATACTCCGCTGTCAGGCAGGCACGGATCTAAACCGTTTGTCAGCATTGCAGAGGGACGGATACCCTGGCAAATTAAACTGACCGATGAGTCCGGAGCGGCTCGATATCCTTTTCTCATTCTCGATTCTATTTCTTGGCGCGGTCCTATCATCACAGAACAAGAAAAAGCAAGGCGCGCTGAATATTGGCCTGCAGAACAGGGTAGTTTAGAACAGGTTCGCGCGGGACTTGGCCGCATGGCTCGCCGCGCTTTCCGTCGCCCCGTATCCGCAGAAGAATTGGAACGCTATGTCGCTGTTGTTCACGCGGAACTAGCCGCCGGCGAGCAATTCAGCGATGCTGTTAAGGCAGGTATGCTCGGCATTCTTTGTTCGAAAAGTTTTCTCTTCATCGCGGAGGGGGATCAAGAGGCTGAGCGCCACAGCGTGAACGATTGGGAGATTGCTACTCGGCTGTCCTATCTGTTGTGGGGCACGATGCCGGATGATGAATTGTTTTCGCTGGCAGAGAAGGGTCGATTACTCGATCGTGAGGAACTCTCCCGGCAAGTTACGAGAATGCTGGCGGATCCCAGATCGGTACGATTTAGTCATTCCTTCGCTCGACAGTGGCTGCACTTAAAGAAAGTGGGACAATTTCCTCCGGACAAAATGCTTTACCCTGATTATGACAAACATCTAGAGCAAAGCATGGTCTCTGAGACCACCGCATTTTTCCATGAAGTTTTACATAGCGGACTGACATTGCGAGAATTTCTGGATTCCGATTGGACCATGCTGAACGCTCGATTGGCACAGCATTACGGATTGCCATTTCCAGAGGGATCCGGCGATGTGCCACAGCGTGTCACTTTGCCGTCCAATAGCCGCCGCGGGGGCTTGCTGACCCAGGCGTCTATTTTGTCCCTCACATCCGATGGTACAAGGCACCGTCCCGTGCATCGCGGCGTCTGGCTTTCGGAAGCCATCTTTGGCAAAACGCCTCCACCACCTCCAGCTAACGTTGATCCCATTGCTCCCAATCCGGTAGATTCTCCGAAGGCAACATTGCGAATGAAATTGGAAGCCCACATCAAGGATCCTAATTGCGCGTCTTGCCACTCGAAGATCGACCCGCTTGGACTAGCCTTTGAAAACTATGATGCCATCGGTCGTTATCGCATGGTAGAACAGACAGAGGGTGCTGGAGATGACCCACTGGTCGATCCTAAAGGCAAACTTCCAGATGGTCGTGCTTACGAAACACCTGAAGAATTCAAGAAACTTCTCTTATCCGATTTAGATACTTTTAACGAGGCTTTTATTGAAAAACTCGCCACATTCGGTTTACGACGCAGTATGTCCTTCGATGATCGCGAAAAATTAAAAGCGATCGCCGAAGCCAGCAAAGCAAAGGATTACCGATTGCGCGATATCATCGAGGCCTTTATTCTCTCCGACCTTTTCCAATCGCGGTAGCCGATTTGTATCAATGAAACATAGGAGTTTGCAAGCATGCATGTGCATCTCAAAAAATGGCAACTCAGTCGTCGAACCGCGCTGCGCGGTCTCGGCGCGACTATAGCGCTACCGCTTCTCAATGTGATGGCCGACTCGCCTGCCACTACAAAGCCGAAACGAAGCGTATTTCTGTACATTCCCAACGGTGTCAACACGCTAACCTGGCAAATTGAGAAAGGTGGGAAAGATTTTGAATTCACCAAGCCGCTCCAGTCGCTCGAAAGGCACCGAGACAACGTAACACCGATCAGTGGGCTGCACCATCCACTGGTACTCGGCAAGCATCACAATTGCGATCGGGTCTGGCTGACCGGCGCTGACGTACCTGCCGATGGCAGCGCTTTTCGAAACAGTGTTTCTGCCGACCAACTAATGGCGGAGGTCCAGGGAACATCAACTCGCTACGCATCCTTGGAACTGGCCATCGAAGGCCACTCACTCGCTTGGTCGCGCGATGGTATTCAACTACCTGCGGAGCGAAATACGCAAACTATCTTCAACATGCTTTTCGGTGTTGAGAGGGAAAGCAAGGAAACTATTCGACGCCGTCTCACACGTCGCGGCAGCATACTTGACCTTGTGGCCGATGATGCAAAACGCGTCACTGAGAAACTTGGCAGCGAAGATCGCACCAAGCTGGATGATTATTTAACCGCAGTTCGTCAAGTCGAAGAGCGCACCCAAAGGGCTGATGCTTGGCTAAGTATCCCTAAACCTGAACTCGCCAGTGCCGACATAGCACATCTCAGCCGCAAGCTTGACCTCTCAGCAGTCGCCAACTATCACCGACTCTTCTACGACCTAATGGTCATGGCGCTCCGCACAGACTCGACACGCGTCATCACCTGCATGATCTGCAGCGAATCCAATGGCGGAGCGATTCCCGATATTGGCATTTCCCAAACCCGCCATGGCCTATCCCATCATAATGGCGACCCTGAACAACTGCGACGACTCACTCAAACCGATACATTCCTTGTTGAGCAGTTTGCTTACTTCCTCGATCAACTCAAAACTCACGAGGAAGCGGACGGCCAAACGTTGCTCGACACGACACAAGTGCTTTGGGGTAGCGGCATGGCGTATGGACATAGCCATGGCAATGCGAACCTACCTACCTTGCTAGCTGGAGGAAAGTCGCTCGGTTACCAGCATGGACAACATGTTGATTTCAATCTTCCGAAAATCGGACGGTATCACGTTGAAGATGCCATGGCCCATTACAAGATCTGCTCGCGCCCCGTCGATGGCGATGCGCGGCTCAGCAACCTCCTCCTGACCATGCTACAAAGAGTCGATGTGAAGCTCGATCGCTTTCAAGATAGTGTTCGCCCCATCGCGGAGGTTGTTGCATGAGATCAAACAGAGATAACACGCCACGGCCTCACAGCTCCTGGCCGTTCATGCTGGCACTGCTGACAATCATCTCCGGGTCGGCTTACGCGCAAACAAAATCTCCAAGTCGGATTCCATCCCCAAATACTTTTCGCACGGATGCCGACGGATCTTATACAGAGGCGGAACGACGCAAGCTTGATGGAAAAGAAAAAGAGAGCGTACTGCAATGGTATCAACTAGTCGATGGTGAATTTCCGCCTGAAGGCTCTGGCCATAAGATCTCAGGGGAATTAATTCGCATCGATCATCTGGAACGTCGATTTCATTTACGTGTCGATCGCGATGATACCCAGAGCGCCGGATATCTTGATCTCCCCATCGATGTGGCGATGCTTCCTTACGGTTCGATCTGGTATCACGGTGCTCCCGCCGCGCTGCAGGATATACCACTTGGTACCCATCTGCATGGGCTCTACTATCACAAGGCCCCCAATGATCAGACTCCGCCGATGGCAAACTTAAATATGCATGGCCGTCAATCCAAGGAGATTGATTTCAACCGATGCATTCGACTCGAAGACGATTTTTCTTTTCATATGCGCAGTGCTGAATTGTGGGTGATCGAATCGGTGGATTTACAAACGATGAAGTTGGTAGCGCAATTGCAGCGAGGCGAAGAGTCCATCGGAGAACCCAAAGCGTTCGACCTGCAGCAAAGCACCATCGTCTGGCAGGGACGCAGCGTTGTCGAACTCGACGCGTTAAAGCCAGGGGATAAAATATTGTTGAATCTCACTTGGGTCACCTTGTTTGGCCCTGGACGCCTGCTCGAGATTTGGGTGGACGATGAAAGTCGGCAACTTGCAACTGCCCAGCAAACTCGCCGCCATCACGATCACATTCGGGAGCGGGGTCTTCCCGGGTGGATCGAATCGGTCGACGATGTTGCCGAGGTCGTCACGATTACCTTTTTCGATACATTCGATCCTGCACTTTTCGAAGACCTGAATTTAGTGCACGAGCCTGCGATCGGCTGGCCGTTGATCAAGGAGCCGAAGGACCCGCGTTCGCCGAAAGGCACAATCGCTGTAGCCCGCGAATCGCTGCTGACCTTCGATCCAATCAACGATCGACATGGTGGCAATATTCTCAAAACCGAAAAATTACCGCCACGACTCGGTGACAGCGGAATTCGAATCCAAGTGCAATGCGATATAATGCTCGAGGGATTTCGACCGCGGCGTATCGTGCGATTTTTTCCCGCAGCATGGCCAGCGAAGTTTCCACCACTAGAAGAACGCTTCCAAAGCTATTGATAAAAGTGACTTCACTCCCATAGGCTTACGCAATATGAAGTTCATCCTGCTCACTGTACTGCTGGGACTTGGAATACCAATGTCGAGTTTTGCTGCTGAGGCCTTTCGAGTCTATGCTCCCTGCAGCCAAACGGAAACGCTCTGGATTGTTGATGCGGTTCCGCAACCGGATGGTGGCTTGGAACTGAAAGTTTCCGAAAAGCGCGAACTCGGGTTTACAGGGCGGATCATTACGGCACATCCTGCCAAGCCGCTACTCTACATCTCAGGTGGTGGAGGAGAACGTGGTAAGGTGCCAGGGGCAGTGGTGACTTTGGGGAACGATGGTCGCTACATCAGCCATAAACGTATCGACCTCAACGATGATGCCTCCTATTTGAGCCTCGACCGCACCAGTACGTTTCTTTTTGGTATCAGCTACAGTAACGGACGACTCAACGCCTATCGACTCGACGAGGATGGCGTGCCAGGAAAAGCAATTGAGACGATTGACGAGGGGAGAAAAGAGGCACACTGCGTTCTGA
>JBIKMB010000237.1:0-8815 GCA_044359485.1 Pirellulaceae bacterium | reverse complement strand
TACACCTGGACTTTGCAAAATCCAGATGGGAGTTTCAGCACCGAATGGTTTGAGGGGCGAGCCAATCAGCAGGATATGCAGCGCAAATTGCAGACCACCGGTCATATCGTGGAATGGCTTGTTTACAATTTACCTGACGAAGAACTGCAATCGCCTCGACTGCTGCGTTCCATCGAATTTTTGACCTATTGTTTAGTGGAGCAGCGCCAAACAGACTGGAAGATTGGGCCAAGAAGTCATGCGCTGCATGCGTTGGCGATGTACCAGGAGCGAGTTTTCGGCGTCACCATGGGCTCGCGCCGAAACATGGCGACCACCAACCGCAGCCAACGACGTTAGGCGAATGGCTGGGTATCGGCTGAAATACCCATATCGACTGAAATACCCGCTTGAGTTTCTCTCGATTTTCGCGGATAAACCTACGTATCCGTAAAATAATTTTGGTTCTAAGCTCCATTAGGTGAGCCATCGTCATGCAGCAAAAATTTACGAAACAATTCTCTGCTCTGGCGGCAATGGCTGGTGGGTTGGCCATTCAGTGCGAAGCAGACGCTTTGTTGGTTTTGCTGGAAGGTAGCACGGATTGGGAAAAATTACGGGAAGTGGTTTCTCCACAAATCGACAAAATTATTGTCGCTGCGGATTCGGAGAAAGATCTCGATGGTGCGAAGGAAGCTGGTCTGGTCCCCATCGCGCTCAATAAAGAAAAATCCCCACTCTTGGAGCGATTGCAACACGCTTTGCTGGAAGCGGTCGCAGATGAAATCCTAAAAAATAATTGTGATGTTGTTGCGCTCTATAGTGGCTTCGAGCATGGAACGATCGATTCGGTGAGCCTCATTCGGCTGGATGATCGCATGCGACGTTTGACGGCTCGCGACCTGCAGCGACTGGAAAGCAGCGTGCCCTTGCGTTGCCTAAAGGTGGCGATTGACCTAGCGGTTCAAATAGGTCGAGAGGGTCGTGAAGGCAAAAAGGTGGGGACCATTTTGGTCGTAGGTGATACACGCCGTGTGTTGCAACATTGCCAGGATAGCGGCTTTGATCCACTGCGCGGCTACAATCGACGCCAACGCAATTTGTTTGATCCAAAGGTTCGTGAAGATATTAAAGAGATCGCCCAGATGGATGGCGCTTTCGTTGTTTCTCCCGATGGTGTCGTCGAACGATCGCGGCAGATCATCGAGGTGACCCACGGCAATTTGGCTCTCTCCAAAGGTCTGGGCTCTCGACACTGGGCAGGCGCAGCGATCACGCAGCGAACCAGAGCGATTGCGATCGTCGTGTCGCAATCGACAGGCACGGTACGGCTGTTCCAAAATGGCGAGCTTGTGCTGCGTATCGAACCGATGGATCAAGCGGTCAGCTGGCAAGAGTTCAATTACGAACCTCCGGCGGCTGAAAGTCAAGATTAGCTTGGCAATAAGTTTTTCAATTGCATCGCCGGTATGCCGATAGAAAGAACGCTCACTTCTCCCAGGCATTCTGCAGCTTGTGGATTTTTAAAGCCGATTTTGCGAGTCACCATTGTGAGGGTGTGGTGTGCTTGGAACGTCGGTGTATTGGGAATTCCGCTGTTGGCATCCAAACCCGTAGGAAGATCGATTGCCACTCGCCACGCCCGCATTCGGTTGGCGAGCCGAATCGCTTCGGCCATCGGTTCTCGTGGCGGACCTTGAGAGCCAGTCCCAAGGAGTGTGTCGACGATAACGCTGCTCTGCTGAAGTTTTTGAGCCAGCAGATCTAAAGCGAGGATTCGAGGGATCGATTCGATGTGCACGATCGATAAACCAGAGCGTTGCAAGATTTCCAAATTGGCACGATTGTCTGACGATAATCGTTCTACCGTTCCAAACAAGAAACAATAGGGCTTCACTCCCCGCGCTTCGAGATGGCGAGCGATCACCCATCCATCCCCACCATTATTTCCCGGACCGACCAGCAACGTGGCGCTTACCTCGCCGCTGGATGGCAGAGGGGGACGATCGAGCAGTCGTTTGTAAATCACATCGGCCGCTCCGCGTCCAGCATTTTCCATCAGAACCAGACTGCTGATCCCCAATTTATCGATGGCAAATCGATCGACTTCCCGCGATTGCTCGGCGGAAAGGTAAAGGTGACTTGAAGTTTCCTCGTGATTGTCCATGATACTATTAGGTCGCTTTCGTACCGACGTTTGCTTGGGATGTTCGATAAAACATGGAATCGACGGCGACTAAAGCTTCGCAGTCCTAACTGTGGGTCGCAACTTTTGGATAGCCTTAGCTTTCGCGGAAAGAATACAAGGAATCTTATTATGCCACTGTACGAATATCGTTGTCAGCAATGCGGGGCTGAACAAGAAATTTTGTTTCGAAACGAAGACGATCTTATTTGCGAAAAGTGTGGCCACCGCGCCCTGGAAAAAATGCTCAGCGTGCCAGCGGCGCCGGCCATAGGAAATGCGAAACAACTTCCAGTCCATGGATCGAGAAACTCAATGCCAGGAGGTGGCTGCGGCTTACCGCAATGCGGCCAAGGTCGCTGCGCCGGGGGAATGTAGAGGAGCCCAGCGCAGGTTGTGTTGGCTGTGCGAATCACGTGCGGCACGCCAGTGAGGACGTGCCGCGGCGATATGGAGGAGAGCACCATGAGCCGGCAGTTGGCACCGGCGGGGCGTAGGCAGTTAACGCGTTTCGCCCCAGTGCATGCTGGCTTTAGGTTAGGGTAGCAATCCAGCTACGCCGGTCACTACACCTGCTTGCATCAGCGCCCCGCGACCGCTGAGCGGTACGGCCGGAATCTGCCAAGGGGCACAGTTTCCAGGTCGATAGTAGCCTAATGCATATTGGCATTCCGACATCGGGTGAATTCCCATTTTGTATGGGAGCACAGCGATGTTGGCGAAGAAGTGACCGGTCGATAAAACCGGCTGCAGGATGGGTCCTGCCGTATGGCCATAGCGTTCCAAGGCGACCTCTTCAAAATAGAGCGGTTTGTGCATCAGCTCGGAAGATTTCCAAGTCATCTTCAGAGGTGAAAATTGGCGATGTTGCCAATCTTCACCACTCAAGCCGCACAGATGCGGAACACCCCAAGATTCCGAGATATAAGCCACATCATTGTCGCTCAGGTCGGTAACGGGGATAGCGACTTGTTCCCCATTGACATCGAGTATCGCCCGATTGCGTCTCCAATCCTGCAAACGACCCTCTGCAATTTCTCGGCCAGAGCGATCGTACCAAGTTCTCACGGGAGCATTGGCAGCAAATTCTTCTTTTAACTCCGCAGTGGCTTCGGTTGATCGGGAGCCTCGCCCAAACCTTGGACTGACATCCAAAATGATGCGATCAATCGTATCTTGCTTCAGGCGACCACGGATTTCATCGCAGGTGTAGCCCTCCGGTGCACTGCTCGGTGGCATTGCTAAAACGTCATCGCGATCGCTCGCTGAAACTTCTGGCTCCTGGATGCTGCTATCTTCAGCAGTCACCTCTGGAACCGGGTTGACTTGCGGCGATTCCGCTTGCAGAGGCAATGGCGCTGGTTCTCGATCCGATGGCATCGGAGCGGGGAGAAGCGAACCCGGAAATCGATTGGGCTCGGTAGGTTGAGAGGCATTTCCCGTTGCATTGTCGCTCGGGAGTGGAATGCTGGGTGCCGCTTCACCGTTCGCCGCTTCACTGTTCGCCGCTTCACCGTTCGCCGCTTCACCGTTCGCCGCTTCACTGTTCGCCGCTTCACTGGGCAGTGTATCGCCAGGCAGAGTATCGCTAGGCACTATATTCCCAGGCAGAGTATCACTTGGCAGAGTATCGCCAGGTAAGGCTTTGTTGCCAGGCAAAACATTATTGCTGGGCGCCGAAGCGTTAGGGGCTGGAAAATTGGGTATTGGCATGTTGGGATTGGTTGGCAACGTTGGCGGTGGAGCCACTTCGGGCAACGACAATGGATCTTTTGCGGCGGGGGGGGCAGCGACTGGAGGCTGTTTGGCCTTGTTGGGAGCGATTCCCAGCGGCAAGGTGGGAAGTACCGGAGCCGTTGCTTTACCGGTAGCAGCTTTGTCGCCAAATGGATCCTGTAATGGGCTGCCTGGAAGACTCGGTTGGGCAGCGGTTGGGGGTTGGGCAGCGGCTGGCGCAGTGGGATCTTGATAGCCGGCCGCGACAACGCGGCCAGCCCGAGGCAGCGCGGAAGCTGGCGAGTGTTTTACCTGGGAGCGTTTGGTCGGGGCTCGGCCTGCTTGGGAACTGCCAGGTACTGAATTGGGTTTGCTAAGCTTGTCGCTGGTTCGCCAACGCAAGACGACTTCACCTTCCCCCAAGTCCACCGGCTCAGAAACGATCGGCTGCGCTTGCCGAGGCTGAAATTGACCCGGTTGAGTTTCTCCCACTTGAGTTTGATCCGCGGTAACGCGTCTCAGTGAGTTATCTTGGGTCGGGAGTCTTGTTCGAAAACCATTGACCGGGATTTCCGTGTTCTGACTTTGCGCAGCCACCGGGTTAGAGTTGGCTGCCGCATTGGCCGCAGGCCGCTGCATGGTGCGGAAAGGGTTGATCGGAAGGGGCTCTTGGGCTGGCAGCACGACCGCTGTGGTCAAGCTCATGCCGGTGCCCGCGAAAATGGACAATAACCAAGATTTGTTGCTATTCCGGACTGTAGTTCGGAGCTTCCTGCGTAATAGCGATGTCATGGGGGTGGTTCTCTTTGACGCTCGCGACGGATACCTGGATAAACCGCGCTTCCTTACGCAGTTGTTCAATGTTCCTGGCACCACAATAACCCATACCAGCCCGCAACCCGCCAACCAACTGATACACAAAATCTGCAAGCGGTCCTTTAAAAGGAACTCGCCCTTCCACACCTTCTGGTACCAATTTGGAGAGATTGTCTTGACTGGCTTGGCGGTAGCGTTCGCTGGACCCTTTCGCCATCGCCCCGATCGAGCCCATTCCTCGGTACGCCTTAAAGGTACGACCTTGATAGAGAATGGTGCGACCAGGACTTTCGGCTAAGCCCGCAAACAATCCACCGATCATGCAGCTGTGAGCTCCCGCAGCGATCGCTTTGGTGATGTCACCACTGTATCGGATACCTCCGTCAGCAATGATCGGCACACCACTTCCTTCGGCTGCTTGAGCTGCACGGTACACCGCAGTGATTTGCGGAACACCGACACCCGAGATCACGCGAGTCGTGCAGATCGAACCTGGCCCTATGCCAACTTTGACTGCGTCAGCTCCGGCCGCGATTAAATCACGACAACCTTCCTGGGTGGCGATGTTTCCAGCGATCACATCGATGGACCAACGCTTCTTCAGGGCTTTCACCGTTTCGATCACATTGAGTGAATGGCCGTGGGCACTGTCGACCACCAGCACATCCACTCCCTTGCCGATCAATTCACCGGCTCGGTCCAGATCGAACACGCCAATCGCGGCTCCGACACGCAAACGTCCTTGCTCGTCTTTGCAAGCATTCGGATAGCGTTTCATCATGTCGATGTCACGAATGGTGATCATCCCTGTCAGTCTGTATGAATCGTCAACCAGTAAAAGTTTCTCCACCTTTTTAGCCGTTAAAATCTTCTCAGCTTGCTCAAGCGTTACAGTCCCTGTTGCTGTCACTAGATTCTCACGGGTCATCACCTCTGAAATAGGTTGTTCGCCCTTTTCTAGAAAACGCAAATCCCGCTTTGTTAATATTCCCACTAGCTTGCCTGGGTTATCCACAATGGGAATGCCAGAAACGTTTTGTTGTGTCATCACATCGCGAGCGCGAGCGACGGTGTCTTGGGGAGTGAGCGTGACAGGGTCAACAATGATTCCATTGGCGCTGCGTTTGACCTTGGTGACTTCTTCAGTCTGAGCTTCCACGGACATATTTTTGTGGATAATTCCCAGTCCCCCGACTTTGGCAAGAGCGATGGCCATTTCGCTCTCGGTGACGGTATCCATTGGGGCGGAGAGAAAAGGGATTTTCAGTTCGATGTTGCGAGTCAGCCGCGAGCTGACGTCGACATCGGCCGGCATAACCTCGCTGTAGCGTGGTTCAAGAAGAACGTCATCAAATGTGATGCCTTGGTAGAGAAGTTTCTCTTGCATGTTGAACCGTAAAGTGATCTGTCACCGTGTCGGCCCGCATAAACCTGAGGCCGAGAGCTTCATCTGGCAGAAATCGGGGTCGCGAACAACGCATTCTACCAAGGTGTAACCGGTCACGGTCGAAGCTTGTAAAAGCGAACTATTATGGACTGAATTGATCTTTTTCGCAATTCGTCCTGAGGACGCTTCCGCCACGTTCGCAACCGATATCTGAATAAAAAAATAGTGGTTAAAAATTGCTGTGTATTTAAAAGTCGTATTTTTTTGTTAAGGTATCGAGCGTCTTCATCAGAGACAATTATGTAGAGCTTTCGCTAGAAGGTGCAGGGCTTTGGGGAGGGGCTGGAGGGAAAAGGTCCGCCAACAAACGATCATCGGCTGGATCGAGCGATCGCAGGTGCAAGAGAAGTTTTTTGTCCCGCCGTTCACACAGCAAGTTGACACCTTTTTCCTTTTGCGCTGTGGCCACCCATTGTTCGGCATCGGTCAGTTCGATTTCTAAGGCGACGCCCGGAAGCGATGCGCGTTCCCACAAGTAATCACCGATGGGGTGTTGGCTTTCCAAAATCTCACAACTCACCACATGCTCGCAGGCTTGGATCTGAAATTGCAAGCGTTTGGCTCGATCCTTCAGATTGGCCACGCCATTGGTGAGCATGGAGCCTACGGGTTGCTGGCTCCAGGATCGCTTCTCGGTTTGTTTGCTCAGGGTGAGTTGCAAAGTGCATGCGATCAGAGGGTGAAGCATGAGTCGTTGTTTGCGAGCGGCGGCCCGCAAGGGTTCTATGCAACTTTTGGCCCCTAGGATGATGCCACAGGCTGGGCCTCCTAGCAATCGATCTCCGGGGAGTAGGACCAACGCGGACCCCGAACTCAAGCGATTTGCAACCGTTACATTGGGAAAGGAATCGGTTTCCAATTCGATCAAACTTCCATCCATCAAAACATCGGCATATACCAGAGGCTGTGGAGTTTTGTATTGTCGAAGATCCGTTGTGCTTTGGCCACTGCTGGATGTCGGCTCGGTCAATCGATTTGGGCTTAAGCTCAGCAAACCATGTTGATTTCCTTTCAAACCTTGCACTAAATCTTGCTCGCTGCAAAGAGAGATTGAGCCAATGGGTATCGACGGTTTGCTCGAATGGTCGAGGCAATTGCCGAAATGGGCTTCATCGCTCCAACTGAGATAATCGCTCCTTGGTATCAGCCACCCGTCGGCGGCTTGCGGAAGGTGATGCAGTAAGCCGATGGCATGTTCGATGCTGATGACCACCAACGCATCTTCGGCGCCTGATTGTTGGCAGAGCAACTGCCTCAGATTCGCTTCGATGGATTGCACCGTCATGTAGCTGAGCATGCGGGCGGCTTGGTCGGCAACGCCCAGCGGCAAAGGGACACCGCCAAGTTTGGAATGAAATATTCTGCCGGTTCCGTTCATGATGGCGGCGTCCAGCGGAATGGGACTTTGGCCCGAATGCAGAGTCGATTCCATCCATTGTTTGGCTTGTTGCCAAATTTCTTGCAATTGCCCCGAGGCCTGCATTTCGGGCCAGCCGATTTTTTGAGCGGCATCTTTGACCGCTTGAGTCAGCGCAGGTTGATGCAGCAACTCGAGAACTTTTTTGGCAGCGGCGGGGGGAATGATTTGTTGCAAGCCACTCGGAATTCGAAACATCGCATTAATCCCAAAAAAGCGTTGTCGGGAATGGGAGCTATCCCGTTATGCAAAGGATCGCTCGAGATTAGAATCTGCTGCATTGTAGCAAATTTAGCCAGATGCCGTGTCGGCAGGTATGTCTAGTCCTCGGCTTTATTTCTTTCCCACACTGCAAGTGGCCGCAGGTAACATTTTTATGAATCTCGCAAATCCAGAGGCAAATCGATTGAAGATCGGAGTGGTAACCATATCGGATCGAGCCCGTTCGGGTGTCTACGAGGACCGCAGCGGTCCGGCAATCGTCGAATATTTCTCGGAGGTTTTTCGTAGCGAGATACAATTTGAGAAACGTTTGATCGCCGATGAACAACTGGAAATCGAAGCTACCCTGAAAGAACTGGCCGATGGGCTGCAGTGTGGCTTGATTGTGACAACCGGCGGTACCGGGCCCGCCTTAAGGGACGTCACACCGGAAGCGACCGCGGCGGTTTGTCAAAAAATACTGCCTGGATTTGGAGAGCAGATGCGACAGGTTAGTCTGAAGTATGTACCGACCGCCATATTGTCGCGACAAACGGCCGGAATTCGTGGCAAGTCGCTGATTTTGAATCTTCCCGGTCAGCCTAAGGCCATTCGACAGTGCCTCGATGGGGTCATGCCCGCCATCCCCTATTGCCTGGAATTGATCGGTTGGGCATACCCCCAAACCGAATCCCCGTTGTGGCAGGCGTTTAGGCCCAAACAGTGAACAACGCCCAAGAAATACGGTTGCCACCTGGAAACAATATTTCCAACCGCCCAAATCATGGCTAGTACTGGCCCACTGGAAACTCAGTTTCCGACGCTTTTGCGGGCACCATTGCCGTCGTACTTGTCGGTCCCAAAACCTTCTTGGATTGAAATTCATTATTCCCATGAGCCTTAGCAATATTCATCGATCTATCGCTCCCCTGCGAGAATCTCTTTTGCAGCATCCACTTTACCAGGTGTTGGAAAACGAAGCGGCTTTGCAGACCTTTATGGAATATCATGTTTTTGCGGTCTGGGACTTCATGTCGCTCCTTAAAAAGTTGCA
>JBIKMB010000055.1:0-28783 GCA_044359485.1 Pirellulaceae bacterium | reverse complement strand
AGCGACTTGAGCTTCCTGAAGCCGTTGACCGAACTGAGTTACGTCATGTTGGCCGAGAATAAAATCAGTGATTTGGGTGTTCTGGTCGAGATGGCTCAAGCGGATGCGGCCGGCGCAAAGCGCTTTGCTCCGTTTTGGCGTCTCTACCTGTACGGCAACCCATTTTCAGATGCCGCCAATCAACAGCAAATTCCTGCGTTAAAAGCTGCGGGTAGCAAAGTTTTCACCGAGAAACCCAACTAATTTGGCTGAAGCTTTTGCTGCAGATGTTGATAGGCTTTGAGCAGGGCTGGATCATCGGAGAATCGATCTGGTTCGCCGGTGATATTTTTCACGTTGTCAACACTCTCCGCCGTAGGTACTTCGGAGTTTCGCCAGCGTTTGTAAAGCGCTCGCGTTTGCTCTTCGGTAAGTGATACGCTCATTTTTTCATCTGGCATCACGCCCCACACATCCTTCTCGGTCATACGCGGACTACGATGAATATTTGCGCCTGATGGAGGGAAGTACTTTGCGGTCGTGAGCTTCAAGCCACTGCGTCCGCCATCCATCACAAATACTTGTTGTATCGTTCCCTTGCCGAAGCTCCGCTCACCTGCCACACTGGCTCGACCTTGATCGCGCAGAGCGGCCGCAACGATCTCGCTAGCGCTAGCCGAACCACGATTGATCAGCACTACGATTGGCACTTGATTTGAAATCGAACTCCCCGTGCTGGCATCGTATACGATTCGATCATCGGGGAGTCGGCCCTGAATGGTAACAATCGGTCCTTGCTCCAAAAACATATCGCAGATATCGACAGCGGCCGGCAATAATCCACCTGCATTATCGCGCAGATCGATCACCAAGCCGCGGACTTGGTCCTTTACTTCGTCCATAGCTTTGCGAAATTCCTGGGTTGTTCTTTCGCCGAATATATCGATTCTCAAGTAAGCAATCTTTTCTGGACCAGGTAAAAAGTAATCCCATTGACCATCTTTTTTTCGCTGCACGCCGACCACGGATTCGACTTCGAGAGCAGCCCGACGAATATCGAATTCAAGAATCAAATCTTCCTTGCTCTCCGAAGTCTCACCCTCCGAGAGATTCTTGCGGCGAATTTTCAAATGCACCGAAGTTCCCTCTGGGCCACGCAATACCTTCGAGGCATCGGCAACGCTCATCCCCTCAGTCGATTTCCCATCGATTTCCAAGATAACATCGCTGGGCTCCACACCTGCCTTATGTGCGGGCGAGCCTGCCAAAGGAGTTACGACCGTCAATCGCTCGACCAGCGGTGGACCTTCCAGGTTGACACCTAAACCTTCGAACTGCTGCTTCAGCACATCTTGGAAAGGTTGATACTCGATCGGTGGAATGTAGGCAGAATAAGGATCCAGATCGGCTAACATCCCCGACATCGCTGAGTCAAACAACTGCTTTTGATCGACCGGCTCAACATAAGCTCGCGAGATCAATTGCATGGCAGTGCCGATTTCACCTGACAATCGCAAACGGCGAGCTTGATAGAAACAACCGAGACAGACGATCATGGCAACACAGATAATCTGCAAGTTTCTGGTGAGCATAGAATCGCCTCGATGCGCAAGTATCGCCCGCAAATAAATCGTTTTAAATCCCGCACTACGCTCCCGTTGGTGCCTGCCGAATGCGTCTCAACTGACCACAAGCGGCTTGAATCTCATCTCCTTTGCGCTGCCGGAACATGACATTGATGCCACCTTCCAGTAAGGCGCGTCGAAAGTGATGAATTCGCTCGGGCGTTGGTGTCTCGTAGGGAAGACCGGGAACCGGATTATAGGGGATCACATTAAGCATCGCGCCTCGGTGGGCTAAAAGTTTTACCAGATCATCCGCGCATTCAGGTGAATCATTGATCTTAGAGAGCAAAACATACTCAAACGTTAAGCGTCGCCCAGTCTTCTCAAAATATCGATCCGCCGCTTGAACAATCGCTCCGATCCCCACTTTGCTATTGGTTGGTACGATCTGATTCCTTAATTCGTCGGTGGGTGCATGCAAGCTGACCGCCAAATGAAAAGGCACCTCATAGTCCGCTAATCGATCCATGGCCGCTGGCAAACCTACCGTGCTGATCGTAATTCGACGCGGTGAAATTCCTAATCCCTCCGGATGACGGGCGACATCCAGCGCGGCGAGGACGTTGGGCAAATTGGCTAACGGTTCTCCCATGCCCATCATGACGATATGACTTAAGCGTTCCTCAGCAGGCAATAGTCGCTGCAGACGCAGCATTTGTTCCAGGATCTCACCACGGGTCAGATTGCGATCGACTCCGTCCAGTCCACTGGCGCAGAAAACACACCCCATCCCGCAACCGACTTGGCTACTAACACACACTGATCGTCGATTTTCTTCACGCAGTAAAACACATTCAATGCGACCACCATCAAACATTTCCAACAATAATTTTTCGGTGCCATCCTCTGACTCGAGATGATCGACGACTCGCGCACTCCACAATAGGAACGTATCGCTTAACTCCTGACGAAGTTTTTTCGGCAGGTCGGTCATATCCTCAAACGACTCGGCTCGACCCTCAAAAAGCCATTTCCAGATTTGTATTCCACGAAATGCTGGATAACCGCGTTCCTTGAGCCATTGCTGCATGGCTTCCTTTTCCCAGTTCAAAAGGTGATGGGCTGGTAAGGCAGAACGTTTTGAATCAACGATGGGAAGCATAACACGCAGGAAAAATTATCTTGATGGAATCAACGACGTACACCTTTGAAGATGGTATTATAACGCCTGGACCCGAAAATGGGTCCATGTTACATCCCGTCCCAATCGCTTTAAGGCTACTTGATACCCAGTATGATCGAGATATCCGAGAAAAGAGCTGTCGAACTTGTAACCCGCCTGATGGAAATCCCAGGTCCCAGTGGACAAGAAGTTGCCGTTTCCCAAGCGGTTGAACAAACATTGCTTGCAGCCGGTGTACCGGACAGCTGTATCCGACGCGACAAGGCTCACCAACGTTCCCCCTTCGGCGGTGAAACGGGGAACCTGATCGTCAAACTACCCGGAAGCCGTCGCGGCCCAAGGTTGCTCCTCTCGGCTCACATGGATACAGTGCCTCTTTGTGTCGGTTGCCGCCCCCAGCGCCGACAAGATAAGGTCGTTTCTTCACTCAGCACAACGGCTCTCGGTGCCGATGATCGAGCCGGCGTCGCCGTGGTTCTCACCGCCGCACTTGAAGCTCTAGAAAAAAACATCCCCTACCTGCCGACCACACTTTGCTTCTTCATCCAAGAAGAAGTGGGACTTCAAGGAAGCCGATTGTTGCAAGCCAACCTATTAGGCAAACCCAAGCTGGCATTCAATTTTGATGGTGGCTCTTCAACCAAAATGACTATCGGTGCCACCAGCGGAGTGCGGATGAATGCGATGTTTAAGGGAATTGCCAGTCACGCTGGCATCGCCCCAGCCGACGGTGCCAATGCCATCACAGCTGCCTCGCTCGCCATCGCTCGATTACAAAATGATGGGTGGCTCGGCGCCGTGAAAAAAGGGAAGTTCGTCGGCACAAGCAATATCGGTGTTCTCCAAGGGGGAAATGCCACAAACGTCGTTGCCGACTCCGCCCTATTGCGAGCCGAAGCACGCAGCCATAACCGCGACTTTCGCGACCGAATCGTGCAATCCATGGTCGATGCCTTCTCCTGGGGTGCTAGCCAAGTCAAGAACCTCAAAGGGAATAGCGTTCAAGTGGAAATCGAAACGCGGATCGATTACGAAGCCTACAAACTCGATAAGGATGAACCCTCCGTCGTCGCAGCAATCAAAGCGGCTAAATCGTTAGGCCTGGAACACCAATTAGCAATCAGCGATGGCGGACTGGACGCAAACTGGCTTTATCAACATGATATCGCGGCTGTCTCTCTAGGCTGCGGCCAACGCAACGTACACACCACCAGCGAGTATTTGGATATTCCCGATTTTCTCAATGCGTGTCGCATCGCAACTTGGCTGATCCACAATGCCGACCAGGCGTGAGTAGCCCACCATGCAACCCGATGATGAACTTTGCCTCTGCTTTCACGTCTCTTGGCGTAAAGTGATCAACTACGTGCGCGTGGAAAAAGTTTCTCGACCTAGCCAAGTCAGCCAATGCTTCGGGGCGGGTACCGGTTGCGGTTGGTGCCGACCTTTCCTCAACCGTCTGGTTCAGCAAGTTACCGAATCACCCCCCAATCCAAGCGATATTGAGGCGTGGCTAGCAAATCGCAGCCCCAGACGTGATCGCTATCAAGCAGGGCGGGAATCCCACAAAAATAACATCGCAGGGGGCGCAAATTCCGACCAAAATTCACCCCAAACGGACACACCCCCTAGCTAAGGCGACCACTTACAACGATCCATCTTTCGTTTGGTCTATAAGGGAAACCTGTTTTTGGTTAAAATACGATGTAGTGGCACTCGATTTTGGTGTGCCAAAATGCAATATCAGTGTCGGGATTGTCCCGAGGAGTAAAAAATGGCAGGCCGGGTGACTAACAGAAAAGCATTGCGCGAAGCATATGACGCTGCCGAAGCGCGGTCGGAAGGTGAAGAAGTAACAGAAACCAAGAAAAAGAAAGAGCCTGTCAAGCGAACGCGCGCCAAGAAAGAGCCTGTCGAAGTTCGGATCAAGGTGCAATGGGCCGTATTCAGCCAAAACCTTAAACGGGTTGCGACCTTCGATTTCAATCAAGAAGCCCTCGCCCGCAAAAAGGCCGAAGAGCTGAGCCAATCCAGTGGCAATAACCACTTTGTTCAAAAGATGAAAGAACCCGTAAATCCGTAACACTCCTTTGCCACTTTGCGGTTTGGCCATTTCGATTACAGCCAACTGAGCACAACAGAGTTTCACATTAAGCCTAAGACCTAAACGGCCCAACCCATCGGCGATCCTCAGGTTGCCGATGGATTTTTTTTCAACCGCATGCGCTCGTCGCGGTGAACTTCATTCTATCGACACACGCAACTATGATCGGCGGCACTCGCCTCGATACCGCTCAATGCCTGACATCCTCCACACCCGGAGCGATCGGGGTAATCGCGTTGACGGGGCCTAACGCAAGTCGCTGGGTGCTCGAGCATTTCCGTTCAGTTGCGGGAAAGACCGTCAGCCACTGGTCCGTTTCCATCGCCCGCTTTGGTCACTGGAAACTCGATGCCCAACACGCAGAAGAACTTGTCGTTGTCCGACACTCCGAGGAGGCTTTTGAAATACATTGCCATGCAGGGATGATCGTTCATGCGATCCTAGCACAACTCGCAAAACTCGGTGCGAATATCCTTCCACTCGATACTCTGGCAACACCCACAACACAATTCACACTCGAGCAACAAGCCGAGCACTGCTTGCAGCGCGCGACCACGGAAACCACCGCCGCTGTTCTGCTTGATCAATATCGAGGCGCCCTGCGAAAAGATCTCAGTGAGATACTCCATCTACTAAATCATTCCTCGCCCCTCCCCGCGATGGAAAAACTAGCGCAACTGCTGAGCCATGCCGCAGTTGGCATTCATCTGGTGGAACCATGGCAGATCCAACTGGCCGGGCCCCCTAATGTTGGCAAAAGTAGTTTGCTCAATTGTATCTTGGGCTTTCAACGCACGATCGTGCACAATTCGGAAGGCACCACTCGCGACTTGGTGCACGCCACGACGGCCCTCGATGGTTGGCCATTTTGTTTCACCGATTCAGCCGGTATTCGTAGCGATGAGGAACTCAGTGAAGCAGAAACCCTTGGTATCGACCGCGCTTTAGCGGCTGCCCAAAACATGGATCTTATCGCCCTCGTGCTTGAACCCTCTGGAGGACTGACAGCCTCACATCAAATTTTTCTCGATCGTTTTCCAGAAAAAGTTCTCTTGGTCTTAAACCAAATCGATCTTTTGTCACCAGAGCAAGTGCTGGATCGATGCGGTCGCTTCCATGCGATCGGAGTCAGTGCTCATACGAGAACCGGGCTGCCGGAATTGCTCGACCACCTCCGCCAGAGACTGATTCCCCACCCGCCGCCTCCTGGCATTGGCGTCCCCTTCCTGCCGCATCAAAAACATGCAATTCACACCTCCCTGGCTTGGCTCCAAAAGGGCGAAATCGCGGCCTCGGCCGACGTCTTGCACGAACTATTGGCCTCCGGCCAGCGTAGCCTCGCCTAGCGGGACCGAAAAAAGATCTATGCCAAAGATCTGTGCCAAAGATCTGTGCCTGACACTTGCACCTGCACTTGTATTGCATTTTGATACTGTGGGCAAGTACAATGATCGAAGAGAGTCTGGAAAAATCGGCTGAGCCTTAGGGCGCTAAACCGAACCGCTTTGCCACTAAACCCAATCCGCGTATACTGAACAGCCCCTATCAGATTACTTTCATTGTTTGCTTTCTTCGGAGCCATGGAATGTCGAAATCCTTTCGCTTTCTCTCTTTGATCTGCTGTCTTAGCGCTTCCCTCGTTTGGTTTTCCGGTTGCGACAATAAACCTGTTACTCAGCAACCACCTGCGAAATCGGGTGAAAGCCATGATCACGATCACGATCATGAACATAAAGAAGGGGAAACGCATGATCATGGCAAAGAGTCAGCCCCCCATGACCACAGCAACTTGAGCCTCGGCGATGCAGTTAAAGAGATTGTGACGCTTCAAAAAGCAATTGCGGAAGCTTTCGCTGCCAATGATCCCGACAAAGCGCATGATCCTCTTCATGAGATAGGACATATCATCGGCGTCCTGGAAGATGCTGGTAAGAAGGCTTCCCTCTCTGAGACTGATGCCGCCGAACTGAAAGCCACCAAAGATGCCTTAATGGATGCGTTTTCGAAGGTCGATGGCGCAATGCATGGCGAAGGCGAAACCAAATACAGCGATGTTGCCGACCAAGTCGATCAATCCATCGCCACGCTGAAGAAGCTTGCCAAAATCGAATAACCTTCAGTAACTATCGAGAATTCACGCCAACCTTTTTTCGGCTAGAGAGAGATTGATCATGAAGATGCGATCCGCTGCCTCCTGGATGCTTGCCGCTTGGTTTGCTCTGCAACTTGGATTGTCGATCGGCTGTGAATCGAGTGAGGCCCAGAAAAGTGAGGCCCAGAAAATTGCTGCCCTCAAAAAGACTCTGGTTGCCGACAAAGAACCCGAAAGCCCCAAATCGATTGCCGAAGCGAAAGAGAAAGTATCCGAAACCGCCAATGTGGTCGTCCGAGGTATTATCAAAGCGCGGGATTTCGATCCGTTCGAGAAAGACAAGTCGGTTTTTACGATTACAGACATTGTAGACGATGGCCATGAGGGGGATCCCACCCACAACGCCGACGATTGTCCGTTTTGTAAACATCGTGCAGCCAACGCGGCGATGGCACTGGTCAAGCTCGTGGATGAGACGGGAAACCCTCACCCCTTCAGTGCGGCCGACCTGTTGCAGGTGAAGGCAGGTACTGTGGTCGTTGTGGAAGGAACCGCCACATTTGATCCAGCGGTTGACCTGCTTTCGATCAAGGCCAAGCAGGTCTTTATTGCTCAGAAGTAAATACATTAACACTCGACCAAGGCACTGGTTTACCCGAGCCAACTCACTGGATCATCGATCAGAACTAGAGTCCCAGCGCCATTTTCAAACCGACTTCTCCTGGAGTCGGTTTTTTTATAGCAAATCCGCAGCCAGATCGGCCAAAGCGGAGCGTTCCCCTTTCTCCAGCGCGACGTGAGCATAGATGGACTGCCCTTTCATTCGGTTGATCAGATAGGTCAAGCCGTTGGACAGACTATCGAGATAGGGATGATCGATCTGGCGGATATCTCCGGTGAAGACAATTTTTGTTCCTTCTCCGGCTCGCGTGATGATCGTTTTGACTTCATGGGGCGTTAAGTTTTGCGCTTCATCCACGATGAAAAAAATCTTCTGCAAACTTCGGCCACGAATATAGGCCAGAGGCGTAATTAACAGCTTTTCTGTCTCTTGCATCTGCTGAAGTTTCTTTCTCTCGGAGTCATTCTCATCGAACTGCCCTTTGATGACGGTCAAGTTATCGTAGAGGGGTTGCATGTACGGATCCAACTTGGCATGCACATCCCCCGGTAAGAAACCGATATCTTTATTGCTCAGTGGCACGATGGGGCGAGCGAGTAAGATTTGGCGAAAATTGCGTCGCTGGTGTAAGGCGGATGCCAATGCCAATAATGTTTTTCCCGTACCGGCTCGTCCTGCCAATGTCACTAGTTTGATTGAATCATCAATCAACGCATTGAGCGCGAAGGATTGCTCTGCGTTGCGTGGCGAGATGCCATAACATTTCAGTTTTTCGACTCGTTGGAAACGATTCAAACCGACTTTATAGGTCGCTAGGATCGAGCGGGAGCTTGACCGCAAAATGAAATTCTCATTGGCCACCGGACTCTCAATGTCGGTAACTTCCTCTGGCGTCGGACTACCTTCTGCGGTGAAGAAACAATCGAGACTGGAATCGTTGACCTTAAGGCGTCTCTTGCCCGTGTAGAGAGTATCAAAATTTTTGACCTTATCTGTGGTGAAATCCTGGGCAATGACCCCCAAAGCCTTAGCCTTGATGCGGACATTGGTATCTTTTGACACCAAGATTACAGCCCGTTCGGGCTCCTCTTTACTCAAGATCAAAGCGGTATTCAGAATGCGGTGGTCGGGGATATCCTGAATGAAAGCCTGCTCTACTTTCGAATCAAACTGCTGAGCCAGAACGACTCGCACGCGGCCGCGTCCTTCGCCGAGATGGGCACCTTCTTCAGAGAGTATGTCTCCGGTCAGTTCATCTAGGCTGCGGAGAAATTGGCGAGCCTGGAAGTTGATATCGCTTGTCCCCTTTTTGAATTGATCGAGTTCTTCGATCACGGTGATGGGTACAGCAATATCATGCTCTTGAAAAGAGTAGAGGCATTGGGAGTCATGCAGAATAACGTTCGTATCCAGAACGAAAAGCTTGGTTTTGGCCATCCTGGTCTCCTAACCTTGACTCCATGTCCCACTCCTCATACTGATAATCTTTTTCAATAGGAAACGCAAGTCTAGGTGGCGGGCAAACCTTTCAATAGAGAGAACAGGCAGCCAATATTCCAGTACCGCCAAACACGAATCATCTCCCTCAAACTCTAGTCATTTTTGAATCTCTCGATTACGTTCTCTAAACCTTCATGTTCTCCAAATTTAGAAATGGCGTCAGCCAGCGGCGATGTTGCCGGGTTAGCAAAATACTCGAACGTCACGCGAACCGTCATATTTTTGGGCTCTGAAGCCCCCCTTGTTATTAGCCATGGACTGTTATTAGCAATTGACCTACCAATGACATTCAACGGGAAAACAATCACGAGATCAACCAAACTATGGCCACTTGGAATTCCGAGCACGTCGAACAGCGATTGTAAGCCTGCCATCACTATCCCAAGACGCAGGATGAGAGGAGCCCGCTACAAACTTCCAATTCCAGAAGCGTTTATCCTTTCACCCAAGCATGAAATCAGATCTCGCTGAAATATTAATAGAAAATTGCCAAGTCCATTTTTCATATAGACCGAGGAGACGCTTGGCGAACGGAGCACCGGGGGGACTAAAGCCAAAGATCAACTGGGAAATTTGACATACTTAGTATCGGAAAATCGCCGCTAGAGATCCATGTGAAGGCATGTCGGAATCCATCACCGCGTATACTTTGCCACCGTTTACCATCGCTTGCCCGGCTAGTAGGTCAAGCAGATCATTGTCCATTGCTTGTCGAGTTGGATGAACCTCAATGTTTTCCCCCTCTTTATCACATCGCCCCCACAGATGCCGATTCGTATCCACAAATAAAACGTCGATTCGCCCCTGGAAAGCACCCCTCAATGCGTGCTTAAGCTCATCGGTGCTTCTGCCTGAGCTTCTTAAATCATTATATCGCTCTGCTACTCGCTTTCGCTGCTCGGAGAATTTCGACACCAATAGAGGCTGCAATCTTTCTTGCAATTCCCGCAAGCTCATATCATCCCAGTTGCCTATAAGCTCCTGATCTATAATATCCTTGCAATGGCTTACCTCGCGATATAGCGGCAGAAGGTAGTCTACTCCAGCTAAAACTAACGGAGCGGGCTGGCTGTTCGTAAATCGCTCCACAACTTCATCGATGATACGGAAGAATAGCTTTAATTCCTCTTTATGGGTATCCTTTTTTCCTCCATGTCCATGAAACACCGACGTCCCCTTACCATGTCCTCCAACATTTGCGAAATGTGATTGTGGCGCACCGTCAGCGCATTGCAGGTTCAGCGTTTCTTCTAATCTTTGCGGCAATTCAAGATTCACTTCCTCGATATAAAACTCTGTCTTCTCTAAAAGCCTAACTTGGTGCTGACTGAGAACCAAAACATAGACTTTCATACTTTCGTTGAATAGCGGTAAAAGGGGCTTGATTTGGAAACGATCGGAAACCACTGCCATTTCCTCCAATTCTATGGGAACCCGATAGCAGCGGACTTCTTGTGGTTTTAGGAAAATGGCCAGACCTCGACCGCGACTTTGCCAAAACTGATGATCAGCGCCGATGCCTTGTAACGTTTCTTTCAACCGCCGAATCTCGCGCTCGTCAACCTCTCCTTCCATCAACTCCCTCTCCACCTGATCTGTCAAATTTTTTAACCGCAATATGTCTTGATGTTGATCATTGCTACTGAGGTGGGTACTAAAACAGATCGTAATGCAGTTGGGCTCATGGACGCTGGCTAGTTTTTTTACTGTGGTAAGTTGTAGATGATCCATATATCTTTCCTTTTACTTTCCGGTGTTTTCCCACCAGGATTACAATTCTTTTTATTGGCATTTAAACTTATGAGACAACTTGGCGAGCATTCCATCCATGAGCACCAATTAAAGGCACAAAGACAAAATCACCCAGACTTTCTTTCTCGATGTTAGTACCAAGTTTCGTAAAGCGATAAAGAGTTTGGTAATCTGGTGTCTCACCGATTGGGATTACAATGCGCCCACCATCGGCAAGTTGATCCAGCAATGCGGGTGGCAATTCGGCCGCTCCGGCAGCTACGATAATCGCATCATAGGGAGCACGTTCTGCAAACCCAACGGTTCCACTGACTAGATGGACGTGTACGTTAATAAACCCCATTTGGGAAAGCCTCGCACGCGCTAGCCGAGCCAGCGGTTTTATTCTCTCAAGTGTATGTACGTCCGAAGCTAGGCAGCCCAGCACCGCTGCCGCATAACCTGAACCTGTACCAATTTCGAGCACTCGCTCCGTACCTCGCAACTGCAGCGCCTCAATCATGCGTGCCACCGTGTATGGCTGCGAAATCGTTTGCCCGTAACCAATCGGCAACGCGCGATCTTCATACGCATGCAACTTGCGAATAAGCGGCACAAAGCACTCTCGAGGCACACGCAACATCGCCTCTATGACTTTTTTATTTGTAATACCGCGTGGCAGCAGTTGCTCTCGAATCATCTGCTCGCTGAGTTCTCGGCTCACTTTTTCACTTTTGGAAATGGGAAGCTTTTGCTTCATCGAACCCTCCCCGATGTTCTGGCTAATGCTCGCCGTTCTATTCTTAGGGCGCTGCCCTAGGCCATTCCAGCGCTCTCATGGTACGGCGTAAGCCAAGAATGGATGATCGAGGAAAGATAGATTTTTAGGTAATCAAATCCACTACCCCAACAGGAGGGCTCCGGCAGACATCAAAGAAACGGCTTGAGAGCAACGATGGTTTTATCCATTTTCCAGCACCCATTGCGCCGCAAAACGATTTAACTCAGAGCCATTGGCGAGATTTAACTTCATCTTCAGCTTTTCTCGATAGGTATCGATCGTATGCACGCTTAAAAAAAGTTTCTCCGCAATTCTTCCTGTTGTATTTCCCTGTCCGATTAGGGTAAGTACTTCAAGTTCGCGATTGGATAAACTATCGATTGGCGACTTACCCGATTCCGCTATTCCGCCAATTCGGCTTTTAAGAATGCGATCTGTCATCTCTGGGCTAAGATAGGTTTTCCCTTTCAGTATCGTTTGAATAGCGGTGATCAGTGTTTCCCCTGCATTCTGCTTATTCAGATATCCCATGGCTCCCGCTTGAAGCGAGCGTTCAGCGTACATCGTTTCATCGTACATCGAAGACACCAAGATTTTGACGGTCGGATTGCGATCCCGCAGTCGTTTGATGAGATCAATTCCATGACCGGTTTTAAGGGAAATATCAACGATAATCAAATCGGGACATTGCTCACTGGCTAGAATTAAGGCGGGTTCGACATCATCGGCTTGTCCACAAACGGAAAGTCCTGGCTCGTGAGAGATTTGTGTTGCCATACCGTCACGCATCATCGGATGATCGTCGACAATAAGAATTCGAGCCACCTGCGAAGAGCCCTCTGACGAAAGAATATTCTTCATTTTAAAGGACTCCTGCTCTAAAAAACTTACAACTTACTACAGTGCCACCGCTATCCTTCGCGGCAATGGTCAGAGCCCCACCAATCAAACTTGCTCGATATTGCATCGTTTTGATCCCCATACCCTTGGTATCGTTCTCCAAACGATAGCCCTTGCCATCGTCGGTAACTTTGAGTTCAATTTGATCCGTATTCAAAATCAGTTCAATTACAATATTGCGCGGTTGCGAGTGCTTTATCGCATTAGTCACAGCCTCTTGTGCAATACGATAAAGATGAGTCACCGCGATACTATCGTGCAGGATCACCGGTTTTTCGCAGCGGAATGAGCAATTCACACTGACACTCTCGGTTCTAACTGCTAATTCTTGAAGTGCATCCATAAGACCGCTCGAGTCGAGTGGAAGAGGGACGAGTCCGCGCGAAATGTATCTTACTTCTCTTTGTGCGCGTTTTAGTCCCGACGAAATTCGCTGGGTGAGTTCACGGCACTGATCGGCGAATTCCTGGGACAAACTCTCCGATCTACGTTCAATGTTTTTGATCAATGTTTGCGTCAATAGCCCAACGGCCGCCAACTCTTGCTGAACACTATCGTGAAGGTCCTGACCGATTCGCCGTTGTTCTTCATCTGCGATTGCCAAAACATCGCGTTGCAGGTTTTTGCGTTCGCTGATATCGCGTATGATCCCCGTGAATTGACCGAGATGATTGATTTCACTCACTGCAAGATCGACTGGAAATGTCGAGCCATCCTTGCGCATGGCCAATGCTTCACGGCCAATACCTATCACACGAGGAACACCTGTCTGTTGATATCGTTTTAAATAGGAATCATGCTCCCGACCGTAGGCTGGGGGCATCAGTATCTTAACGTTCTTTCCAATCAATTCTTCCCTGGTATAGTTGAACATTTTTTCCGTTGCGATATTGCAGCTCAGAATAATCCCCGACCGATCGATACTGACTATGGCATCGGAGGCTGCATCAAGAATAGCTCGAATATGCTCATCACGATCATGGACAATCGCCTCCGTCTCACGACGTTCAACAATATCGGCCGCTTGTCGTGCAAGTAAATGCACCAACATCATGCGACGATCGTCTATACTGTGGGGTGATTTACAATAAGCTGAGAATATACCAAGAAGTTTTCCCGTTCGACCGATCAACGGTGCGCACAGAATGTCGCGTATGTCTATTTTGGTAAGCTTTTCCAGTTCTTCTTCACAGAACAAGTCCGATCTTTCTTGCACATTTTCTATCAGCACGTTTTGACCACCCCGTAAAACACTGAGGTGATCCCCACGAGCGATCGATGCATGTTGCCAACAATCGATCCACCACGTGGGTAATCTACGATAGGCGGCTATCTCCAAATTGCCACTGGTCACATTAACCAGTTGCAGATCACCGTAATCTGCCGAGCAGATGGCGATAAACGTGTCTATAATCGAATCGAGCACCCCAGAAACATCGCCATCGCGGACGAATAGATCGCCAATTTTTTGCAACCGGTCTATAGCATCCCATTCTGCCGAAGCCCTCTCTTGGTCTAAGCGTCTCTTGCTGATATCCAGGACAAGGACCATCAGTTCCGAAGGTATCGTAGCGGAGCAACCTAAAACGGTAACCCAATTTAAAACCCAGATACTTCGGTCATCTTTATGTTTCAGCCGATTTTCGATTTCGAAAAACGGTGAATCGCCCGCTTGAAGTTTCCCGAATTCGGCTAAATGCTTTTTTCGATCCTGAGAGTCAATCAACAAATCAAATTTCTGGCCAATTAAATCGGACTCCTCATAACCCAATAAATCAGCAAACGCTGGATTGCAATGTTTGAGGCACCCATTTCGGTCCGCAATCGCCAAGCCAATCGGCGCACAACCAAAAGTGCGACAAAATCGTTCCTCACTGGATCGCAGCTTTTCTTCTGTTCGGCGTTGCTCCGTGATGTCCTCGGTGTACAGGACAATTCCCCCTATACTTCCATCAATCGAATACCACGGCCTTACTTCATATCTCGTACATACGATTTGCCCATCTTTTTTTTTGCACAATTGCTCTTCACCGCATACCGTTTCGCCCGCTAGCCCACGAAGATGAGCGTCTCGCCATCGTTCCGGACATTCGGGGAAAACTTCGTAATGACTACGCCCTAGCACCTGATCGTATCCAGGAAGATAGTCCTCCATCCATCGACGACTCACAA
Organism: Pirellulaceae bacterium; assembly: GCA_044359485.1. Lineage (GTDB taxonomy): Bacteria > Planctomycetota > Planctomycetia > Pirellulales > Pirellulaceae > JAFLCP01. The sequence goes on along the minus strand of JBIKMB010000055.1, from coordinate 14,154 downwards.
CGAGATAACACATCTGTCGGTCGAACATAGCAAGTGAAAAGGGAGCGTGTTCGATAAGAAACCTCAATCGTCCTTCACTTTCCCGCAGCCAAACCTCAGTTTCTTTTCGAGCTGTAACATCCCGGCAGAATAATTCGATGCGATCACTTCCTCGATTACTGACGACAATTTCGTACCATCGTTTAACCAACTCGACGTATTGCTCGAAAGCTACTGCTTCTCCATTCTCAATCATACGAAAACACAGTGGTAAGCATCTCGCAGTTGCCTCATGTGAAAATACTTCGCTCAGTCTTTTCCCGAGGATATGGGCCCGAGGTAATCCAAGCTGAACTTCAAATCCTCGATTTAATTCCAAAAACTCGATATCGATTGGTAACCGCGTCTGGTCTCGCACGATTTGCGCTATGGCAAAACCCTCTACCATGGATTCGATGGGAGTCGGATGCTGCTCTTCGTATTGAAGCAGCGCCTCGGCCGCTATTTTGCGATTGGTTTCATCCTTCGTCATACACGGATCCACTTGTTGATATTACCCACTACCTATCGCACTGGAAACTGCTCGACAACACATCCAGACAACAGTTCCATTTTTTGTTATTTGCGATGCCCTTAATCAAATATCATGTGATGTACCACCGCTCCTACGACCTCTTTCCATTCGTTGTTTGCTTTCGGTGATATGATCGTTACCCAACGGTATCCAACTGCGGTAGCTCAACGCGACGAATGACGGTCGTACTGAATACGAGATTTCGCCCTACGAGTTGCGAAAAACGATAAGTCATCTTAAACGATTTGATCTTCGCTCGATTTAACAAAACGATTTTCAGGTGTTTGACAAACTTGAAACTTCCTCCACAGCCATGTTCCAATTCCCAAAATCAAAACCCTGAGAATTTCGGATAAACGCTTCATAAACATTTTTAAAAATGGGAGAACGGCCCATTGCCCCCAGAATCGATCCTCCCAAAATGAATAAGGCTTTTCGCAAAGTTTCTGCGATAACTGCAGCCAAAACTTGACTTGCCGACGAAACATCATCGTTTCGACTACCATGATCCTTGCGAACTAATGCCCGAACCCGCTGCGGCACTGGATAGGGACATTATTTCATAAGGCTCCCGAGAGCTATCTGGATGAATCTTTTACGGAATGACTGTTCACATTCTAGCCTTTTTCTGCGTCAGTTTAAAAGCTGCGGACCCACTAGGCTGGCGGTTGATTGAGAAAAATGTTGCGGCTTGAATCCCAGACTAATAGCTATGGTGGAATCCACCATCAAAACGATATCCGAAACCCTGATGGTTCCGCTCTTTAGTGATTTCCGCCATACGCAAAGAATTGAATCGACGATTGGCTCGGCTGCTCCAACGTTTACGATAAACAGAGCGATGGCATTTTGACGTTGTATTTCCATTGAAATGCAGGATGAAAGGAAGAGCTATGCGGATCGTAATCGGATACCGTGATCCAACCTATCTTGAACAGCTTCAGGACAAACTTGAAAGTATGGGACATTTGGTCGAGGTAGCAGATAATGGAATAGATTGCCTCGAGCGAATGAGGGAAATGCTGCCTGATGTACTTGCATTAGGTAGCCATCTCTGCTGGGGAAGTAGTGACGGTGTATTATCAGTGATGCAAGAAGAAACATACCTTCAAGACATTCCCGTTTTGATCATGCTCGAATCCGACACTTCCTTAGAAATTTGTCGCCACCCCATGATCATATCTTCCGTTCGGCAACCATTCCAAATCGATGATATTGCGCGTCAATTGGAGTTTCTGGATCTTATCTGCGAAGGATCGTACTAAGACACGCATCAGAAATCGCTCAATCACCGAAAGGCTGAAAGGGCATGCATAACACAGCTTCTCATTTTTTTGGCAATGTCACTTGGATTTAAGAAATCACTTTTGCTCGGATTCAAAGTCACCTCTGAACCATCGATGATTCGTAAATTCCGGAGGAATTTAGCATGTCTCCTGTTGTATCTGAATTCTTTGCCTATCGGACAGAACTTCAAGAGTTACATCAACAATTGAAAATGAATTGTCGGAAGATCAAGGAGATTATCATTCAAGAAAATCCTGATCTCGGTCAATTTGAACCTTTGTTGTTACAATTGCGATCCCTCGTTCTTCGTCAGGCAGAAGATGGCGACAATGGCGGTTGTTTGGACGAAGCGGTATCGAGACTCCCCGCTTTAGGAAAGGAAGCCGATCGCTTGCGACTTGAGTATCAACAAATTGTGGTATCTCTCGACAAAATGCTGCTTATGCTTTGTTCAGATCATTCCACGATTGCGCTTGCTGGGGAATTAGGAAAAGAATTCGACGATAATAAAAAGCGTCTTGCAGACCTCGAACTGGTAGAGCTTGGCATTCTCGAAAAAGGCTTTAACTTCTATCTCGACTGAGCGACCGGCACAGGCTTTCTGTGTACAACGGAAATGTTCTTGTCTAGAGATTTCATTAGGTGAACTGTATGTCGACTATTTTGGATTCTACATTCCTACTGCCCGCTCAACATCATCTGTATAGCGCAGCTCCTTTAGAATCTGAAATTCAATCTCGTGTTGCCGTGATACTGCGATCTTCGAGTTATCGTCAAGTACAACAAGTCCAGTGCGAGATATTTCCTGGATGTATCGTGCTGCGCGGCGTAGTGGATAGTTTCTATTTGAAACAGATTGCTCAGTCCCTACTGCGTGAGTTGCTTTTGGCAGGTTGGCGCATTGAAAACTCGATCGAGGTTCGCTGGACCATTTAAGTAGCTTGTCAGTCCGGAAACACGAGCGTGGGTGAACCGCGCGTGGAACGGGCAAACTCAAAGCGACGATTGCGGGTCTGGTTGATATTTGGCGCTTTTGAATCCCTTCTTGCTTAAAGGCCTTGGGGCATTTAGGCCAAGCGTGACAGCATTTTGGTCGGTGGGATGGGTCGACCTCGCGGTAAGATGTCCTAATTACTGGCAGATTTCTTGTGGGTCGCTTGACATCTACACCACTATACATTATTCATTTGTTCACTTTTACGGAAAATACCTACTTTTTCGATGGAGTGACGAATGTTAGCTAAAATGCAAACCTTTTCACTATTGGGAATCGAAGCGATGCCCGTGGTTGTGGAAGTCGATATCTCGCCGGCCGCACTTCCCAAAACGCTGCTGGTAGGACTGCCGGAAGCGGCGGTCCGAGAGAGCTTGCATCGCGTGGAACGGGCCATGGTTAACAGCGGCTTTGTTCGTCCGCAAAGCAAAATCGTGATCAATCTTGCGCCGGCCGAGCTTCCCAAACAAGCCGCCTCCTTCGACCTGCCAATCTCGCTCTGCATGCTCGCCTGCAGCGGGCAATTTAGCTCGGAGCTCCTCGATGAATATGCGGTCGTTGGCGAACTCTCGCTCGAAGGGGAAACGCGACCAGTGAAAGGCGCACTCTCGATGGCCATCGCTGCCGCCAAACGCGAAGGACTCAAAGGCATCCTTGTTCCAACTCAAAATGCCCCCGAAGCGGCGATCGTCGAAGATATCGAAGTCATTCCCGTTAGCAGCTTATGCGAAGCCGTGGGCTTCTTCTCAGGCCAACTGACCATCGATGCCTTCCCTTCCCGACTCGATCAACTCTTCAGCACTTACAGCCAATACGATGTGGATTACGCGGATGTCCGAGGCCAAGACATGGTGAAACGAGCCCTCTGCCTCGCAGCCGCCGGCGGCCATAACCTCCTCATGCTCGGACCGCCGGGCTCAGGCAAGACCATGCTTGCCAAACGATTGCCGACCATTCTGCCGCAACTCACCGCCACCGAATCGATCGAAACAACCCGGATCTACAGCGTGCTTGGGCGATTGCAGGAAGGTCAACCGCTGATGGCCAAACGCCCCTTTCGCTCACCCCATCATACGATCAGCGACGCAGGATTGGTCGGTGGCGGCAGCCCACCCTCACCGGGGGAGATTTCGATGGCGCATCATGGGGTCCTTTTTCTCGATGAATTGCCAGAGTTCAATCGTCGCACTCTCGAAGTGATGCGACAACCGTTGGAAGATCGCGTCGTTACGATTTCACGTGCTTTGCGCAGCACAACATTCCCCGCTGACTTTATGTTGGTGGCAGCCCTCAACCCGTGCCCCTGCGGTTACCGGACTGACCCCAGACGAAACTGCCAGTGCACACCCAATCAAATCGAACACTACATGGGCAAAATTTCGGGACCACTTCTCGATCGTATCGACATTCATATCGAGGTCCCCGCGGTACCGTTCAGCGATCTGTCTGCAGAAAACCCCGGCACGTCCAGCGAAGAAATGCGAGCCATGGTCGTCGTCGCACGGCAGCGCCAGGAGGCTCGATTCTGCGATAAATCGACTCGATACAACGCGCAAATGTCGAGCCGACAATTGCGCCAATTTTGTCCTCTCTGCCGCGAAGGACGAGAACTCATGCGCAACAGCGTCGCCGATATGGGACTCTCCGCCCGAGCCCACGACAAAATCATTCGCGTCGCCCGAACCATCGCCGATATGGATGGCGCCGACAATATCCACGTCGACCACCTTCATGAAGCCATCAACTATCGAATGCTCGATCGACAAATCTGGACTTAAGCCGCTGCTCCCCTTGAACCATAAGGAGACAATCGGTGCAACGTCTACAGATCGAATCACCTCATGATAAATTCTTCCGCTTCGCTTTTAAGCATGTGGAATTAGTTCACGACTTGATTCAATGGACTTTTCCAGCATCGCTCGTGAAACAACTGGACCTCACGGCAATCCGCTGGAAAGCTGGTTCCTGGACCGATAGTAAATTGCGAGACAAACGAGCCGACTTGCTCTTCTCTTGTCCCATAATCAAACAAGGTAACAGCCGAAAGTCACAAGCGCAAAACGCTCTCTTGTACATTCTGCTGGAACACAAGAGCGCTGCAGACCACTACACCGTCCTGCAAGTACTCTCGTACCTGCTGCGGATCTGGGAAGAACAACAACGCGGGAACGTACCGCTTACTCCTATCTTCGCGCTGGTGATCTATCATGGCATGACGCCCTGGAACGCACCGACCAATATTCGCGAATTGCTTGGAACCGAATTCGCTGCGCTCGACCTGCAACTGGATTTCCAGCTGAAGATTCTCGATTTGACAAGCTGGACAGAGAACCCACAGGAGACTTCGCCAATTTTGACATCAACCTTGCAACTGTTAAAATATAGTCGCAGGCCAGAATTGATCAGATTGCTAAAAGAAATTTTTGAAAGATGGCGGGACTCCCTTGTGAGTCCATTATTCAAGGAATGGCTTCAAGCAGCTTGGAATTATGTGATGAGCACCAATCAGGATCTCTCCGAAACACAGGTTCAAGAAATCGTCGATGAACTGCTATCGGTTCAATACGAACCAGGATCCTTAGTCGACCGACTCTATCGCCAAGGACATTCCGAAGGACTGACAAAAGGACTTGCGGAAGGCTTGGCGGAAGGAAAGGCAGAGGGATTAGCGAATGGCACGGAGAGAGGAATCGTCATTGGACGCATTCAGCTCTTGCAACAACTTCTCGGACTCGATGTTTCCTCCATCGACGATTTGCTGCAACTCAAACTCCCACAAATCCATGACTTAGCCGCTTCGCTCGAACAGCGATTGAAAGACAAATCGATCTAGCAAGCTGCCTGCGTGCAATCCATAAAAGCTGTTACCAAGTTTGATCCAGCTGTTAGGTCATTTCTACAGGGTCGAGCAGACACGCGTATCCTGCTCGCGCCCTGCGGGCCTTAGGACGTCCGTGCCTTCGCCGCCTGGGCTCCAGCTACTTCCCACTTCCCACTTCCCACTTCCCACTTCCCACTTCCCACTTCCCACTTCCCACTTCCCACTTCCCACTTCTCACTTCTCACTTCCCACTTCCCACTTCCCACTGGGAATTCCGAAGCACTGAGGGCCACGCGGAAACCGTCGCGGCGGTACCAACCGGAGCTGCGAACCAGGATATCCCAGAACCCAAGATGAATGGTATCGCTTCAGGCGAATATCTATGGCTGACCTTCGATCGGCTCAACCCACAACTCGCCAAGTTCTCCTTGATCAGGGCGATAGCGATACTTCATTCCAGGCTTAAGGTCTGGAAGCTGAATAGCATTGGCTTTGACGATCTTGTCCATAAACTCTTCATGGCTTTTGGGGAGTTTGCCTTCCAGGGCTTTGTAGAGATTGAGTGCGTGAGGGATCTGAATTTCGAAGACTGCTTTTTCGCGAACATTAAAATAGGTTACAGCCGGCGAGGCGATGATCTTTCCAATGCCTTCTTCGCTTCGTAACGAGTCGCCACGAATGCCAACCCCTACCCCTGCCTTCTGCGCAATACCAGCCTCACTACCGGAAGTTTCCGCTGCAATTGTCGCAGCTTCCCCACCTGAGCCTGCAACTGGACTGGAGGGAGCAACTGCGGGAGGAGTCTCGGTCTTTGGTTGAATCATCGCGCTGCCATCACAACCAACCAACAAACCTACAGATACACAACTCGCGAACAATAGCCGAACCTTCATGTCCCGTGCTCCAGATAAGGTAAAATCCAAACGCGCTTGCCAAACCGTATGATTGGCGTCAATAACGTAAGTTACCAAGTATAACTCTTTTGTTGCCGAAAACCCTCTAGCCGATAAGCGCCATCCTCCAGGATTTCCAAAATTGAGTATCCATTGTTATCAACTCCACTTCCCTCCACCATGGCAGCCAAAGTGCAATAATGAATCCCGTTGATATCCTGTAAGTCATTTTTGTGACTATGCCCTTGTAGGACCAAACGGACCTTTCCTGAAGCCTCCAGACAAGACCTCACTTCAGCGCTATTCTTTATCTCATGATTCCCACTGCGATCCAAACGCTGGTGCACCAGCACGATAGTAGGGTGCTCGGTCTTTGCCAAATCATCCTTGAGCCAACGAACTTGCTCCTGAGAAATATTCGCATCGGTCCATTGAAAATTCTTTCTTCCGTAGGCAGTCCCATCGCTGCGGAAACAGGCATCGAGCACAACGAAATGCGTCTCATTTCGATCAAACGAATAGAATGACTTTTCTTGCCCTACAGCTCGGAGAAACTCGACCTTGGTGAGGGTATCAACGCAATGATTTCCTAAAACATGATGTCGATCATCACATAAAGTATGAAACGATTTCTGAATTTCATGCAGATACATCAGTTCGACATCAACACTTTCTGCCGCATCAATAAAGTCCCCTAGCTCGACCATTGTATCGATGGACGAATCGGCAAAGCGTTTACGCGCTTCTTCGAGTTTTCCAAGAGTCTCTCGGTAGTGGCGAGTCCCTGCTGCCGGCTTGTCCGCAAAATGCATATCGGTGACGAGCCCGACGCGTGTTCGAACGGTGAGAGAGTCGGCATGGGCGAGCTGGACACCGCTTGCGATGAGCAACAAGGAGGATCCCCTAAGCCAAGCTCTTCGCCCGAGGCGCATTGCCACAGCATTAGACTCCACAGCAGCATCGGAAATAGACTTTACCATCCCTCACCTCAAAAAACATTCCGCTCGCAACTGAATCACTAACCCTAAGCTGCCTGAGTGACGACCTCATCATCCGACTCGACAGACGATTTGGGAGCAATATCGATGGGCGGATCGGGCGATTTGCTTGGGAGCTTTGACTTTAACATCAAGAACATCAATAAGGGGACGGCCACCAAACTCTGTACGATGCAGTAACCCAATATACTCTGTTCCAAGTGACGGGCGACCCATACGTAGAACAGACTCGCCGCAAAACCTCCCGCAGCTCCTGAAATCGAAAGGGCCGCTTGTGCGGTTGGCATCCCTGGAAACAGTGCTCCCACTTTGGCTTGCAGCACCACTTGGGCTGGGCAATTGAAGCCTGCAAGGAGCAGCGCAGCGCAGGCGGTTGCGGGCGAAAGACCGTAAGCAAACAGTCCATACACACCTGCCCACATTAATGCGGCAAGAACAATGACCAGATTCGATCTCAAGCGATCGATCCATTGCAGCAGAATCGATTCAGAGATAATCAATACGGTGAGCCACATCAATCCATTGTTCGTAGAAGACCTCAAATAGATTGGACCTAGGACTTCGAATCCGCGCGACACACTCCAGAGGATGAACGCGGCAGCAGAAAGCCACAGGATAGCTTTGATTCGGCTTGCCGATGGGACAGCGGAAGGTGTCAGGGAGGATTTAACTCCTTGGGACAAGAAGGGTAACACCAAGGTTAGTGCGGAGAGAGCGATAATGACTGGGAATAACTTTCCTCCCCACAGTTGAGAAACGAAGGCGGCAGCCAAATACCCTAATGATCCAAACACGCGAACTCGCGGGTAACTTAATTCTTCTCGCAACTGGACTGTCGTCACTTCGATGGACAAGGTAAGTAAGTTAAGCGAAGCGTGACATGCCGTAACGACAAACATCCAGTCCGATAACCAGGATAACTTGTCGATGCAGAGGACCACCCCGAAACTGAGGACGCTGTTGGCCAAAAGTAAACCGAGTGGAATACGGCTGATGGCTAGAGATTTACCGAAGTAAGCTAGACCAGCCAAAACTAGAACCGTGGAGAGGGTTCCGATGCTGTAAGAGAGCCCGAGAGTCACGCCGCCGGACTCTGCACCCATTCGCAGCGCTACCAGGTACTGCCACTCAAAGGTAGTCAAAGCGAGAATAAAGAACAAAAGAAAAAAGCGAAACCGAGCTAACAGTTGAGCCCCAAGAGGGAGCGACATCGAACAATCCTGGCAAATGCCGTTACGAACCCTGCAGCTCTCCTAGGGCTTTTACTACGCTGCCGCTTGCCCTATGGAATCAAGCCTAGCTAATTATTGAGCTCTCTTGTATTTCGGCAAGCGAACTATCGGAAGCAAAAGAAAAATTCCCTCAATTGGACTTCTCTATCTATTCCACCCAGAACTTTTTTCCGCTCAGAACATTTCTTATTCGGTAAAAGGTGGGATTTCTCCCGCCGTCCGTCCATGACGCACAAAAACAAAAGGCCGAACGAAAATAATCCGTTCGGCCTCTCGAAAATCAGCTTATCTCGTGTGGGTTAAACCCACAAGAAATTACAGCTTGGGCAACGGTGGAGGAGTTGCCGTACTTGGTGCCTCAGTTGGAGGCGTTTGTGACACTTTCGCATCACCCTGACTCTTCGAGCAGCCGATGCTGCTTACCACAGAAGCCACCAAACACAAGCTTAGAACTTTAAACCATCTAGGCACTGAAATACTCCTCGAAATGAATAGACCTCAAGAATTTTTAACAACACCTAAAATTATTCTTCGTAGGCGTTGTGAATTTCACCATCAACGGCACCTGTCGAGCGACGGAATGCCAAAGTGTCAACCGTTCCGCTCACGCCGCGAACTGAACCGTCAACCAAACATATCAAAATTTGTCCTGGGTGCATAGAACCGTATTGCCACCAACCTGGACGATTCAATGGGTTTGGAAGGTTCCAAGCGGATGGATGACCACCCATGCCGATCCAAGAGTAAGCAAAGCCTAAAGTTCCTTGACCGCTGGAGCGATCACCCAAAACTTCACCGAAAGCCATGGTGTTGCTGGTTCCATCGATGCAGTCCGAGAATCGCTTCTTGGAACGCGACCAGAACAAACCGGAATAACGACCCCAGCCGGTTGGATCGACAGGAGCTTCACCGAAGCCACCTGCACAAGGAGCGTAATTGGTTCGACCGATAGCTGGCAAGGGCTGCCCAAAGTGACCTAGCGTGTACGACCAACCGTTGAAGAAGTTAGCAGCATGCACTGAGTTGCTGTTGTAAGGATCAGCCGATGGGCAAACATATCCGGGGATCTTTACCTGAGCAGCAGTCCAAGCAGTTCCGTTAGCCCACCAAGCTTGAACAGGTGGATTGGGGGGTGCTGACGAGTCGGTAGTTAACGGCATACGATCAACGTTCACATTCAAAGCTGCTGATACGTTATTGTAGACGTTGGTTTGTTCCATGTATGGCAAAAGGAAAAACAGTGTGCCGACGTTCTGCTGTGCAGTCCAGCCGTTAATGGCATTCGGTGGAGGGGCGGTTGGGGGTGACACCATACCCAAGATTCCCGGTGGGAACCGCTTGTAGGCGTCATGGAAATTATGCAAGGCCAAACCCTGCTGCTTCAGGTTGTTGGAGCACTGCATGCGGCGAGCAGCTTCGCGAGCGGCTTGCACGGCTGGCAACAGCAATCCAACCAAAATACCGATGATGGCAATCACCACCAACAATTCGACCAGGGTGAAACCGCTGCGGTTCCATCCCATAACGTTTCCAACTCGTTTCATCTTGCGACCTCTATCTGGAAAACTCCGAAGATTCTTCACAACTACTTCACCGAAGCTTTCCTGTTACTTCACCATCAGACCCTAGAACTAACGCAGAGGTGGGAGCGTATAAAAATCGGTTTAACAAAAATAGGATCAAGGACGAAAATTTGGCTACCCGATTCGTGATGCCGCCCGAACTCGCGAAATCCTAACTCATTTGGTCGAATAACAGAAACTTTTTCAAATGAACGTAGGTAAGATTGGCGATCTCCAAGCCAACCTTTGTTTGTCGTACACCCTTCGCGTCGTGATCGACTCAAAGCAGCAATCCTATGCACCGATTCCTTTAAATTCGTGTTATTCCTTTAAATTCACCCGTTTTCACTGAATTCTTTGGATAAGTGGATGAGTTGCTGGCAACTTGAACAATTCAATCAACTGTGAATGTCACAGCCAATATACCGTCCGTAGGCTCGCAAGTTCACTCGTTGCCATAGCTCGTGTTTTGAGCAGTGACAACTTCTTATCTTTGGATGAGAAAAGCTGGCTATTTACTGGAATGGTGAGTCAAAAACGACCAAAAAGTGGTCTATCGAATGAAAATCACTCGATCTCCATTGAATGCCCAACGAAGTTTCGTGTCAAGAAAACATGAAACTTTTTTCAGCAATTCTGCCCACAAGACACGCTACCCTCCTAAAATACTAAGCCTCAAAGAAGTACCAAAAACCCTCACTATTGCTATTTTTGACCAAAATCGAAGCAAAGTGTGCCCTTTTGTCTCTCAGCGAGGAACTCTTTGCGTGTTCGTGAGACAACTTTCTATAGACGCGGCGGCCAGCAGACAGAGCGTCCAGTAGTTTCGGGATCAACGTCCACGAACTGCTGGAATTTCTGCGTCTCGATATCCGAGCGATTTTTATTGCTTCCCAGCCAGGGAGACATCGAAGTTGTCGGTAATCTTCGAGCCTTCCCCACCGCGTGCTCCTGCGAAGACTTATCGATAGGTTGAAGGCCTTATTCATGCGCGATACCGCCAAACATTGGTTACTTGCATCGTACTACGCAGCCTCGCAGCCGGTGCGATTTGCGCTTCAGCGTCGCTTGCGACGTGCGCGGCAATTACCGTCGGCAGTTTTGTTTTATCATCGAGTTGCCGATAAGCATCTGACGCCGTGGACGATCAGCAATCATGATTTTCGCAGACATATTCAGTATCTCAAAAACAACTTCCAGATCGTCTCTCTGGCCGAGCAACAAACTCGACCCGCACAAGCTCAATCAGATCGGCCGGCCAGTCACAAGATGATGGTGTCGCTCACGTTTGATGATGGGTATGCGGAAAACTTCGACGATGCAATTCCCTTGCTACTCAACGAAGGCATTCCATTTACGTACTTTGTCTCATCGAACTACATTCTTTCCCAAAAACCATTCCCGCACGATCTGAAACTGGGGCTGAATTTACGACCCAACACGCCCGAACAAATTCGCTTCCTTGCCGACCGCGGTGTGACCATTGGCGGACATACTCGAAGCCATGCTGATATGGGACAGATCACCTCTCACGATGAGATACGCAACGAAATCCTCGGCGACATTCGTGTCCTGGAGGCGATTACCGGTAAGCCGATTCACTATTTCGCGTTCCCTTATGGCGACACGCAACACATGAGTCAGTATGCGATCGATGTGCTGCGAAGTGCGAAGCTAAAAGGCATGTGTTCTGCCTATGGCGAGTTCAATCGCCCCAACAATGACCCCTGGCACCTGTGCCGTATTCATGGTGACCCGGGAATCTTGCGGCTGAAAAACTGGCTCACACTCGATCCCCGCAAGCTTCGTCGCAAGAAACGCTTTCCATTCACGTTCTCCCAACCAGGCGCGGCTCCATTGACCAATGCGGTAGAAGCAGCCCCCGCACCTGACACGATCATCGTTCCTCATTTAACCACCGCCAATCTCAACCCCATAGCCACCAACATGTCGCTGTAAGACGCCACAGAGCATTTAGGAAGTACTCAGCATTGCCATGAACGACCAAGCGTGTTGTCCAAAGAACGAACTTGAAGATTGCCATGATAAATTGAAGGTTTTCTTCGTGATCACCAGCATGCCGGTTGGCGGCGCTGAAGTGCTTTTATGCAATCTCATTCGGCGACTTGATCGAAATCGGTTTCAGCCCCACCTGATTTGCCTGAAGGAATTGGGAGAGTTAGGAGAGCAATTATCGGCCGAGGTTCCCACCTGGCATGATCTCCTGAAATCAAAATGGGACTTGGGTATTCTTTCACGGTTGACCAAAATTTTTCGCGATCATCAAGCCTCTGCAGTGATCACGGTGGGAGCAGGCGACAAAATGTTCTGGGGAAGATTGGCCGCTTGCCGAGCTGATGTCCCAGTGATCTGCTCGGCTTTGCACAGCACCGGTTGGCCTGACGGCGTGGGCAAGCTGAATCGAATGTTGACGCACTGGACCGACGCCTTTATTGCAGTTGCGCAGTCACACGGCGAGTTCCTGTCCAAATTTGAGAAGTTTCCGCATCACAAAGTGCATGTGATCCCCAACGGTGTGGACACATCTCGTTTTCAACCCAAACCTGAAAAGCGCAACTTGATTCGGCGCCAACTCCATATCCCTCAATCCGCTCCACTTGTTGGAATCGTCGCCGCTCTGCGTCCGGAAAAGAATCATTTATTGCTGGTGCACTCCGCAGTCCGCATCCTGACCGAACACCCCGAATGCCATTTCTTGATCATCGGCGAGGGACCTCAACGACCGCTGATCGTACAACATATTGCTGAAGTCGGATTGCAACACCGCTTTCATCTTCTAGGCAATCGACACGACACACCCGATTTACTCGCCGCTTTAGATGTCTTTACACTCTGCAGCCTCAACGAAGCCAACCCGGTTTCTATTTTAGAGGCTCTAGCCTCGGGTTTACCTGTCGTTAGCACGGCGGTCGGAAGTATTCACGAAACCGTCATCGAAGGCCAAACAGGATTTTTGGTACCATCCGAGAATGCGGTCGCCCTAGCCTCAAGAATCTGCGAGGTCCTGCGTTCCCCCACACTCGCCCAGCAACTCGGCCGAAATGGCCGCGAGCACATCGTGCGAGGTTGGTCGCTCGATTCCATGGTCAGCGGTTATGAAAATCTGATCTCCAAGATCTATGACACCAAACATCCTGGTTATCTTCAATCAATGACTGCCAAACAATCAGCCATAGCGCCAGGTGTTGTTCTGCCCAATATTTCAGCCCCAACGCCCATGCTGCACTAACCGGTCCGATTTTCTTTCTCTGAATGCTTGCGATTTCTTCTTAGCAAAACGGACTGTCATGTTTTCCGAGCTTCATGGCTCGAAAAATGGGACATTCCTAGGGCGAACACTCAGTCATAGTCCGATCGAACTCGAGGCATTATTGTCGACGGACCAGCGCCAGCCTGTCAGATTTTTGCTCTCTGAGCCCACTATCCCCGATTGTCAATTCGTTCGACATGGGCCATCTTGGTAGATAGAAGCGATGAAAGTCCCTTCTCCACATGATGGACTCGCTCAGTTTGAAGATCGGTGGGCCATTCGCCCTTTGTTCCGGTGACCCAGACCGATCAAATCCTATAGACCGCAGGAGGCCCATAGATGCTTCAAGTCCAACTGCCCGATGGAAAAATTCTGGAATGCGCCGATAACGCCTCAGCCATGGATGTGGCGATGCAAATCGGCCCCAGACTCGCTAAAGCTACCGTAGCGGCGAGAATAGCGGATAGAACCGTCGATGCCACACGCCCCTTAACGTACTTCACCGATCAACGGCCGATTCCACTCCGGTTGCTCACCGATCGC
>JBIKMB010000054.1:0-29266 GCA_044359485.1 Pirellulaceae bacterium | reverse complement strand
TTCGCGTTCCATCGGTAACTTTGCCACCGTTTTACCCCGAGTCTTCGCTCTCGCGCAGCATCAGCGGCCCGAGCGGCCCGAAGGTGCCTGGCACCTAAATTGGGCTCGCCGCGGCCCGATTAGCCGATGGCGTTAGCGACGGTTTTCGCGTTCCATCGGTAACTTTGCCACCGTTTTACCCCGAGTCTTCGCTCTCGAGTAGCATCAGCGGCCCGAGCGACCCGAAGGTGCCTGGCACCTAAATTGGGCTCGCCGCGGCCCGATGAACCGATGGCGTTAGCGACGGTTTAGCATAGGAGCGCACAGCCTTGAGCCGGCTCGGTTTAGAAACAAAAAAAGCTCGGCGAGACACGCCGAGCTTTTTTCGCTTGCAATAGGGCTGAGAGGACTTGAACCTCCACACCTTACGGTACTAGATCCTAAGTCTAGCGCGTCTGCCAGTTCCGCCACAGCCCCGCGAATGTTCTCAAATAAGATCTCCGAGAACAACGACTTCAAATAATACTGAAGCCCATTTTACTAGGCTGCCGAAGTTGGGACGACCCAAACCTTTAGATCGCTCTCGATTTGTTGATGCAAATGGATCCGCACCGTATACAAGCCCAATTCCTTGAGGGGACCTTGAAGGCGAACTTGGTCTTCGGCGATGTGAATATCAAGGCTCTTAAGAGCATCGACAATTTCAGGAGCACCGACGCTACCGTAAAGGTGACCGTCATCGGTAGCATTGGCTTCGATGGTGAGCGATTGCTTGCCGATGAGATCAGCAAGTTGTTGCAAGCCAGCTAGCCGTTTGCGTTCGATTTCGAGCAATCGAGCACGGTGTTTTTCGACCATTCGCTTGTGGTGGCCAGTCGCGATAATTGCCATGCCTTGAGGAAGCAAATAATTCAGCGCATAACCTTTTTTGACCTCAACTACATCACCTTGCTTTCCGAGGTGATCCACATTTTGGATCAACAAAAGCTCGATACCCCCGTTCTTTCCCTTGGGGAGACGTTTATGGGCTGCGACCGTTGGTTGGGTAATATTGCTCATTGCCTGACCTGTTTCCAAAACTGCTAACTGTTTCCAAAACGAATTGTCAAAACTCTTCCGTTTACGCTTCTATCAATTTTGTCTTGCACTGTGTTGGCGATCGAAGTCTTGTGACTCACACTCTAGACACGAACCTCAGTCGTCGCCATTTATTCAAATCTATCTTTACACATAAAATCTGTGGACCAAAAATCTGTAAGCCAATGGCTTGGCGATTCCACAACGCGCCATGCCACGATTCGCTTCTTATACTACCAGTTTTTCATGCTACCCGAATTGCAACTAACAGCGATGTAGCCCAGTTTTTTCGCAATCGTATTATTTGTGATCGTGCTTTTTGGTTTCGTGTTTCAGAACATCCGAGAATCAACATTTGCCGTTGGCGAATGCTCGCTATCGTCTATTCTTTCAACCTCTTTTGTAATCGATCAACACGTTCGCGATGGTCTGCTTGGTGATCTTTCTCCAACCCAGTAAGCGATTGATGGTATCCGTCCATCAATCCCTGCTACACTGAGAACGCGCGACGGAAATCTTACCTAAAAGGGGATTTCGTCATCGCCGAACGATTCATTTCCTCTGCCCACCGATGACGGTGTCTCTGAATACGAATCGTCGACCGCTTGTCCATCCAATTTCCTACCGTTCGAGCCTGAGCCTCCCGCGCCTGAACCCCCCGAGCCTTTCGAACCGATCAATTGAATCCTCTCCCCGACGATGCGGAGTCTGGACTTCTTTTCTCCATCCTTTTCCCAGGTATCAAGTTTCAGTCGTCCTTCAACGAAGAGCGGTGAACCTTTCGAGAGATACTCACTGGCCACTTCGGCTGTTCGTCCCCACAGGGTGACGTCCACAAACACTGCTTCTTCAACCCATTCCCCTTGAGCGTTCTTGCGCCGATCATTCATTGCCAGACCGACTTCCGTTACCGCCAAACCCGCGGGGGTGTATTTCAGTTGAATATCACGGGTCACATTACCGATCAAAACCACTCGATTGTAGCTTGCCATTGCAAAATCCTCCTTAACAGCGACATGTTCATAGGTATAGTGAACGTACGTAACTGTAAGGTTAGCGGAAGCTTTAGTCTGATCAAGTAAATTCCGTAGAATTTCCCTCAAAATCGGAAAATTCGACCGACTTTTCCCAAAACACCCGGACTCTAAGCTTCATCCACTTCTTCGTCGTCGCCCTCGATAACGGCTGCCACCGTTGCCAAGTCGGGTCGTGGTAGGTCGCTAGGTAAGGCCTTGCCCAAGGCATGTGCAACCAAAGTATCGATCAGCCGAGGATCAACCCGAGTGATCAAATACCGCACAATGCTCTCGTTGAGCTGGCACATGCGATTCAATTCGGGTTGCTTGGTGCTTTCCATCTTAAAGAAAGTCAACCAATACGTTCCCTTCTGATGGCCGTCGATCGGATAAGCGAGTTTCTGCTCGGACCACAAACGATTCGCCAACACTGTACCGCCGCATTTTTCGATCATGTTTTCAACACTGCTCGAAATCGCATTGGAATCTCGAGAATATTTGCTGCTGTCGAAAATAAACAAGCACTCGTAGGACTGCAAAGCCACCTGATTGATCTCCTGCCTAGTTACCTTGGCTCGAATTATACCTATTCATGCAGTACTCGGTTCCTGAGGTGGTCCAATCGATGACCCCGTCCACAGCCCGCTTTACCGCATTATCCACAACCAACATCTCATCTTTTTTAAAGCGACTCAGTACATAATCGGCGGTGTCCCACCCGTCGGGCGTTGCGTCGATACCGATTCGCAATCTGGCTACATCTTCACTCCCAAGAACTCGCAATATATCAGCAAGCCCCTTTTGACCTCCGGCAGAACCCTTGCTGCGAAACCGAAGTTTCCCTAAGGGTAAAGCGAGATCGTCGCAAATCACCAGTACGTCAGCCGGATCGATCTTGAAAAACTTCGCAACCGCTCCGACCGCTCGGCCGCTCAGATTCATCATCGTGAGAGGCCACAATAAACTAACCGCCTGGCCCCCTAATGACGTCTGCATAAGTTGGCCTTCAAACTTCGCTACTTTTGTACCCGCAACTCGCATCGCCAAAGTGTCAAGCACTTCAAAGCCAATATTGTGTCGAGTTCCTTTGTACTTCTCTCCCGGATTGCCGAGTCCGACGATCATCTTCATCTCTCGGTTCCGCTAAATCTCACAATCAGGTTGCCGCTGCTGCCGCGGCGTCTGCGGGAGCTTCACCTGCCGGCTTAGCGATCGCAACAACCACAACTTCGACCGGCGTAACCATCTTCGCACCTTCCGGTAGGCTGATATCGCCAGCATGAACCGCTTGTCCCAAACCTAAATGACCAATCGGCACGCGAATCGATTCGGGAATGCGAACCGCTGGACATGCAATTGTGAGTTCGTGCGTTGGAAAGCGAAGTTGTCCCCCTTCATTCAATCCAGGAGCTTCGCCATGCAACTCGACTGGCAAAGTGATCGTAACCATTTCGGTCGCCGAAACACGAGCAAAGTCAACATGCAAAATCTCAGTGGCATACGTGTCCCACTGCACTTCCCGCAAAATGGCTGTGTCTTTCGCCGCACCGCTCAAGTTCACCAAACGGGTTCCGTGCTTGATCATCAGATCTAGCGCTTCTCGCTTGACCACCAAGCAGATATTCTCTTCGCCGTGCCCGTACAGAATGGCTGGAACCAACCCCTGGCCACGCAACCGAGCCATCGCTCTTGTACCACGACCACTTCGAGTCTGAACTTCAATATTTCCAATCATGGCAAAACTGATCCCTGAATCCCGTTAAGTATTCTGCACTAGTACTTATTACTTCTACTTATTACTTCGTGTCTATTTCTAATTGTTTTACTTCAGCTTCTATAACGATTTCGATTATTTAATTCACTTCTGGTTGCTGACTTTAAGGCTCGCTTTCTCGCCCGACTTTTACCTTGCCAACCTCGCCCTACCAACCTTACCGTGCGGACTCAAACCACTCAAAAAAACCCGGAACTATCTTCACTTGTCAGTCTCAACTTGTCCGCTAAACGTCTGCAAATTGCCTCAGCCCTATCTCGGCGTTGATTACTTCTCACGACCTTCTTCCGCAGATCAGTTTCGACGCTATCACCCGCGCGATCTTTCTAGGAATTTACTCTCTGCAGTTTGTGCAGATCAAATCGGTCCCGAAACCTAATCGAGCGTCGAGGCTGACTTTGAGAGATCTGGAAGCCGGCAAGTATCGCAAACGGCACGATTTATGCAAGGGCAAACCGTTGGTAATATGCCCCTTGCAATTCGAGAGTGGAGCAACTCGCTCAACTCCACTTTCAGCGTCCTAAGCCTTGGTGGACAGGGCCCTGCCAGCCAATTCCGCTTCGTATCGTCATTTTGGGGGCTCAGCTAGAGTTTCTTTTAAACGGAATGTCATGAAATTGGATGCTGGAGTCTTGTTTTGTTTTCCTGTGCTCCTCGGTCGCGCCGATTCGATCCTGGTCTGTTGCTTTTTAGTTAATTCGGGTAAACCAGTATCATGTCCAGCAATTTCTGGACTGCTCCGATGCGTGATCCCTCTACGTCAGTTGTGATGCCCTGTCTATAGGTGGTCCCTATTGAGGTGGTGCGGGGTGTGTGTTTTGGGTAGGTGGACGTGATCCACTGGAGGCCAGTAGCGGTGGGGCTATTGGATTGGGTCAGGGGGATGAGATCCCTCCTGAGCAGCATAACGAGGGTCTCCCAGGCCTGGCTGTATGTTGCAGGTCGTTCGCAGTTCGTTGGTACATCGCAGGTCGCTAGGACAGATAACGAGTTTCAAGGTTGCAGCATCGATGGCAAAGAAAAAAGCGGATTACGACATCATTGAGCCAATAGGGCCGCGCGTACTTGTGTTAAAGGACGAGCCCAAGAGGGAAACAAAAGGGGGAATTGCGTTGCCCGATGCGGCCGAAATTCCCACAATCACCGGCCGGATCGTAACCATCAGTCGCGTTGTGGAGCACGACGAAAATATGCCTTTGAGGCAGTACGATAAAATTCTATTTCATCCGAAAAATGCGATCCCGGTCGATTTTGAAACAGGCAATCAACTCTTTGTCGTGCCGGTCGAGGACATTGTTGCCGTTTTTCGACGCAGCGAAGATGCCAAGAAAGAAGAGTAATTCGCAGTGCGAGTCCAGCCACTTGGCTGAGCCGATGCGCTGGTTTATTTGTTCCCTAAAAGCGGCTGGACCGAGCGGTGCCAGTAAGGGATTAGCCAGTCAGTGACTAGCCAGATAGCAAGTCCTTGATTCCGTTTGAAACTCAAGGTTGCCGTGGCGATCCGCATAAAATCACTGCATCGGCCTTCAATGTTTGTTTGCGCTAAGTCTGTTTTCGCTGGGGCCCATCTTTGCCGGGCAAATATTTTCTTGGCCCAATTTGTTGTTGGGGTACTTTCGATCGCGATTGCCAACCATTTGATGTCTTGCAAGTTCATTACTCAGTCCCCTGCCCCATGTTAAACACGCAGGCAAATCTCTTGGAAATCCTCCGCGATCGATCCGGGCGAGGTGCGGTCGTCGCGGCCAAGCAGCCCCCCGGCTGCAATAGTACGACCAGCATCGCGAGAAAAGGCCCGCAGAACAACCGACGTTAAGCGGTCGCAGCCAAAGGTTCGGCGTTGCCTAGTGGCGACTGCAAGTGCGCTTGGCTCGGTAAGGCACTTTCGCTTGTTAAGTTGCTTCTGTCTCTCGAAACACTCGAGCCTACAGGCAATCTGCCTCTCGCAGGATACCTTGGTTTGTCAGGGCGAATTCGCAAGCCGGGGCAAACGCCGTTGGGGCAGTCGGATTGCCGGGGGGTAGGAGCGAATTTCTAAGTGGTCGGTGCGCGGAACATCTCGCTGATCGACTTGTGATGGTGAATGCGGCGAATCGCTTCGGCCAACAGCGGCGCAACGGATAGCACATGAATCTTGTCGAGTTTTTTCTCCTCTGGCAGTGGCAATGTGTTGGTGATGCCAACACTGTCGACGGGACTATTTCTCAATCGTTCGATCGCTTCGCCAC
Organism: Pirellulaceae bacterium; assembly: GCA_044359485.1. Lineage (GTDB taxonomy): Bacteria > Planctomycetota > Planctomycetia > Pirellulales > Pirellulaceae > JAFLCP01. The sequence continues at coordinate 23,192 of JBIKMB010000054.1, read as the reverse complement.
ATAAAATGCCGTGGGTGCAAGCGATATGGATCTCTTTCGCACCGGCTTCATGTACCAATTGAGCCGCTCCGCAGATGGAGCCTGCCGTGCTGATCATGTCGTCAAACATCAGGCAAATTTTGTTTTCCACCGGACCACCGATGATATTTTTTTGTTTGGTGACCAAAGCGTTTTCGCGACGTTTATCGACGATGGCCAATCTTCCCCCTAAGCGTTTGGAGTGCCCGAGGGCTCTTTTGATGCTCCCTTCGTCAGGACTGACAACAACAATATCGTCGGGATTGTAGTTCTTGCTTTGGAAGTATCCGTTGAGCACTGGGGCTGCATACAAGTGGTCCACTGGAACATCAAAGAAGCCTTGGATTTGGGGGGCATGCAAATCCATAGTCAAAACACGATCCGCGCCGGCGCGGGTGATCATATTGGCGACCAATTTGGCCGTGATGGGGACGCGGCCCTCATCTTTTCGATCTTGCCGCGCATATCCAAAATACGGAATGACGGCAGTGACCTTGGCAGCACTGGCTCGCTTGCAACTGTCAATCATAATCAACAGTTCCATCAAATTGTCGTTCACAGGAGGGCAAGTTGGTTGCACCAAGAACACATCGCGACCGCGGACATCGTCGTCTATTTTGCAGAAATTTTCGCCGTCCGGAAACTTGCCAAGGGAAATCGACCCCAAGTTCAAATGCAAGAACCCGCAAATGTCCCGAGCTAGTTGCGGATTGGCTCGGCCACTGAATATCTTTAGTTCGCGCATGGATACCCCATTTCTTTCATCTTCGCCTCGACCAACTGCGCCTCTTCTTGAGTGTTGATGCTGAGCGATTCACACGACTCCAGCACTGCGGTTGCTTCGACACGATTTCCAGCATTGCGAAGAATAGCGGGACAGTCGGTTAGGTAAAACTCCCCTTGCGCATTTTGATTCGAGAGTCGCAGCAAGGCCCACAGCAAAGCTTCGGTTCGAAAAGCGTACGTACTCATGTTGACTTCGGTGATTTGTTTCTCATCGTCGTTGGCATCTTTTTGCTCGACAATTTTGGCAAATTTACCGCTGGAATCTCGAACAATACGCCCCAGGCCGAAAGGGTTTTCTTTATGCAAAGTACCCAGCAGGCATTCATAACTTCCCGCTTCAAAACGCTCCAGCAGTCGCTTTAGCGAGGCGGGTTGTACCAGCGGTGAATCGCCCGCCAAGACTAGCACGGACTGATCGGCCGCTGAGAGAAGTGGGGCGGCCATCTGAACCGCATGGCCGGTCCCTAATTGCTGCTCCTGTAGTGCGAATTCGAGACCCGATCTCGCAGCCAGTTCATTTTTGACGGCGTCCGCTTCGTAGCCGACCACCAATATGGTTCGCTGGATCCCAATTTTCTCCAGAGCGTCGAGTACCCAGTGGATCATGGGCCGGCCCAAAACCGGATAGAGCACTTTGGGCAGCGGCGATTTCATGCGGGTTCCCTTCCCCGCTGCGAGCACAATGGCTGTCGTTTGCAAACTCATTTTACCTGTATAGATGTCCTTCGCACCGTTTCGAAGAGTGTTTTCAAAGATCGAATCGGAACTTACTAGCCGTAAAGGTTATCATAAATCGGCCTGACGCAAATTACTTCCCTCTGGATTCGCGATCTATCCGGTCCATCGAGGTAGAATTTGGAACAGACTTTTCTCGAGATACCGTTGACCTAATGAGCATGTGGGGTTAGTGTTTTGTGATCAACGGTGATCTTGTTTCCCAAATCTCTTTATCGACTTTGTAAAGGTGGATCCAGCATGGCAGGCGTAGAACGCGATCGCGAATTGCGACGACGACGACATCGTGCCAAGAAACTAGCGAGCTTGGAAAAGAAGGCTGCAAAGGCAACCAAAGCCGAAAAGCCATTAATCGCAGATAAGCTGCGCAAGCTAACGCCTGGGGCAAATATACTGATCGAACGCTGGGGTCTGAAGGCTTAATCGGCGACTTGGACGCACGGTCGGTTCCATACGAGCGTTGCTCAGGCAGTGTTTAGTGCATTAAGGTCACCCATTCTGGGGCGACTGCTGGCTGATTCGTTCGCTCGCGCGAAGGTGATCATTTATACCTTGATTTTTTTCTATCCAGCCAATATTTGTCCGTCAGGCAACTTGCGGGCAGTAGTAAAGAACTTGCGTTACAGCGTGGATTCGCTCGGGATCAAGGATTCGCTCGGGATCAAGGATTCGCTCGGGATCAAGGATTCGCTGAGTGGCAGTCTGCTAATCGATCAGGTTGCTGAATGATGCGGTACGCGAATGCCTAATTGGCGTCATAAACTGACGAATTCAACTCTGCAATGCGAGACATCAAGCCCCCTGCACCTCCGAGTTGGGGCAGCCGCGCTGAAAAAACTTTTTCTCCGCTTGGATCGGCCATGGTGCTTGGCAAGTAACCTATGTAACTGACAAGTCTACTGGAAAACGACCGGCCGCCTTGCCGTTCATTGCAGTTTTCGTGGGGGAATACGCAGAGTACCAGTCTCTGTAGTACCAGTCTCTGTAGTACTTGTTTCTAAAGATTAGTAACTGCGGATGCCAAGCCAGAACTGTTGCCATCAGTAGGCTAAGCCAGCACGAATGACCCAGCCATCTTCCAAGTCGATGCTGTCGGTGGGAGTTACCACGTAAGTAATCTTTCGATTGAAAACGTAGCCTGCTTCAACAAAGCCAATCCGGCGACCGGTACGCAGCAAGTCGTTTTGTCCCCATTCAAATCCGGCCATCACCCGCAAGTCGTCAATGTCGATCGCGTCACTGGTGCCGTCCTCACGCTTTATCGTCCACGAACCACCTCCATAGTAGCCGTTGATGTACCACCACCAGTCCGTTTTTCCAATTGTCGTCAGATAACTCGATAACTTGGGCTCAGGAAAGAATATGTCCCAGCGAACATTGGGATTCGGTTGCCAAAGCAAGCCGCCGGCCGGCAAAATCTTCACTTGGTTTCGATCGGCATAAATGACACCAAGGCGAAACAGCATGGTGGGGGTGATTCGCACTTTGGCTAAAGCTTTGCCCATGTAGCGAAGGCTGTCGGTATTCATGGTTTCGAAGTCGGTGAAGACGCCGATGCGAGCCCCTAGATCGGCGCCGATGATTTGATTCGGATCCGACTCCCAACCGAAATCCCCAAACGCCGAGTACGCTTGAGCGGGCAAGTCGGCTCCGGTGCTCGAATTCGGACCATCCCATAAATGCAGACCAAAAGAAGGCAGAATGTACAAAGGTTGCCCTGAGCGAAAGAAATTTGGGATCTGAAATGCAATTGAAACGTCGGTATCGTTAATTCCTAAGCTATTCGGCGAGCCTTCACGCGTTACCCAGGAGTGCCGAAAACGAGGCCCCAAACAGAATTTTTGCACGTTTTGCAAAGAAGAACTGTCTGTAGGCCAGCCCGTCGGAAACAAGGCTTGCGGCGTCGAACTTGGATACATATTCGGCGGATAGGTCCCAATACCCGACCCCGCTTGCGGATAGATGCTCGGCGGATAAGCGTTCGAACCGTACTGCGTTCCCGGATTGTATGGAGCTCCCGGATAGCCGGCCGGCGGATTACCCATCCCCATGCCGCCAGACGCAGGTGCCATTCCCGGCGCGCCATAAGGATTCGGAGTACCATACGGATTCGGAGTACCATATGGATTCGGAGTACCATATGGACTGGGCGCATTGGGCACCGGGACACCGTTCACCATCGTTGTTCCGTAGGGATTAGGGGGAGCATTCCCAAACCAACCCGCAAACGGATTGTTTTGCATGCCAAGCCACGACGCTAACGTTTGCTGATTCGCAGGAAATCCTGACGGATTATAAGCGGCGTTCGCACCTTGATAGGGATCAAATGGGATCGCGCCAGCTGGCGGATAAGCCGCCGGAGGGGCCCCAACCGTCATCGGTCCACTCGAGGGCGCCGGTACGCTCGATGGCATAGGCGTTCCGAATGTTGTCGGCGCTCCACCGATAGTTGGGTTACCAGTAGGAACTCCACCAACAGGCGAAGTTCCAAAAGGGGCAGTTCCAATGGGAGCAGAACCCTGCGGCACCGTGACTGGCGCAGAAACGCCCGGCGGATAAGGTGAAACCGCTGTGGGCGAAATCGGACGCGTGCCGGAAATCGGTTGTCCATTAATGTTCTGAGTCTGCGTTAAATCGCTCATCGGAACCGTAGACGGAAAGCGAATCTGCTGACCGAAGCTTGGCAAGCCCAGGCCCAGCACGATAACACCACTCCACATCCACAGCAGCCGATTCAACATTCCATGCTCATGGTTCAAGAAGTCTCTCTGTTCAAACATTCCGAACGGTCGCTAATACCGCTCTTGAGAAATGTTTGCGGAGAGTTACAAAAAAACTGAACCGCATGTCAAGGCCAAGCCTTTTTCGAGATGAATGCAGGCAAATGTGTGTTTCTGAAAAAGCGAACGCATCAGCTCAACTTCAAACCGATATCCAAAATTTCGAAACTATCAAGAAAGGCCGAGTTTGTTTCGAATAGAGCACGAATCGAGGCTTTGTGGATTTTCATTTTTAATCCCCCCACTCCGATCGGACCAAAACAGGTCTTTCCCTCGCGCTGTTTGCCATTGTCAAAAGCTTCAATTCCCTCGATACCCGCTGGGGGAACCGCATTGAGGTCGATCAGTACTTTCAGATCCTTAAGCTCTCGCCACTGAGACGCCTCAAGCAACCGTACTCCGGCCGCTCCGCAAGCAATCACAGCCTGGCAACCTTCTAATCCCGCCATCAGATCGCTGGCGTGGGCTGAGGAATAGGAGCGAAGGTGGCCGATCGATCCACTCGCAGTCGCCGAACTTCGTATCTCCGCGGCAACTTGTTCGGCTTTCGCCTTGTCTCGAGAAAAAAGGCGAACCTCCTTGGCTAATCGAGCCAGCAGTTTGGCAGCGATACTTCCCACAGGCCCTGTCGCAGCAAGTACGGCAACACAGCTTTGGCTTAAGTCCAGATGGCGATGAACGCTGACGACCGCTGCAACGGCGGTCGTGTTCGATCCATTACCATCGACCATCACTGAGACCCGCATCGGTCCAAAAAAAGTCTTCCGAATCTGCTCGGCGATCGAAGTCGTCGCCGCTACATTTGAGCCACCGACGAAAATAGCCGTGTGCTTAAGATCATCGACACCCCGAGTAAAGATGCAGCCATGAACAAGCCCGGTGACATTGTCACTGCGAATCGAAGGATATTGCAGTAACTGTTCGACGCCCGAATCAATGGCTACAACCGCATCAAACGTACTGGGCGATGTATCGCAATCGAGTTGAACCAAAATTTTTTTCTTCAGTGAAGTTGGGCTCACTTGACTCATGGTCTATTCACGCCTCGCTCGAATCACAGTTTGCAGCTATCCCAAATAACAAAAGGCTCGGTTAACCCCTGAAGGATACACCGAGCCTCTGACATTCTAAAAGATCGTCGGTTTTCAATAACCAATTCGACCTGGAATCCCATTGGAACTAGAAGCCCTTGAAAGGATGAGCGGCATCCTTCTTCGCGATCATTTCGTCCGCAGTCGGCTTACCATGCAATGCGTTGGCAATCGCTTGCTTGGTCGCTTCATAGTTGTATTGATAGATTTTGGAGTTGTCTTCGGCGGCAGGATGGATAAACACGCCGCAAACAATAACCCAGTTTTCCGCTTGATCCTTTGGAATAACACCCTCAGCAACCGAATCGGCGACCGCTTTGGCAACCGCGGTTTGGGCTGGGCCAAACATTTGGATCACCTGCTTGCTACCTTTCATCGTTACCTTGGTGATCATGACCGTCGATGGCTTGACGGCAACGTTCGGAGTGATAACCGCCAACAAGTTTGTGTGACCGCTGCTCTGATTGGCTAATGCGTTGGCAAAAGCAATCCCAACCGGTCCGGCCTTGTCACCGATCATCAGGTCGATATGAGCAATTTCGTTTCCATCACCAACCAGAGATTCACCGACATACAACGCCATAGAAGTGCACCTTTCTAAACAGGTCTATGAGATCTAAACAGGTCTATGAGATAAATTCTGCCAAGGCCCACAATCATTTTTCTGAGGATCTTGTTCTTCGTTCGTTCGTTCGTTCGTTTTGCGAGCGGCATTTGTCTGTAACCCGACTTGATCGAGAGGTTACCAAAACTGCCATTGATTGCAACCGGCCCGGCAGAGTCGACAGGCGTAAACCTAATCGGTCTCGCTTACACCATCGGACTCGGTTTCCCTAGGCAAAACGCTGTCAATTTGAATCGCTCGAAATCGCCACTCGCTCCCGGGCCGGCTGAACGCTTCAAAAGTTAACACCCAACAACTTTGATCTATTCGGAGTAACCGTTTCTTTCAATAGATCCATCACCCCCCTCTGGAAGAGTCAGGTCGATTTCTCAAACGGGACTTAGTGTAACTCAGCAATTTCGACTTTTCCTACAGGCGGCCACCGCTACCGGCAAATTCCAGACATGCTTGGCGATTTGTCGCTGTAAAAACTAATGGTCACTCGCCAACCACATCAAAAATCAGATCCCAGCAAACATTCCTGCAAACCGAGGTTCCCATAGGTCGATGCCTGAGCTGAGCCTGGGGCTTGGCACGCTAATTGCTTCCACCTTGTAGGAATCCCAAATCGTCTGCACTACTTAGCGAAGCTGGGCCGCTCGTTTCGTCAGGCTGTATGGACGTACCGTTTTCAGGAAAACTAGGAAAAGGAATAGGAAAAATTAGTTGGCGTTTAAGGTGTTTATGACTATTCTGATACACAGTTACTGATTTTTTGCGAGCCATTTTTAGCGATCGCAGGTAGATGAAAGGCTAAAGCCCCCCAAGCAAAGCGTTTCTCACTAAAGTCAGCCAATCACTTTTCAGAATCGGTTCGTCACACTTGCTACGACTTTTCCTTGGGTTTTCCACGGTTTGGGAACCACGGAGTTCGAATTCAAAAGAGCGGTAGTGAAAGAAAAAGGGTGTTCAGAATGTCTACAAGACTGTTGCGTTTAGGTACGACTGCCTGCATGTTTTGGTGCTTGAGCACCGCTCCAATTGTCTTGGCAGAAGAAAAGGTCGGAAAAGAGTCTGCCAAAGCCAAAAAAGAAGCCCCTGCCGAGTCGATCGATCTCTTTGATGGAATGGAAAACGGCAAGTTAGAAGTTCGCTTCCTCCCTAAGGATGCGACACAAGCCACCATCGTGATCAACAATAAAACGGATCAACCTCTGAATATCAAACTGCCAGATGCATTCGGCGGCGTGCCAGTACTCGCGCAATTCGGGGGTATGGGCATGGGTGGTATGGGTGGCATGGGTGGCGGTATGGGTGGCATGGGAGGTATGGGAGGCGGCATGGGAGGCATGGGAGGTATGGGAGGCATGGGAGGCGGTATGGGCCAGGGCATGGGAGGTGGCATGGGAGGTATGGGCGGAGGAATGATGGGTGGCATGGGTGGCATGGGCGGCATGGGCGGCATGGGTGGCATGGGTGGCATGATGCGGGTCGAAGCCGATAAAGCTGCTAAAATCAAAGTCCCAACCGTTTGCCTAGAACATGGCAAGAAAGATCCCAACCCACGCATGAAATACAAGTTGGTTCGCCTCGAAGAAGTCAATCCAGATCCTCGCGTTCGCGAACTCTGCAAATTGCTCGGAACCGGTAAGCTTCATCAGAACACCGCTCAAGCAGCCGCTTGGCACATCGCCAATGGCTTGACCTGGGAACAACTCGCCTCAAAAAATCGAGTTGAATCTCGCTACAGCGGAACAGAACGTTGGTTTTCGCCGTTAGAACTTCAAAACGCGATCGGTTTAGTCAATGTTGTTACGGTCGCTGCCAAGCAGTCGGAGTCGTCTTCCTCTAGCAGCACAAGCGCAGCTTCTAACTCCAACGCATCTCGCTGAGTATGCTTGTACGATTAAAAGATCGCTTCTAAGAAGGATCGCTTCGGGTAACCGGATGCCGCTGCAACGCAGTAGGTTACTGAAAGCGAATTAGCCTCAGAGAAGACCGGTTCGGGCCGGTCTTCTTTTTGTGCAGAGCTGTTTTTTGTCGAACAAAAACACAGCGGAGGCTATCTAGAGGTTGATGCGTCTAACCCCGTCGACTTCGGCTTCGAACTCCATTGCCTTGACTTGAGTCCGTAGCTCATCTTCGATCGTCGAATCGCAGGTTTTGTGGTTTCTGCTTTCGTCCATGCTTTTTTGATCGCCGCGGGTGCAGCGAAAATCATGCTCTTCACCCCCAGCATTGGCCCGCAGTTCTCCGCTTTCGAACTTTTCACCGTGCACCAAAAGCCAACGCAAATCATCGCTGCGGCGAATCAACTCACTCTCCAATTGCGATAGTTGGCGACTCTTACGCTCGATCTCCTGACGTGCATCGTTGGCCCAAAGTCGAAACATTCGCTCCTGCTGAGCAAGTTGTGAGGTTCGACTGTTTAATAAACGTTCCCTACGTTCCAACTCGAATAAGCGTTGGTCCAAAATGCGCGAGATATCCGCTGCGTGGGCCGAGCGCCAATCGAGTTCCGTCTGTTGCTCTTCCGCAGGATGATTCTCAACCGCGGCCGACGATGGCTTTGGGGAATCCGCATTTGTATGAGCCTCGAAATTTTTTTTGTGCTCGTTCCTAGAGTTTGAATGCAGCGATTGCTTGTTGGTTGGCTCGGGAGTTTGTCTGGGGGATCGCTCTCCCCGAATTCGTCCTGATGCTGGACGGGACGCGTTAGGATTTGCGGACCGATCTGGCGATATGGGGCGATGTGGTGGACCAACGATGCTCCCAGACTCCGTCGGCGCGTCGACGCGAATCGTCGCAACAGGCTCGTCGGCCAAACTACGCTGAGGTGGTTTGGCAGTTTCGGCTGCAAAGGGTGAATGAAAGTTGCTTTGTGCTGGCTGCATCGTCCAAGGTCCCTGACCGGACTTTGAGCCTCCCTGCCCTCAAATCTTGACAAAAAGCGGAGCTCCCCATCAGAGCACCGCCAAGTTCTTGCTGGCCACCCTGCCGAAACATAGAACTTTTGCTCACTCTTTCTGGAGTGGCAGTACTCGATATCTTTTCGTCTCGCCACCGACTTGGGCTCGAGAAGATTTCGAAAGCTTGGGAATCGAATTCATATTATTTTGACAGAAATTTACCAATGTGCCGATTGTGAGAGCTAGCGCTTGGCTCTCTAATTCAGAAGCGGAACTTGGTCACCTGACGATAGCAAAGGTGATCGCCACGTTTCCACGGACTTGTTTTTCTACGCAGTTTTGCCAAAAGTTACCCACATTTTGCAATTGAAATCGGAGTTTTATTCTTGCCTGCTGGAAGTGAAAACTACGAAAACCCCTCTCGTCGAAACACGCCGGTCATCACTACCAAAGCGCACTCGGGTAGCAAGCCGATGGGGCGTTTACAACAGTTGATTACCGATGAAAATTTTCGCCCGCGCGTCCATGATGAGTTGAATTCCGAGGCTGCTGCCATTTCCATCAATGACTTCTCGCTATGGTACGGCAAAAAGCAAGCGCTCTTTAATATTAGCCTCTCGGTCCCCAAAGGCAAAGTTACCGCCTTGATAGGTCCCAGCGGTTGCGGTAAATCCACCCTACTCCGCAGCGTCAATCGCATGAATGACCTCAATCCGGCAGTCCAAACACGCGGCGATATTCGCCTTGGTATGCAATCGATTTATGATCATTCCATCGACGTGACCGATCTCCGCAAGCGACTCGGCATGGTCTTCCAAAAGCCGAATCCATTTCCGCGTAGCATCTTCGACAACATCGTTTACCCACTTCGCATCGAAGGCATCAAGGATAAAGCGACGCTGCGCCAAGTTTGCGAACAAAGTTTGCGGGCTGCCGCTCTCTGGGATGAAGTTAAAGATAGACTCCATGAAAGCGGCTTAGGACTCTCCGGCGGACAGCAACAACGGCTCTGTATAGCTCGAGCCATTGCGGCCGCACCCGAAGTATTGCTGCTCGACGAACCTTGCTCTGCCTTGGACCCAATCGCTACATCCAAAATCGAAGACCTTATCGACGAATTGAGGGGAGAATTCACCGTTCTCATCGTCACCCATAACATGCAACAAGCCTCCCGGATCAGCGATTACACAGCCTTCATGTACCTCGGACACATGATCGAATACGGTCTCACCTCCACTATCTTCACCAAGCCACAATTGGTCGAAACCGAAGATTACGTAACTGGTCGCTTCGGCTAAACGTTCCTCGCCAAGTCCATCCGAGAGTGCGCTGTCCCCGAAAGCTGGGCCCTTCATGGTTCTTTTTTTACGTTTTGGCCCAAAAAGTGGAAAAACCGTCCCAGTTTGCCGATAAAAATTGCCGTTTGATCAATCTTGACTAAGTGAGTCATATTGGTAATATATCTTCTAGGGTTGAATGTGTATTATCAAACTTTGTAGCATCGAACCAAGTAGCATCGAACCAAGTAGTTTCGAACTTTGTAGTTTCGAACGTTACGGGGCACTCGGGATTAGGAATCGTGTCGACTTTAAGCAAAAGCACCATGACGGAGCAGGCTCCAACGCGCGAGGGATCGGAGGCAGAGGAACTCGGCGGCAGCGCTGTCGCCACGCCTCCATTGTTTCCAACCAGCGAATTGTTGGCTGATTTACAGGAAAATAGTGCCCGACTTGAGACTGCGGAACCTATCGAAATTTTGCAGTGGGCGATTGAGCGTTTCGGAAAGCACTTCACCATGGCGACAGCCTTCGGACCTGAAGGTATGGTGTTGATTCATTGGCTGGCAAAAATAGCGCCGAAGACTTCCATCTTCAATCTCGATACGGGTTATCAGTTTCCCGAAACGCTGCAACTTCGAGACAAGATTCAACGAAAGTACGGTATCGAAGTGGAACTGAAGAAGCCTGAATTGACCGTGGTCGAATTCGAACAAAAGCATGGTGGGCCGTTGTACAAGAGCGATCCCAACCGCTGCTGCTTCGAACGCAAGATCAAGGTGCTTCGCCAAGCGGCTCGTGGCAAGCATGCGTGGTCCAGCGCGATTCGCCGAGATCAAAGCGCGGATCGTTCTCAAGCGGCCATTGTAGAATGGGACAAGAAGTTTCATTTGGTTAAGGTCAGTCCATTGGCAAACTGGACCAAGAAGCAGGTTTGGGGATTGATCATGAAAGAAAATATCCCCTACAACCCTTTGCATGATCAGGGATATACGAGTATCGGATGTTGGCCATGTACTCGGGCGGTCCTGTCAGGAGAAGATGAACGGGCGGGACGCTGGAGTGGCTTTGCGAAAACTGAGTGCGGCTTACATACGCGGGACTGATTGCATTGCGTCCTTGACCGCATGATTCGATCGAAATCATCAAAGCTTTACTGACCCTTTAGTTTTTAATATCAACGGCAGAGTTCAACGTGCAAATCCCAGCTCGCGCCCATTATGCCCTGCTCGCTATGATGGAACTTGCCAAACGACAAGAATTGGGCAAGCCGGTTGCTCTGCGCGAGATCGTTGATGATCAACAGATACCGATGCCATTTCTGGTGCAGATTTTACAGCAATTGCGCACGGCTGGTTTGGTCAATAGTTCCCGCGGTTCGTCGGGGGGCTACTTCTTGCAGCGTCCAGCCTCACAAATCTCAGTGCTCGATGTTGTCGAAGCGGTCGCTCCCAACTTATTAGCTCCCGATCTAAACCTGGCGGCTCAAACGGCGGATGCAAACACGGTTGTTGAGCTTTGGAAACAACTCGCGAGTCGGCAACGCGAATTGCTGCAAGAACTTTCGTTGACGGATCTCATACAACGTGTTACCACCGTTTCTGGATCGATGTTTTATATCTAGAGTGCGATGTGTTATATCTGGTGCGCGGCGAACCTCGCCGTATTCAAACCCTCGAAGTCCTGCGGTTGGCAGTGATCCTAATAGCGCATGGCACCTCCTTCCTCCGGGATCGATGTGCAGACTTCGATCGGACCCAAACAGGAGGCGAGCGATCATGAAAAAGAAGGTTTTTGTTTGCCGTCGAATCCCGGAAGCTGCCCTAAAGCGATTGGCGTCAGAAGTTGACTTGACGGTATGGCCCGGCGAATTGCCACCTTCCAGAAATGACTTATTGCATCATGTTCGCGGTTGTGAGGGTGTCTTGAGTTTGCTCAGCGACCGCATGGATGCTGAGGTTTTTGACGCAGCGGGCTCGCAGTTGCGAGTGGTGAGCAATTACGCCGTAGGCTTCAATAATATTGACGTGCGCGAGGCGAAAGCTCGAGGAATCAAAGTGGGCAACACGCCAGGAGTCTTGACCGAAGCAACCGCAGACATCGCTGCTGGACTCATTTTGGCAACCGCTCGCCGTTTTCCAGAATCGATCGCTCAAGTCAAAAGGCTCGAATGGAAAACTTGGGATCCGTTGGGGCTTTTAGGCTTAGATCTGCGCGGCGCGACTCTGGGTATAGTTGGTATGGGACGGATAGGCATGGCTCTGGCAAAACGCATGCATTATGGCTGGGATATGAAGATCTTCTACACGGCCCGCTCCGATAAGCCGGACGCTGAGTCGCTCTTGAGTGCAAAACGAATGGATTTAGAATCTCTGCTTCGCAAGTCCGATATTGTGAGTTTACACGCAGACTATAATCCCAGCACGCATCATCTTATAAACTCCACTACCTTGGCTTTGATGAAGCGCCATGCGATTTTGATCAATACAGCGCGAGGTGGGTTGGTCGACCAACAGGCTTTATACGACGCGATCAAGCGTGAGGTTATTTGGGGAGCTGGGTTGGATGTAACGGATCCAGAACCGCTACCGGCGGACTCTGCACTCCGCGAGCTACCGCGATGTGTAATCCTGCCGCATATCGGAAGTGCTACCGTGGAAACGAGGCAAGCGATGGCTGATATCGCGGTCAACAATCTGGTAGCCGGGCTTTATGGACGGCCGTTACCTCACGAAGTGATAACGTGATAAATGAGCGATGAATGTATAAAGAATCCAACGAAATCGAATTTATTTCGGGCTAACCGCAACAGGTATTTCTGCCATATCCGTGACTGGAATTATGGGCGTCGCTGGCTCAACTTCTTGATGCACGTATCGCGAAGGTTTGTTGTTTCGCTCCCCCTGCCAAATAACCCGATTGGCCAATGACAAAGAACTGTGAGGAGTCGTCGATTCGTTTACAGCACTCTCTACCGCATTTGTGACCACGCTGGTTGTAGTGTTCGCATCGGATTGCACAAATTGTTCATCATGCAATTCACTCGCAATGTTTGCGTTAGATTGGGATGACGAGGCTCCAGTGATTTGAGGCTTTTCTTTGGCTAAACCCATGACTAACTGCCTGACGCGATTAAACTCTGTGGCACTCTCCAGCCAGTAATCATTTTCGCGAAATACCAGCGGTGGACAGGTCTCTCCGGATGCCAATGTGCGAAGGCTGCTGCGGAGGCGAACCATCGGGCCAGCCAAACGATTGCTGATTCGCAACGCGTCGCGAACAAACAGAGGCGCTAAGGCCAAAACGCAAATGATCAAGGGCAATTGGGCCCAAGCTGCTAGATAAAATGCTTCGCCGATCGATTTCTGTGGAATGTTCGAACCTGCGAAGAGAAAAGTGTTCAAAACTACCAATACGCCAGTAAACAGCAGCCAATGTCCTACAAGACGCCAAGCCAACGACAATTGGATCGCGCGGTCGGCGAAAACTTGTCTGCGTTTTTGATATGGATTTCGCGATTTCATTTCAATGCACCTTGCCATAAATGCCTGGGTTTAAGAGAACCCTGTCAGAAATTTAGGCCAGTTCTTCGAGGCGTTCTGATTTTCAAATTGGATTACCCTGGCGAAAATCCTTTCGTATCTGATTAAAGCTTCATAATCGTTACGATCGGAACCCAACGGTTTGCACTGTTCAACCAAAAAAAAGGTACCAGTGTTACAACCGATCCTCGTCTCGGAAGGAATGGACTAAGTGGCTTGACTCCACTAGATAACAGATAGGCCCAGCGTCGATTCGCCTACGGAATGCAGTGCCGTTCGTGAGGAGCACTTGAGTTGATCGTGATGCAATTGGTGCAATTGCCCAAGATGCAAAACAAAATAACCTTTTCTTTCCTGAGGTTGACTGCGATGTTCGTGCCATGGATCAAGCGTCTTGGAGCACTAAGCTTGGTCATGATGCTGGTTTCTGAATCGCTGGCCCAATACGGGGCAATGCCTTACTACGGTGCAGATGCCGGCGTCACCTATGGAACTCCGGTAGGACAATGGACTGGGGGCCAAGCGGGATATACACAGTGGCAAGCAAGGCATCTTCAAAACAACGTTCCGCGGAGTCCTGGAGCAGGCATTCCCTTGCTCAATGGCGGCGGTCGTTTTTGGGGAATCGGTTATAGCGAGGGATATCACCAGTGTAGCAGTTGTGGATCTGGCGACTGCGGTCGATACGGTGCATGTAACTTCAATACAAGCAGCATTTTTTCTGCAGGTTTTACTCGGGGGCAGACCAGACAGCCATCGCCGAACATCGTTGTGGCCGGTACTCCAGCCTGCCAAAGCTGTACAACGACGATACAAAACACACCTTGCGGCAACCAGCATTTTGGAAATTATAACCTTCATCCGGGACATGTCTTTGGAAAGCCAAGCTATGGCAATCCTCTCTTCGCCCCTGACTGCATCAATTGGCGACAAGCGGTGAAGTACGATCAGGGCCCATGTATTCCCAACTCGGTTTATGCCAATCATCCACTGATGCCACCCGCTGCTCACTCTGGCGGATACCTTGGGGGCACAAACGGTCCGCCTCCAACTGGTCCCGTGCCCAACGGGCCATCTCTGAGTAATTCTCAACCTGTGCTTCCACATTCGTTAGGAATTTCCCACAATCCGCCCCAGCCGACGGTCCCTCAACCGTTGACAGACTCTAGTCCATCAGATTTAAAGCCCGGTGCTTGGCCTTGGCAGCGCGCCCAAGGAAATACTCAGCAAGTTCCTAGATCGCTACCCAGAAATCTCCAAGAGCCAACTCCAGCCAAGCCACAACAGCAAACTTTTGGCCGACAAATCCAAGCCGTTCCACCCGCAGTTTCCGCAACGGTTCCGAAGCCGACTGCTCCTATTGAAACTGATTCTGGTCTACTGGACACAGATCCTGCGGAGTCCGAGGGCCAGCCATCAGATTCCGAGCAGCATTTGGATGCGAAGCAGCCTTTCCAGCCGCAAGGCTCAGAACCAACTCCAGCGACTCCCCAAGTCCCCAGTCTACCGGCAACACCAGCACCTAAAACGGAGTCGGCCCCGGCTGCGGATGACGAAGATTTGCTCTCGAATCGACGCAACCCAATTCGACAACCAGCTAGACGCTGAACATGCCGAATTCATCAAAGACGTGGCTCTGAGGATTGGGAAATTTGCGTAAATCGCTCCCGCTGAAGAGCGAAAGCGACCTTGAACTATTTGATTTTTGGGGCACAATTCAAGCTCTTGTGATTGAGAACAAGAATCCAGGCATCTTTTGTATGGCAGCTTTTGTATAAGGGGTAATTCAACATGGCAACTCAGCGAAGCTTGGTACTTCTCAAGCCCGATTGTGTAGAACGACGCTTGATGGGACAGATCATCACCCGATTCGAAAACAAGGGCTTGTCCATCGTTGCCATGAAGATGCTTCGGGTGACTCCTGAACTTTCGCAAAAGCATTATGCGGAACATGTCAGCAAGCCATTTTACAAAAGCCTTGAAACATTCATCACCTCTGCCCCTGTGGTCGCGATGGCAATTGAAGGTCCAGATGTGATTCGCATTATTCGCGAAATGCTGGGAGCGACCAATGGCATGAATGCTGCCCCAGGGACGATCCGTGGAGAATTCAGCAGCAGTCGTCAAATGAATCTTGTACACGCTTCCGATAGTCCCGAAAGCGCTGCTCGTGAATTGAGCCTTTACTTTGCTGAGCATGAGTTCTGTCCAGCCAAGTATGCGTTGGCGGATGTGATTCGAGCACCGGAAGAAAATTGATTGGTCACAAGACTTTCGCTCAATGGGTCGATGCTCGTGATAACGCACATCCTCTTTGGTATCGCAAATGCTTCAATACTTCAGGATGTGGCAACCCAGATAGCGGATGGATTTAGTCTTCGCTGGACTGCAGCGAAGGCTAAACCCGCCTGGGGAACTAAAAGTAAGTTGCCCAAGGATGCTTTCAATAAGGCATGCTGTCACTAGTGCATGCTTTCCGTTGAGATCGAAGGGGTAAAGTAGATCGATACTGAGTGCGATTGGCCTTCAAACCCGGCGTCTGATGGTGTGGCTAAGTGTATTATGAGTGCGCAAGCGCGGCGGCACGTGTCAGATCGCTTCCATTATTTTTTGGTCTGCACGCTGGACCGCCTTTTGGGGAACAGAGTTGTGCAAATTTCACATACGGTCCCATCGCAGCCTCGTGCGGTGCAATATTCTCGACCGTAAAAAATGATTTGCAGATGAAGCGAATTCCATTTTTCTTTTGGAAAGAGTTTGCGCAAATCCATTTCTGTTTGCAATACATTTTTGCCATTGGTGAGTTTCCAGCGTTGAGCGAGTCGATGAATGTGGGTGTCGACTGGAAAGGCTGGTTCACCAAACGCTTGGCTGATCACGACACTTGCCGTTTTTCTACCGACTCCTGGCAGAGTCTGCAACGCCTCAAAATCCTTGGGAACTTCGCCGGAGTATTGGTTAACCAAGATTTTCGATAACTCTAAAATGGCTTTCGATTTTTGAGGTGAGAGACCGCACGGGCGAATGATTGCTTGAATGGCGGTCTGGCTCTTCCGGGACATATCGAAGGGGTTATCGGCAAGTTTCCAAAGATGGGGAGTTATCCGATTAACCATCTTATCAGTGCACTGGGCACTGAGCAGAACGGCGATCAGAAACGTGTAGGGATCGACATGTTCCAACGGTACGGGGGGATTCGGATACAATTCGGCCAATCGGGTAGCAATGTAGTCGGCTCGTTCTTGTCGATTCATAGCGGTCTGGCTACCCAATTCTTTTAGGTTAAAAGTGTAGAATCTTTCCCCTGCTATCGCTTATCATAGGTGGCTGAGTGAGTCCGACAACCCGCCAAAGGTTTAGTCCTCCCGGCTAATCATGCCACCCATTTTCCTCCCACATCCATGAGTTGAACAGGAGTCCTATGATGAATCGTTCATCGCGTCGCGAATTCTTGGAAAGATCGATGTTAGCTTCGGCTGCGGCTGTAGCGATTTCGCAAGCGGCTGGCTCACTGGCTGCAGAAGAAAAATCAGGTGCTGTTTCGGCTAACGAAAAAATGTCCGTAGCTGTTGTCGGGGTGCGTGGTCGTGGCGGAAGCCATCTTGGTGGATTCGGCGGAAATAAATTTACCCAAGTCACACATATCTGCGATGTGGACGAAAAGGTAGGTCAACAGAGCTGCGATGAATTTGCTGCCGCTCGTGGTGGCCAGCGTCCCGAATTTGTGAAGGATATTCGCAAGCTTCTGGAAAACAAATCGATCG
Organism: Pirellulaceae bacterium; assembly: GCA_044359485.1. Lineage (GTDB taxonomy): Bacteria > Planctomycetota > Planctomycetia > Pirellulales > Pirellulaceae > JAFLCP01. The sequence goes on along the minus strand of JBIKMB010000054.1, from coordinate 5,686 downwards.
ATATCGTTTCGATTGCTACCCCCAACCATTGGCACGCTTTGGGAGCGATCTGGTCGGTTCAGGCTGGCAAGCATGTGTATTTAGAAAAGCCTGTGAGCCACAATGTGCTTGAAGGACGCCGTGTCGTCCAAGCGGCCCGTAAGTACAATCGAATTGTTCAAACGGGCACTCAGAGTCGGTCTGCCAAGGGAATGCGGGATGCGATGCAATTCATCCATGGTGGTGGGATAGGTGAGGTAAAGATCGCTCGAGGGTTGTGCTACAAGCGACGGTCATCGATTGGACCTGCGGGCAAATACGATCCACCGAAATCGGTCGATTACAATCTATGGTTGGGGCCTGCACCGGAAGCTGCGGTCACACGACCTCAGTTTCATTATGATTGGCATTGGCAATATGCTTACGGCAACGGGGACTTGGGCAACCAAGGCATTCACCAAATGGACCTCTGTCGTTGGGCACTCGGGCAAAACAAATTGCCCAATCGAACGGTGAGTTACGGAGGGAGATTCGGGTATACCGATGCTGGCGAGACGGCTAACACACAGGTTGTCGTTCATGATTATGGCAAGCAGCAGTTGGTATTTGAGGTTCGGGGGCTACCCACCAAAGACTATATGGGAGCGACCGTTGGAATCATCGTCGAAGGGAGCGAGGGCTATGTGGTGATGAGCTCCTACTCTGCAGGTAAGGCTTTTGATAAATCCGGTAATGTGATCAAAGAATTTAACGGTGGAGAGTCGCACTTTGACAACTTCATCAATGCGGTTCGCAGTGGTGATTACAAAGAGCTCAATGCCGATATAGAAGAAGGCCATCTTTCAAGTGCACTTTGTCATCTGGGCAATATCTCCCTGGTGCTGGGGCAAACAGTTCGAGGTGCAGAGTTGCCTGATCGCTTGACCAAGCACTGGCAAGAGGAGGATATTCTGGCCACGATGGAGCGAGCGGGACAGCATTTGCAAGAGAATCAGATTGATACGGATAACTTGCAAGTCCAGCTCGGTGAAACATTGCAAATCGATGTGGAGAAGGAATCTTTCGTTGGCAATGCGGCCGCAAATGGTCTGCTCACACGTGAATATCGCGCACCATTTGTCGTACCCAATGAAGTGTAGCTTGTACATCGATCTTGGATCATAAATGCCGAGAAGATTGACGCAGCGTTGAGGTTCACGCTGCGTTTTTTGTTTTGTGTTTTTTTCTTTGCGAGTATTGGGTCGGCAAGGGAAGAACGTTTGAGCGGGATGCAACCTAGTTTCGATTTGATTAAAAAATCGGAGATAGCCGCTCCAGTATTCAGATATCTTTATAGGGTGGCTCTTCACCGCGAAGTTCAGAGAGAGCGTTCCCGGCAGCTCGTTGTTCGGCTTCTTTTTTATTCCGCCCCCAAGCGGGCGAGAAGCGGCGGGAATCAATTTCCGCGCACATTAAAAAAACCTTGCTATGATCCGGTCCTCTTTCATCGATCAATTTATAGGTGGGCGTTTTACTGAAGTCGCGTTGGGCCTTTTGCTGCAAGGTGGATTTGTAGTTGCCTCCCATTTGACCTTCAATGGCCAGTTGCAGTTCCTCTTCCATCGAACGGTAGATGAACTGTCTAGCTGCATCGTTTCCGCCATCCAGATAGATTGCCGCAATGAGAGCTTCGTAGACATCCGACAGCAGCGACCGTGGTACGCCTGCGCCCATGGTCATGCCTTTGCCCACAATTAAACAGCGTTCTAGACCAAGATCGCGACTTACCTTGGCACAACATCGACGGCTTACGACCACCGATTTGATTTTGGTAAGCTCCCCTTCCAAATATTCGGGATGGTTATGGAAAAGCAATTCACAGATGGCGGTTCCCAGGATCGAGTCCCCCAGGAATTCGAGTCGCTCATTGGAGGCCAATCGCGTTGAGGCGCCTGACGCGTGAGTCAGAGCGGCTTGGAGCAGTTCGCGAGAATGGAAGCGATAACCGATCGCGTCCTGGCACAGCTCAAGTTTTTCATCGATCGACAGAGAAGAATTCTGGCTTTCCGCTTGGTTCATATCGGCTCATTTTCGGTTGCCGGAAGCGAGGAGGGAAACCGAAACTATGCCCCAATGGCCGTTGGTGCGGTTCCTTTCCACGATCCCGTGACTCATTAAAGATTGATTACTCTTAGCGACTTGGCAACCACCCTCCATAGAAAACCTTTTTGGCGATCAGCGTCCGGCAATCAAAAAACCGCTTATTTCTCTGGAAAAAATTGGAAATAGCCGATATTTACCGAGTCAGGATATTGCTGATTCCGAGGGGTGATTTGGCAATTTGTATCGATTACCCGGGAAAAACGGTGCTTATATGGGGCGATTCTCCTCCTAATTGACCCCGACTTCCGCAAACCGAGAGACAATACCCATGTTGGTTTCGCCGGAAATCGTCGCTGCAGGCACCGCCGCCACACTCCTCGGTTACTCATCATGGATCGTAGCGGAGACTTTTTGGGAGTCGTGGAGAAACCTACAGGAAGCGCGCCATAGTCAATTCAGTCACGCGACTGCCGCCGCTGCAAAAATCGAGCAAGCACGATTAGCGGGTGTTCTCAAGTCACCCTACAACGCTAGCACCGGTTGGCGACAAATGGTGGTCGCTGAAATCGCGGATGAATCTAGCGACTGTCGCTCTTTTTACCTGGTGGATGCAACCGGAGAACTGCTTCCAAGCTTTCTCCCCGGCCAGCATCTTTTGGTCCAATTGCCCGTCGATAAACATGGGCGAAGACCGCTGCGCTGTTACTCGCTATCCGATGCGCCCGATCCGCGCTATTATCGACTAACCATCAAACGCGTACCGATCGCCGAACCGGACATCGATCGAACTAAAAATGGATTGAGCGATTATCTCCACTCCACCTTGCGAGAAGGTGATAGCCTTTTAATAAAAGGCCCGCAGGGGCATTTTCATGTCGATCCGAATTTCAACGGGCCCTTGGTTTTATTGGCACTTGGTATCGGCATCACTCCCATGATCAGCATCCTGCGTTGGTCATTGAAAACCCATCCCGGACGCAAGATTTATCTCTTTTACCAAGTCCGGAATTCAGAACAACATCCATTTGCATTGTTCCTAAATAAATGGCGAACTGAGCGTGAGGAACTCAAGGTTACGACATTTTATAGTCGTCCTGAAGCCCATGAATTACAAGGAATTCATTTCGATGAGACGGGGCGATTTGATGCAACGCGACTCGGCGAAATGCTCCCCGCAGCTAGGAGTAAATTCTATCTCTGCGGCCCGGCGAACTGGATGGTTGATTTTGAGAGACAACTGATCCAAGCAGGTGTTCAGTCGGAAGATATAGCCTGGGAGTCTTTCGGTGACATTAAGTCAATGGCGATTCCGCAACCTGAGCCAGTCGATCGGCCATCGCAATCTTTGAATCAAGGTTCCGTTTCTTTCAAACGTTCCAAAAAGTCGATTCCGTGGAACGATAATTACAAATCTCTTCTAGGTCTCGCGGAGGCCAATGATATTGTGGTTGAGTCGGGATGCCGTTCGGGAGTTTGCGGCGCGTGTGTTGTTAAAAATCTCTGCGGAAAAGTGCGATATAGCAAAGAGCCCGCTGCTCCGACTGCCGCTGGGGAAATCTTGTCGTGCATATCGCTTCCCGAGGGGAATGTAGAGCTTGATCTATGAGCTCACCTTAGATGGGGATTTGCTTAGAAATGTACTTGGATTCAAGTAAGATTGTAGGTCGAGCTAGCTGACTAGGTTGGCAATAAAATCGATACAGTCAGCAGAATCGAATTCTATTTCTCGACCCGAAACTTATTCCCACTTTACTCATCGATAGTCTCGATTTTCATGAGCTAACTATCAATAGCGGAATCGCTTTCACCTCAAAAAAGTTGTGCAAAACCATATAGAAACAGTTTGGGATAGAGAATCATTATGACCCGAATTTCGAAATATTCTCGCTCATTGGGAGTTGTCTTTTCGGCAGTCATAGTCGTTTTCGTATGTTCTGGTTTAGCCTTCAACGATGTCGATGTGGAAGATCCTCGTAATCGTTCCTATGAACTCAATATCGATCCACACAAAGTCGTGGGTTACGAAACATGCTCCAAATGTCATGCAGGTGAGATTGAGACATGGAAGAAAACGCCCCACTATGAAACTTTTTTGACGCTACATCGTAATCCCGAGGCCAAGAATATCGCAGACAGGCTTGGTGTGAAATCGTTCAAGTCCGATTCGAGATGCATTCAATGCCATTACACGATGCAGAGTAAGGATGGACATTTGGATGCGATTTCTGGTATCTCCTGCGAATCTTGCCATGGTGGGGCAAAAAACTGGATTGATTCTCATCATGATTACGGCGGACCGAATGTGACCCGCGAACAAGAATCGCCCGAGCATCGCTTGCAGCGTTTGCGCAATGCGATCGGTGGCGGGATGCGAAATCCCGTGAACGTCTATTTGCTGGCTCAAAGTTGCTATCGGTGCCACACCGTTCCCGATGAAGAACTGGTCAATGTTGGTGGCCATAAAGCCGGCAGTCTTGATTTCGAGATTGTTGCTTGGTCACAGGGGATGGTTCGCCATAACTTCGTACGCTCCAGCGGTAAAACGAACGATCCTTCTTCTCCTGACCGATTGCGGCAGATGTTCGTAGCGGGGTTGATCGCAGACCTTGAATTCAGTTTGCGGAGCACTGCCAAGGCAACTCAAAAAGCGGAGTTTGGGGTGACGTCCGCGAAGCGTGCCAAACGAGCGGCTGATCGCTTGCGGTCAGCGCAAGAGAAACTGCAGCAACCGATCTTGCAGGAAGTCCTCGCGATATTCGAAGGCGTAAAGTTAAAAATCAACAATCAGGAATCGCTTGAACAAGCAGCGAACAACATCAATAAGCTGGGCATTAAGTTTGCGGCCACTGTTCCCGGCAAAGATCTGGCCGCGATCGAGGGATACATCCCCAAACCAGATCGTTGGAAATAAACTCTTAGCATTCCCTATGTGGAGGGACTCATTGCGGTTCCTGTCATTCGCGACGTCAGCTTCCTTCGCTTTTTCATTAGGCAGATGCGCCACTTACGACTTGTCGTCTCTTGAGCTTATTGAGCAAATCGCATAGCCTGCCGCAGGCTTGGGTGCCAGGCACCCGCCGCTGCGCGGCCCCATCTGGTGCCAGGCACCGGGTGGGGACAGCCACGCGAACTCTGGTTCCAGGCACTCACACGAACTCTGGTGCCAGGCACTCACACGAACTCTGGTGCCAGGCACTCACACGAACTCTGGTGCCAGGCACTCAGTGCGGCCGCGGATGCCGGTTCGAAGCAGTTGCGGCGCAGAGAATCCTCATCGAGCCCACCGTTATGCCTTAAAATAAAGGCAACTGCAGCTCTGTAGCTCGGTGGTTCGGTAAAATCGGCCCCCACAGCGGCAGACGCCAATCAATTACTTGCCCTCTCAGCAGTTTCCAACAACCGCGAGCCAGCTTGAGATGGAATACCGGACACAGCGATTCTAAGTCCGTGGCTTGCTCCAGCCTACCGGAGAAAAAATCGCCTAATCCTTATGCCGCTTTGCAGCCAATCCGCCCTGCAGCCAATCCAACAGTAATGAAGCTGAACAGCTGCGAAACTTTCGCTACGTCAGCAAGCCCAGGTCTACCGCCGGACAGCGGATCTTCCTGCCGTTGAGCTCGCGGGC